>NZ_JQSG02000001.1:300000-600000 GCF_000754095.2 Acidihalobacter prosperus
ACGCTCAGACATTACGCCGAGCAAGCAGCCTTCCAGGAGGCGCTGTTGTCGAGCGCCGGCGCGGCCATCATTGCCTGTACGCCGGATGGGCGGATCAGTCGCTTCAATGCGGCCGCCGAAGCGATGTTGGGCTACCGCGCTCGGGATGTCATCGGCCGGATCGCCACCGATCTTCTGTTGCCCGAGGATCGGCGCGCCGCAGCCAATCTGGCGGATTACGGCTGCTTTGGTGTGTGGCTGAATGCCGTGGACCAGGCGCATGACAATAGCGAGGTGCTGGTGGAGGCGCAGTACCGGCATGCCGACGGACATGAGGTGCCGGTTTTGCTTTCCATCACGCCCATCCTCGATACCGAGGGGCGAAGCGTCGGTCAGCTCGGCGTCGCGCAGGGTCTGTCGCAACTTAAACAGGTGCAGGACCGGTTGGGGCGGCAGCAGCGCGCGCTGCGCACGCTCAACGAAATAGCCGCCCATCCCTCCGATGACGTGCGCAGCCAACTGTCGCATGCGCTGGAGCTGGGTGCCGTTTACCTGGGCATGAGCTACGGCATCATCAGTCGTATCGTCGACGACGACTTCGAGGTGTGGGCACAGGTGTCGCCCGGCGGCGAGTTGCATGAGGGACAGCATTTCCCGCTTGGCGACACCTACTGCAGTCTGGTCGTCGGCGGTAGCGATGTGCTGGCGATCGCACACATGTCGGCGTCTTCCTATGCGGATCACGCGTGCCATGCCACCTTTCGCATGGAATCCTATATTGGCATCCCGGTATGGGTGGAAGGACAGATTTTCGGCGCCCTGAGTTTTTCTTCGCACGAGACGAAGGCAGACGGTTTCGACGAGGCCGATCGGGATTTCCTGCGTCTGTTTTCGCGCTGGCTGGGCTCGATACTCGCACTTCAGCGCGAGCAGGCCGTGCGCGACGATTTGCTGGGGCGTCTGCAAAAACTGTCGGAACATGTGCCCGGTGTGGTTTACCAATACCTGCAGCGAGCGGACGGCACCAGCTGTTTTCCTTATGCCAGCGAAGGCATCGCCGACATTTACGGCGTCAGACCCGATGACGTGCGTGAAGATGCGTCGCCGGTGTTTGCCGTGTTGCACGAGGCTGACGTGCCGGAGATCATCGCCTCGATCGAAAGTTCGGCCAATGATCTGACGACTTGGCAGGCGGAATACCGGGTCGATCATCCGCAGCGTGGGACGCTCTGGGTGGAGGGGCGCGCAACCCCCCAAAAACTGCCCGACGGTGGCGTACTCTGGCATGGCGTGATCACCGACGTCACCGCACGCAAGACCGCAAGAGATGCGCTCGAACGCGAGCGTCAGCGACTTTCAAGCATCATCGAAGGCACCGACGCCGGCACATGGGAATGGAATGTTGCGACCGGGCGGACGGTGTTCAACGAACGTTGGGCGCAAATGCTGGGTTACCGGCTCGAGGAATTGATGCCGACCAGTACGCAGACATGGAAAACCCTGATTCATCCGGATGACCGTGCGCAGGCGGAACAGTTGCTGGATGCGCATTTTCAGGGGCAGACGCCGTTTTACGATGCCGAATACCGCATGCGTCACAAAGATGGGCGCTGGCTCTGGATGCATACGCGCGGGCGTGTGGTCAGCTGGCTCAAGCCCGGCCGCCCGCAGATGATGTACGGCATCTACACCGACATCACGGCCAGTCGCGAGCAGGCCGCGGAAATTCGCAAGGCGCGCGCATTCCTGCAGGCGGTGATCGATTCGTCCACCGGTGTTTCGGTGATCGCCACGGATACCGATGGCCAGATCACGCTGTTCAATTCTGGCGCCGAACGCCTGTTGGGTTATCGCGCCGATGAAATGGTCGGCCTGCGTACGCCGGCCGCATTCCACCTCGAATCCGAAGTGCGCGCGCGCGGCGAAGCGCTCAGCCGCGAGCATGACCGCGAGATTCAGGGGTTCGAGGTGTTCGTGGCGGAGGCGAGGGAAGGCGCGGCCGAGACGCGCCAATGGACCTACGTGCACAAGAACGGTAACCATCGGCAGGTCAGGCTGACCGTGACAGCCATCCGCGACGAACGTGGCCAACTTAACGGTTTTCTGGGTATCGCTACCGACATCACGGAATTCATGGAAGCGAGCAGAGCGCTGCAGGCGAGCGAACAGCGTTTTCGCGGCATGGTCGCCAACCTGCCGGGTGTGGTCTATCGAACGGAAGGCGACGATGCTCGACAGGTGCGCTATATCAGCGAAGAGATCGAGCAATTGCTGGGTTTTCCGGCGGAGCGTTTCTTGCGGCCAGGCGGTTCGGGATGGCGGTATTTTATTCATCCGGACGATTGCGATGAGACGGCAAGGGCGCTGGAGAAACTGCGTCGGGGCGAATCGTATGAATTCAATTATCGGCTGCGACATGCCGACGGGCATTACCTTTGGGTATCGGAAAAAGCCCGTGGCGTGCTGAATGACTCTGGCCGCCTGCAATGGATCGACGGTTTCGTCTGGGATGTGACCGAGCGCCGCGCGATTGCCGAGGAACTCAAGCTCAGCCAGAAACGTTTCAGCGGCGCGTTTGCCACCGCGCCGCTGGGCATGGCCTTGGTTTCGCTCCAGGGACAATGGCTGGAGGTTAACGACAAACTCTGCGAGATACTCGGCTACACACGCGAGGAGCTTTTGCTGACGGATTTTCAGCATATCACCCATCCGGAGGACCTCGATACCGATCTCGCCTACGTCGATCAGTTGCTACGCGGCGACATCGCCAGCTATCAGATGGACAAGCGCTATCTGCATCGGAATGGCCGTGTCATATGGGCTTCATTGAGCGTGTCGCTGGTACGGGACAGTACTGGAAAACCGGTGCATTTCGTGTCGCAAATCGAGGATTTCACTTCCCGCAAACTGGCTGAGGAAGCCATGCAGACCAGTGAGCGCAAATTGGCTGCCCTGTACCGTTTCTCGCCGGTGGGTATCGCGCTGCATCGTTTTGAGGACGGTCGTTTTGTCGAGGCCAACCCAGAGCTTTGCCGCATGCTGGGATACGAGGAAGAACAGCTGACTGTATTGGGAATCGGTGATGTCACGTATTTCGAAAACAATGATGGTCGAGACGATCAGATGGCGGCGCTGCGTGAGCGCGGCGTTTACGGTCCCGGTCAAGTGGAGTTTGTCCGCCAGGATGGCCGGCGTATTCCAGCGTTGCTCGGCAGCACCTTGATCGAAGGCGCTCACGGCGAAAAACGCGTCTGGTCCATCGTGCAGGACATCAGCGCGCGGGTGCTGGCGGAGCAAAAATCGGTCGAGCGCGAACGTTTCGTACAAGCGATCATTGACAATGTCGTAGACGGGATATTGACAATCAACGATACCGGTCGAATTCAGTCGTTCAACCACGCTGCAGAAAGCATATTCGGCTATGTCGTGAACGAAGTGCTCGACAGGGATGTGCCCGATCTGTTCTCCCCGGGCGACGGTGTGACTTTTGCCGACGAGCTGCAGGCTTATCGCATGACCGGCATGCCGATGGCGCTGCACCGCGAGATCGAAGGCATACGTCGCGACGATACGCGTTTTCCGATGGAGCTGTCGCTATCTGAAATTCACGAGAACGGCCGGGTCAGGTTTGTCGCTGTGGTGCGCGATATTACCGAGCGGCGCAATGCCGAGCGACTCAAGAACGAATTCGTTGCCACGGTCAGCCACGAGCTGCGCACGCCATTGACATCGATCAGCGGGGCTCTGGGCCTGTTGGCCAGCGACGCGTTGATACAGTCGCCTGATAAGGCGCGCTCGCTGATCGAGATTGCGCACAATAACAGTACCCGACTGACCTTGTTGATCAACGATCTGCTCGATATGGAGAAAATCGCGGCGGGTAAGATGCATTTCGATATGCGTGTGCACAGGCTGTGGTCGCTCGTCAACGCCGCTGTCGAATCCAATCAGAACTATGCCCAGCAGCATGAGGTTGAACTGATCCTCTCAGGCCAAATCCAGGATGCCTGGGTTTGCGTCGATGCGCAGCGATTCCAGCAGATTTTGGCGAATTTTCTCTCCAATGCATCCAAGTTCTCACCGCCCGGCGGCGATGTCCATATTGTCGTTCGAAGGTTTGACGATACGCATTGGCGTGTCGAGGTGCGCGATCAGGGGCCAGGCGTGCCTTTGAAATTCCAGGAGCGCCTGTTCCAGAAATTCGCCCAGGCGGACGGTTCGAGTGCGCGACCGAAAGGCGGGACGGGGTTGGGTCTTGCGATCACCAAGGAAATGGCCGAGCGCATGGGGGGGCGGGTCGGCTATGAGTCTGGCGGGGACAGGGGCGCCTGCTTTTACATCGATTTGCCGATCGTGCCGGAAGTGCGCGAGGTCGGTGAACGCCAAGGTGCACGATTTGTCCCCGAACATGATGGCGACGAGTCCGATCTGGACTGGGTTCTGGTGGTCGAGGACGATTCGGAAACCGCAGTGCGTGTGGGAATGGCGTTGCGCGATGCAGGTTATGCGGCCGACCTGTGTTTTCGCGGCGATGAGGCGATCGAGCGGCTGGCCGTGCGTCATTATGCCGCCATCATGTTGGATCTGATGCTGCCGGACATGAGCGGCAGCGAGACGCTTGACAAATTGAGCGCCGCCGCTCGCGACGAGGCCGGCGCACGCATACCCATATATGTGATGTCGCAACTGGATGCCGAGCAAGTGGGATCGTGGGGCGATATCGTGCTGGCAGGCTGGTTCGAAAAACCAGTGGACACGGCACAAATGATTGCAGCATTGCGACGACTTTCGTCGTCTCGCGATGCTTCCGACCAAAACCCGACTTGAAAAGGGATGGCAAGATGAAAGCGTTGCAACGCGTGCTTTATGTGGAGGATGAGCCGGATATCCAGGCGGTTGCGCGAGTGGCTCTCGAAATGGTTGGCGGTTTCAGCGTCGAGATTTGCAGCTCGGGAGAGGATGCCTTACGCATTGCGGAGGGTTTCTCGCCGGATATCGTTTTGCTGGATGTCATGATGCCCGGCATGGACGGTCCCACGACACTGGCCAGACTTCGTGAGCTGCCGGCCTTGTCTATGACTCCGGTGATTTTCATGACCGCCAGAATTCAGCAGCACGAAGTCAAGGAATACGAATCCATAGGAGCGGTTGGCGTGATACCCAAGCCTTTCGATCCGATGACGCTCAGCGACCAAGTCCGCGCGCTCTGGGCGGAGCGCGGCGGCGGATGAGTCAGATCGACCGGGAAGCGATCGAGCGCGAACTGGCGCGCCTGAAGCAGGCCTATCGCCAAACGCTGGACGACGAGCTGAATGCCCTGAGCACACAGGCCCGTGCCCTGGTGCCCGAGGCGTTGGATCGGGTCGCGTTGGCCAGCCTGCGCGACCGTCTGCACCGTCTGAGCGGCTCCGGCGGTACTTTCGGCTTGCCGCAACTCAGCGACGCGGCGCGACGCCTGGAAACGCGCGTGAAAGCCTGGCTGGAGGCCGATACCCAGACGGTGGTCCCGATGGAAACCCTGACGGAATTTGCGGCCGCGATCGACGCCATGGCCGACATTACGGCAGAACAGCCGGCATCGTCATCGGCGGCCATGCGGTCGCAGGCCGCGCGATCTCCCGAGGCCGCTACGGGCCAGCGAAGATCCGTGTGGATACTCAGTCCCGATCCCGTCTTGCGAGAGGATCTCGGCAATGCGCTGCAGCAGTTCGATTATCGTGTGAAGCGTCTGGATTCTCCCGCCGACGCCGACGCCGACGCCGACGCCGACAACCTGCCGGATGCGCTGATCGTGGATGCGGAGCTCGACGGCTTCGGCGACGAATCCAGATGGCTCGCGCGGTTTTCGGGCGTGCTGGTCGTTCTGACCGGGACGATGAACTTCGAAACGTGCTTGAGCGCCGCCTGGATGGGGGCGGACGCAGTGCTGCAGCACCCGGTCGATGCCTCCGAACTGGCTTCGCGTATCGACGCCATGTTGCGTGAGCGCGGCGATCAGGCCTATCGCGTTCTGATCGTGGACGACGATCTGGCCCTGGCCGAGCACTATCGCCTCGTGCTGGCGGCGGCAGGCATGCGCGCTGAAGTGCTGAGCGAACCCACCGAGATCGTGGAGCGCGTGGCCGGCTTTCGCCCGGAACTCATCCTGCTCGACGTCGATCTGTCGGGATATGCGGGCCCCGATCTGGCCACGATCATCCGTTATTACGACGAATGGGTCGGGTTGCCGATCGTCTACCTTTCCGCCGAAACCGATCACGCGCGCCAGATAGAAGCATTGAGCCGCGGCGCCGACGATTTCCTCGTCAAGCCGATTTCCGATGCCCAATTGGTGGCAGTGGTCAGCGTCCGCGCATACCGTTTCCGGCAGCTGGCCGAGTTGATGTATCTCGACAGTCTTACCGGGCTTTACAAGCATGGTCCGATCAAGGACGCGCTGAACGCGGAACTGACCCGCGCTCGCCGGAAGCGCGACAGCCTGTCGGTCGCGATGATCGATATCGACCATTTCAAGCGTGTCAACGACACCTACGGACATGCGCAAGGCGACCGGGTCATTCGTGCGCTGGCCCATCTGCTCAAGCAGCGGTTGCGGCAGTCCGACCGGATCGGCCGCTATGGCGGCGAAGAATTTCTGGTCATCATGCCGGCGAGCAGGGCGGACGAGGCCCGTCTGGCGATCGACGACGTCAGACGGCGTTTCGCCGCTCTGCAGTTCCACCACGACAGCCAGGTCTTTACGTGCACGCTGAGCGCAGGCGTTGCCGACATTGCCGGTGACGACGCGCCGCAGGCCATGCTTGTCGCGGCTGATGCGGCGCTGTACGCGGCCAAGGCGGCAGGGCGCGATCGTGTCGTGCTGGCGGGCGAGGTGCCCGATGCGCATGAGGAGGGTTCCTGATGCCGCTGCGCGCCCGCGAGGGTCTTGGATGCAACCCTTCGCGCCCATCTTGCGTGTCACCTCAAGAAGGATGCGAATCGAGTTCGGCGCGGAAGCGGCGTGGACGGATTCACCGACCGGACCATGCCGGCGCCCGTTCGTCGGCTGTATACATCGTAGTGTGAATCAGCGGGTGCAATTCCCGACACAGGCGTTATCATATGCACGTCTTGGTCGCAATCCGCTTCGCCGGGCGATCAGGCTGCCGATGGCATCTGCCAGACCTTCACACTTCAACTTCGGGAAAGCATCAAGGCTATGCCGGCGCCTTGACGGATCGGCCGGCTTTTAAGAACAACTGCGAGTGATCGCCATGAAACTGAGTTATAAGGGACCCTGCATCATCTCCGGGTATATCAAAGGGCGCAAGTTCAGACCGTCAAACTGGTCCGAGCGCGTCGCGGAGAGCGGTGGCGTGTTTCATCACGATACGAAGGTGCTCGAGTATGCTCCGCATCTGAGCCCGATGTATCACGAGGAATACGGTCATTGCATCCATGTCGATTTTGACATCCTTGCGACCCGGCAACCCGGTGTTTACGAATACATCGTCTGGTTCGTGGAAAGCAACGGCCTCGAGGTCGTGCCGCTGACCGACGATCCGCACGAGAACACCGAAGGATTCGATCAGTCCGAGGCCGCCTGAGGCCTGTTCTTCCGGCGGAATCCTCCGCCAAATCGAGCGTACCCTGCGCCCGAATCTCTCCCTTGCGCCCATTTCCTGGCCGACCGCCTCCGCGGCCCGGGCAAGTGTCTTTGCCGATGTCTTGATGATGCCGGACGATCTGGCGGCCTGGCTGCTCGACCGTGTGCGTCGAAGCGGCGCCTGGCTTGCGCGTAATCATGGATGAATCAGCGATGCGGATGCAGGCCGGCAGCCTTCGCTCGCGAAGAGGCATCTCCATGAGGGTTTGCGGCGACCGGTCTCAAGGTTGTTTCGGCGAGGCGTCGTGGGCGTTCTTCCAGGCTTCGTAACGCCGCCATTGCAGCCAGGCCTTGAAGTCACGGTAGGCCTTCGAATCCTTCGGCAACCGCATGAAACGCTGATAGGCCTCGAAGGCCTTGAAGGTTTCCTGTTCGTTGTGGTCGGACGCTGGCAGGCCGGTATCGGGCGTCTTCGCCCGTGCGGCGCCGTTGGGTTGGCTGCTTTCGGGTGTGTTAGGTGCCTCGGATGTTGTGGGTGCCCGTTTGCTCCCGAATACGGAAGGCTGCCTTGGATTGTCGGAATAAAGCATCAAGCCATCCGATGTGGCATAGGGCGAGTGACGGTCCATCACGCCTGGGCCCGGTGCCATGCGATCGCTGCCGGGCATGTTGTCGATGTGCGCCGGGCGGAGCGGGCCGCAGCCCGACAGAACGAGTGTCAGACCCATCGCTGCGGCGGTCCCCGACAGAATCGGTTTCATGGCTTCCCCCAGTGGGCGGTGCCGCCTGCCGGCGACACCGCATGAACGCATTGCCGCACAAGCTTACATGAACTTGATACGGGTACCGATGAACAGCTGATTGATGTCCTGGGCGTTGCCCACGCCCATGCCCGTCTTCACGTAACCGGGAAGATTGAGCTTGTAATTGTGGTAGGACGCATAGAGCTGGATCGCGTTGGTCCAGTTGTAAACATAGGCGGCACCGATCTGCGAGCCCTTGATGCCCTTGTACATCATGTCCTTGGTTTGGCCATAGTTCACCGCGAAGTGATTCTGACCCACGATATACCCGACCTGCCCGAAATAGTTGGTCGCGTCGTACCCCTTCTGTGCGTAGGTGCCCTGATTCGTGACCTTGTTGGTCTGCTGATGCGCGACGGATACCGTGAAGTTCAGCCCATTGGCCAGCAGCAGCGAGGCCGATCCGTTGTAGATCTTGAGGCGGGTGTAATCCGTCGAGCCGCTGGTCGCGACGCCGGTGCCGGGGTTGAGCGTGATGTTCTGGTTGCCGGTATTCACCCAGCTCGCGCCGGCGATGAATTTGGCGCCGCCGCCGAGGCTGGCCTTGTAGCGGGCGGCGAGTTCGGTGGCGGCCCCGTTGTCATAGCTGGCCGAGATCACCAGTCCGCCAAACGAGGGCGAATCGTAACGCACGCGGTTCTGACGACCGATGGCGTTGAAGGGGCTCATGACCTTGCCGATGGTGGTGATGGTATTGCCGTTACTGTCGACGAAAGTAATGCCGGCACTGTACAGCTCGTACCACACGCCACCGCCGATGTAGTCGGTGCCGGAGAGGTCCATGGTGTTCGCATAGTAGGCGGCGCCGTTGCCCTTGCCGAAGCTCAGCTTGCCGAAATCGCCCTGCAGGTAGGCATCCACGATGCGGGTATCGAGCTGGACGCTGCCGTTGGAATTCTGTCCGATGTCCCAGGATGAGGACGGCAGCTGGGTCAGACCGATCTCATAGTGGAAGCCGACCTTGATGTCGTTGCTCATTTCCTGCGATCCGGTAAAGCGGAAGCGGGAATTGGAGCCGTTGTTGTCGACACTGGCGACATCGGATTGCTTGCCGTTGTTGGCATAGGTCAGGGCGCGATCGATCTGCCCGGATGCCTTGAAGCTCATCGCGTGCGCCGCGGGCGTCATTGCCAGGCCTGCAGCGGCCAGCAAGGACAGGGGTAGTGCCTTTTTCGTTATGAACGTATTCACGCTCTTGTTTCCTCCAGGTGGTGGATGCCCGTCATGGTCACCGCAAGGCGCCAAGACAGTTGGTTGTATCTACAAACTTATTCGTGTCGAGCCGCCCATTGGGTCCGGGCTTATGAACCGCGTGTCTTGGGGTGGTGCTTTGTGATCGTTTTTCTCGCCGAGCCGGCGATTGCGGATTTTTAGGCGAAGTGGGATGGCGATGTCAATTACGACAGAAAATAAGAATAAAAATATATTGTTTTATATTTAAAAAATAATTAAATCCACTTGCTGTCCAACCGCCTGGGCGCACTGGAAGAGGGGGCAAAGGCCACGTTAGTGTGTTCGGCGAGATGGTGCCGGCACATCGTTTCTGGAGTATGTCGGTAGGATCGAAGTTGCCTCGCGGGTCGGGAATTGCCGCTGTCCCCGTCTTTTGAGAAGACTGAGCCCTGAGAGCAAGGCGATGGGATATTCACCGTAAGTGCATACGCGGTTTGCCGGGTAGCGGGGGCATCGGTCGCGGCATTTATTCCGGCTGGCAGGGCGGACGGGTTCAATCATCGGCGGCGG
The DNA here is from genome assembly GCF_000754095.2 of Acidihalobacter prosperus. Taxonomy (NCBI): domain Bacteria; kingdom Pseudomonadati; phylum Pseudomonadota; class Gammaproteobacteria; order Chromatiales; family Ectothiorhodospiraceae; genus Acidihalobacter; species Acidihalobacter prosperus. Next base: position 310,111 of record NZ_JQSG02000001.1, read on the forward strand.
TCGACGCCCTTCGGCAATATGTCGACGCTCGAAATCGAACAGGCGTATTCGTTACCGCCGGCCGGGTATGCCTGAGCCGCGTGACCAGGCCTCCGATAAATCCGCGGCGGTGCCGTATAAATGAAATCGTGCCTTGCTTGTGGGGAGCGGCGATGCCAATACCGTGCAGCGTAATTGCGCGTCCGCCTCGTGAATGCCCTCCGCAATCCCGCTCAAGGGTGCGGAGGATGTCAATTGTCGCGTTTGCGACAGGCATCGTTTTCGTTTGTTCGTCATTATTTCAAATAAAAACAAACGATAACGGTTGTTTTTAGGTTGGTACGCGCATTGCTTTGGCATTCTCGACGACACAATGACGACGAGGATGCGGTGATGAGCTACCAGGATATCGATGCGGTCGAGGTGCATGCCCTGTTGGGTCGGGATGATCTGGTGGTGATCGATGTGCGCGACGCGCACGCGCAGGCACGGGGGCGGCTGCCGCATGCGATGCCGCCCAGCGACGAGGTGATCGACGCGTTGATCAGCCGTCGTCACCAGCCGCTGTCGGTGCTGGTCTACTGCTATCACGGCCACAGCAGCCGCGACCTGTGCGCCTTTCTGACCCGAATCGGGTTGCGGCGGGTTTACAACCTTGCCGGCGGCTGGGCCGCATGGGAGCGGCATCAGTCGTCGTGCGACATCGCCTTGCCGGCCTGAACGATTCATCCCCTTCGCCTGCGGAGTTTCACATGAAGACCAGCGACCAGATTCGTCAGCAGCTCAAGGACCATCCCGTGATCCTGTACATGAAGGGCACGCCCGAGGCGCCGCGTTGCGGTTTTTCCGCCAAGGCGGCCGCTGTGATGCGCGCCTCCGGCGTCGATTTCGCTTATGTCGACGTGTTGTCGTCGCCGCTGATCATGCAGGCGTTGCCCGAGGTTTCCGATTTCCCGACCTTTCCCCAATTGTTCATCCAGGGCGAAATCATCGGCGGCAGCGACATCATGGAGGCGATGCTGGCCAGCGGCGAGCTCGTGCCCATGCTGCGCGCCGCCGCCTGCTGAGTGGAGGAGACGTCATGCAGGATGGCGAAATCGTCAGGCGCGTGCGGGCGCGTTATCCGGACGCCGCGATCGCGGTGGCGGGGGAGGATTGCAGCTTCGAGCTGACGGTGGTCAGCGAGACCTTTGCCGGCATGGGGCTGCTCGCGCGGCAGAGGGCGGTGCTGGCGCTGTTCGCCGAGGATATCCGTCGCGGCACCCTGCATGCGCTGTCGGTGACGGCGCGCACGCCGGCCGAGCAGTCGGACGCATCCGCCGCAGGCCTGACCCGGCTCACTTTTTGAGGCTTTGACGATGAACGTTGCCAATATCGACCGCGACACCGCGCTGCGCATCGCACTGGCGGCGCGCAGTCTGCCGGACACCGATTTGTCCACCTTGATCGAGGTGCTCAACGATCGACTGGGCACGCCGCTCGATCTGGACAAGCTCGCACGCATCACCGTGACCGACCTCAAGGCCGGTATCGGCAGCCTGGACGGCGAGGAGGACAGCGAGAATACCGACGGCATGGATCGGGGCGGACTGGAGCCGATCAAGCTCGCGGTACGCATTTTGTGGGGCGAAACCAGCGAGGACGATAGCTTGCCCAGGCCGGCGGCCTATGCCGAGGATGATATGCCGGGATCGATCCGCGTGGCGATCGCCTCCAACAGCGGCGCTAATCTGGACGGACATTTCGGTTCCTGTCTGCGCTTTCTGGTTTATCAGGTTTCCGCCGGCGAGATACGCCTGATCGATATCCGTTCGGCTGCGGCGGCCGACCATGCCGACGACAAGAATCTTTTCCGGGTCGATCTGATTCGCGACTGTCAGGTGCTGTATGTCGTTTCCGTGGGCGGGCCGGCGGCCGCCAAGATCGTGCGTGCCGATATTCATCCAATGAAGAAGCTGGAGGGCGGGCCGGCGGAAGACGTGCTGGCCGATCTGCAGCAGGTGATCCGGCATTCGCCGCCGCCTTGGCTCGCCAAGATACTCGGCATTTCGCGCGAAAAACGGTTTCGCCGCTATACCGGCGCCGAGGAAGCGGAAGCTCGGGACTGACGAGCGTCCGTTCATGCGATGTGGCGGGTCTATCAGCCGCCAATCGAGGCGCGGGCGCGAAGTTTGACGATGCCAAACAAGCGACGAGCAACGCGGCGCTGCGGTTTTTTCGGTCGCAGCGGACGAACGGACAGCAGCACGATTCACCCACACCCGCAAGAGGACCATCATGTCGATTCAGGCTATTGCCGCCTTTTCCGCCAAGGCGCGCGCGGACGCCGCGCTGGGTGCCCAGCTCAAGGGCTGCCAGAAGCTCAAGGAAATGTTCGCGCTCGCCCGCGAGCACGGTTTTGAGTTCGACGAGGACACGCTGTATCCGCCGAACGAGCCGCAGTTCACCGCCGATCAGATCTCCGAGCGTCTCGCCAAGGCGCTGTTGCGCGCCTGACCCGTCGTATCCCCGAGGCAGCCGGAGCGGCGATCTTCTCGCCGCTCCGGTTTGCCGTCATCCCTGTTCCCCCCGGTTTTGCCCCGACATCACCCGCGCGCGTCATGGGCGTCCGTCCGCATCGAGTCGATATCCTTATCCTGCGGGCGCGATGCCGGTGGCATGCGCCCGCGCCTGTGGTGCCCCCGTAGCACGTGCGCTTTGTCGCTATCCAGACAACCCGTGTGGGTTTGTGTCGCGTCGCCTACGCAGCTTCGTGTGCGGGCTTGATCAAAAAAACCTTATTAAAACAATTCATTGGGTGTTTTTGCGATCTTGGCACATCGCTTGCTCCATGACGCTGGCGTAAGCACGTTTGGTCAATTTCCCCATAGGAGATAAAGCGATGGTAATGCGTCAGTGCGCAATCTACGGCAAGGGTGGTATCGGCAAGTCGACGACCACGCAGAATCTGGTGGCCGGCCTGGCAGAGATGGGCAAGAAGGTGATGATCGTCGGTTGCGACCCGAAGGCCGACTCGACTCGCCTGATTCTCCACTCCAAGGCCCAGAACACCATCATGGAGCTGGCGGCCGAGGCCGGCAGCGTCGAGGATCTCGAACTCGAAGACGTGCTCAAGAGCGGCTATGCCGAGATCAAGTGCGTCGAGTCCGGCGGTCCGGAGCCGGGCGTTGGCTGCGCCGGCCGCGGCGTGATCACCTCCATCAATTTCCTGGAGGAAGAGGGCGCCTACGAGGAAGACCTGGACTTCGTGTTCTACGACGTGCTGGGCGACGTGGTGTGCGGCGGTTTCGCCATGCCCATCCGCGAGAACAAGGCTCAGGAAATTTATGTCGTGGTGTCCGGCGAGATGATGGCCATGTACGCGGCCAACAACATCTCCAAGGGCATCGTGAAGTACGCCAACTCCGGTGGCGTGCGTCTGGCCGGTCTGATCTGCAACTCCCGCAACACCGACCGTGAAGACGAGCTGATCGAGGCGCTGGCCCGCAAGCTCGGTACCCGCATGATCCACTTCATCCCGCGCGACAACGTCGTGCAGCGCGCCGAGATTCGCCGCATGACCGTCATCGAGTACGACCCGAAGGCGAAGCAGGCCGACGAGTATCGTGCGCTGGCGAAGAAGATCGTGGAGAACACCCAGTTCTGCATCCCCACGCCTTGCACCATGGACGAACTCGAAGAGCTGCTGACCGAGTTCGGCATCATGGACGAGGAGGATCTGAGCATCGTCGGCAAGACCGCTGCCGACGAGGCGGTCGCGGAGGCGACTGCCTGAGCGGCATGAACGAACGCCGGCCCCGCCCGGGGCCGGCGCATCTTGTTCGCGTCGGTCCGCGGATGGGCGGTCGGCGCGGTGCATGGAGATCGAAACGATGACCCTGATCAATCGAGAAGAAACCGAGGCTCTGATCCAGGAGGTGCTCGAAGTCTATCCGGAGAAGGCGCGCAAGGACCGCGCCAAGCACTTGGCGACCAACGACCAGTCGCTGGAGAAGTCCAACAAGTGCATCACTTCCAACCGCAAGTCGCTGCCCGGCGTGATGACGATCCGCGGCTGCGCCTATGCCGGCTCCAAGGGCGTGGTGTGGGGGCCGATCAAGGACATGATCCACATTTCCCACGGCCCGGTGGGCTGCGGCCAGTATTCGCGTGCCGGCCGACGCAACTACTACGTCGGCACCACCGGCGTGAACACCTTCGGCACCATGAACTTCACCTCGGATTTCCAGGAGAAGGACATTGTGTTCGGCGGCGACAAGAAGCTGGCGAAGATGATCGAGGAAATCGATCAGTTGTTTCCGCTGAGCAAAGGCGTGTCGATCCAGTCCGAGTGCCCGATCGGTCTGATCGGCGACGACATCGAGGCGGTGGCCAAGAAGACCTCCAAGGAAATCGAAAAGCCGGTCGTGCCGGTGCGTTGCGAAGGTTTCCGCGGCGTGTCGCAGTCGCTGGGTCACCACATCGCGAACGACTCGATTCGCGACTGGGTGCTGCCCAACCGCGACAACGACAACAGCTTCGAGACGACGCCTTACGACGTGGCGATCATCGGCGACTACAACATCGGCGGCGACGCCTGGTCCTCGCGCATCCTGCTCGAGGAGATGGGTCTGCGCGTGGTGGCCCAGTGGTCCGGCGACGGCACCCTGGCCGAAATCGAGCTGACCCCCAAGGTCAAGCTGAACCTGCTGCACTGCTACCGCTCGATGAACTACATCTCGCGTCACATGGAAGAGAAGTACGGCATTCCATGGGTTGAGTACAACTTCTTCGGCCCGACCAAGATCGCCGAGTCGCTGCGCAAGATCGCCAGCTACTTCGACGACAAGATCAAGGAAGGCGCCGAGCGCGTGATCGAGAAGTATCGCGCCGAGTACGACGCGGTCATCGCCAAGTACCGTCCGCGCCTGGAAGGCAAGCGCGTGATGCTCTACGTCGGCGGCCTGCGTCCGCGTCACGTCATCGGCGCGTACGAGGATCTGGGCATGGAAGTCGTGGGTACCGGCTACGAGTTCGGCCACAACGATGACTACGACCGCACGATCAAGGAAATGGGCAACGCCACGCTGATCTACGACGACGTCACCGGCTACGAGTTCGAGGAATTCGTGAAGAAGGTGAAGCCCGACCTGATCGGTTCCGGCATCAAGGAGAAGTACATCTTCCAGAAGATGGGCATTCCGTTCCGCCAGATGCATTCCTGGGATTACTCGGGTCCGTATCACGGCTACGACGGCTTCGCCATCTTCGCACGGGACATGGACATGACCCTGAACAACCCCTGCTGGGCCTTCGTGAAGACCCCGTGGGCGGCTTCGGAAGATGCCGAGACCGCGCTGGCGGCCAACGCGTAAGACTGCGGGCCGTGCCCGGGACGCGAGTCCCGGGCACGCAACCCGGAACACGATTTTCCCATTGAGCCGTCTGTCCACGGATGAGTGGCGCGGCGAGGAGAACCCCGATGAGCCAAGATGTCGAGAATATACAGCCGTCGTACCCCTTGTTCCGTAATGAGGAATACAAGAAGGTCATCGGCGACAAGCGTGCGAAATACGAAGAGATGCACCCCGCGGAGAAGATTCGCGAGGTCTTCGAATGGACCACCACGAAGGAATATCAGGAACTCAACTTCCAGCGCGAGGCGCTGACCGTCAACCCGGCCAAGGCCTGCCAGCCGCTCGGCGCCGTGCTCTGCGCGCTGGGCTACGAAAAGACCATGCCCTACGTGCACGGTTCGCAGGGTTGCGTGGCCTACTTCCGCACCTATTTCAACCGTCACTTCAAGGAGCCGATCGCCTGCGTGTCCGACTCCATGACGGAAGATGCGGCGGTGTTCGGCGGCCAGAAGAACATGTTCGACGGCCTGGAAAACGCCAAGGCGCTGTATAAGCCCGACATGATCGCGGTCTCCACGACCTGCATGGCCGAGGTGATCGGCGACGACCTCAACGCCTTCATCAACAACTCGAAGAAGGAAGGGCATATTCCACAGGAATATCCCGTCCCCTTCGCGCATACGCCGAGCTTCGTGGGTTCGCATACCACCGGCTGGGACAACATGCAGGAAGGCATTCTGCGTTACTTCACGCTCAACTACATGGAAGACAAGCAGGTCGGTGCCAACGGCAAGCTCAACGTCGTCCCCGGCTTCGAGACCTATCTCGGCAACTTCCGCGTGATCAAGCGCATGCTGGAAGAGATGGGTGTCGAGACGACCATGCTGTCCGACCCCACGGAAGTGCTCGATACGCCTGCCGACGGCAAGTTCCGCATGTATGCGGGCGGCACCACGATGGATGAGGTCAAGGATGCCCCCAACGCATTCGACACGCTCTTCCTGCAGCCCTGGCAGTCCGACAAGACGCGTAAATACGTGCAGAACACCTGGAAGCATGAGGCGCCCAAGCTCAATATCCCGATGGGGCTGGAATGGACCGACGAGTTCCTGATGAAGGTCTCCGAGATCACCGGCAAGCCGATTCCGGAGTCCCTGACCAAGGAGCGCGGTCGCCTGGTCGACATGATCACCGACTCGCATGCCTGGCTGCACGGCAAGCGCTATGCGCTGTACGGCGATCCCGACTTCGTGATGGGCATGACCAAGCTATTGCTCGAGCTGGGTGCCGAGCCGGTCCACATCCTGGCCAACAACGCCAACAAGCGTTGGAAGAAGGCGATGGACAAGATCCTGGACGACTCGCCATACGGCACGGGCTGCGAGGTCCACATCGGCCGCGATCTGTGGCACCTGCGTTCGCTGGTGTTCACCGACAAGCCGGACTTCCTGATCGGCAACTCCTACGGCAAGTTCATCCAGCGAGATACGCTGCACAAGGGCGAGGCATTCGAGGTTCCGCTGATCCGCTTCGGCTTCCCGATCTTCGACCGTCATCACCTGCACCGCGACACCACGCTGGGTTACGAGGGTGCCATGCACGTCCTCAAGACCCTGGTGAACGAAGTGCTGGCGCGTCTGGACGACGACACCCGCGGAATGGGCACGACGGACTACAACTACGACCTGATCCGCTGAGCCCCGCGAACCGCGCCGGGAAGATACCCGGCGCGGTTCTCTTGTCGGCGCCCGGCGCCAAGGAGTATTGCCATGCCGAACGTGATGATCCGACGCGACCCCAGCGGGAAGCTGTCGTTCTACGTGGCCAAGAAGGATCTCGAGGAAACCATCGCCCGTCTGGAATTCGATGGCCCTGATGGTTGGGGCGGCGAGGTCGAGCTCATGGACGGTTCGCGCTATTACCTGGAGCCCCTGTCCACGATGCCGAATCTGCCGATCACCCTGCGCGCCAGGCGCCTGTGAACGGGAGGGATGCGCCATGAACACACCCGCCATGCTCAGCCGGGAGGCGGCCCTTCGCATCGGCCTGGCCGCGCGCGAGTTGCCCGCGCTGGGCGTACAGGGCCTGCTCGAAATCCTGCTCGAACGGCTCGGCGCGCCGCTGGCCGACGATGCGCTGGATGCGCTCAGAGTCAAGGATCTCAAGGGACATCCGCAGCTGTCCGCGCAGCCGGCCGAGGCCCTGAAGCTGGCCGCCGCGCGGCTGCGCGGCGAAGGAGTCGAAGACCCGGCCCATCCGCCACTGCAGGACTATGCCGAGGGCGACATGCCGGGCTCGGTGCGCGTGGCCTGTGCCTCGGACGGTGCCGATCGCGTGGATGGGCATTTCGGTGCCTGCAGCCGCTTCCTGGTATATCAGGTATCGACCTCCGAGCGCCGCCTGATCGACGTGCGGCGTGCCGCCTTGCCGGACGAGCGCGACGCCGACGACAAGAACGCCTTCCGTGCCGGGCTGATCCGAGATTGCCATGTGCTCTATCTCGCCTCCATCGGCGGGCCGGCGGCGGCCAAGGTGATCAAGACCGGCATCTATCCCATCAAGCTGAGCGAGGCCGCAGCCGCCGACGCCGTGCTCGACGAGTTGCAACGCGTCATGGTGGAGACGCCGCCGCCGTGGCTGGCCAAGCTGATGGGGCTGCCGCCCGAGCAGCGGGTGCGTTTCGAGGCGTCCGCCGGTCGGGAGGAGGTCTGACACGATGGACCCGATCCTGCCGACCGCCATCGCCGACCGCCTCGGCGGACGCGAGCTGGATGCCGACACGCTGAGCCAGCTGCGCCAGCATTATCCGCAGGTGCACTTCACGACTTGCGCCGCCGACGATGTGGTCGATCCAGTCCGCCCCTACGTCGAGCGGCCGGGACTGCGCATCTATCTGGTCGATGCCCGCGACCATTGCCTGAGCCTGACGGACGACCCCGAGCCCGCCAGCGGTCTGCTGCTGGCGGCCGTGAGCAACGAAGACGACTGACCGCGCAGCCGGCCCGCGAGCAAGCGCGTCGGCTGCGCCGAGGGTAAAACGCGAATGATCGAAAACATCACCGAATACGCCGGCTGGAAGCGCGATTATGCACTGGGTATCCAGGAAATCGACGAGCAGCACAAGATCGTGTTCGAACAGATCGAGGAGCTGCGGCAAGCCATTGTCCACGGGGACTCGCACCAGCATATCGGCAACATCATCGAGCGCATGGCCGAGTACGCGCGCATCCATCTTGTCATGGAGGAATGCGTGCTGCGCATGTTCGCCTACACCGGCTACGAAGCCCACAAGGGCGCCCATGAGCAGGGCGTGCGCCAGATCGCGGCATTTTCACGGCGTCATGCCGCCGGCGACCGCGAAGTGGCGCTCGAATTTTTCGAATTCATAGGCGGTTGGTGGTGCCGGCATATCCTCATCGACGACGCACGATATGTGCCCACGCTGATGAAAAAGGGCGCGGCGCGCGCCTGGCTGCCAGGCGTGACCGGCCTGCTGAGGTGGCGTCGTGGCGGCGCGTACTGAATCGACGCCACGGCGCGCGATGGGGGCGACATGAAGACAGCCGCCGCCTGGACGCAGGATTACGCACTCGGCATCGCGGAAATCGACGAGCAGCACCGTCTGGTGTTCGAGCAGATCGACGCCCTGAGCGCGGCGGTGGCGCGCCTCGATGAGCGGCGGGCGATCGACGAGTGCCTGACGCGCCTGATCGATTACATCCGCGTGCATCTGGTGATGGAAGAATATGCGATGCGTCTGTTGGTATACCCGGAATATACGGCGCATAAACGGCTGCACGACGCCGCGCTGATCGAGCTGGAAATCTTCCTGCAACGCCACCATGCCGGCGAGCAACGCCTGAACGAGACGTTCGTCGCCTATCTGACGCAAGGGTGGCGGCAGCATATTCTCGAAGGCGATGCGCAGTATGTGCGCGCTCTCAAGAGCCAGGGCGTGGCCGGCCGCTGGTCGGTCGGGCTGGGCGGCCTGCTGGGACAGTGGCGGCGTGCGGTCGGCCACGGCACCGCAACCGGGCGCTGAATGGGCGGCGGCGCACACGAAGGCGTCGACGGGCATGACCGTTGCGGTCCGTCCGCGACCGGCCTCACCGACTGCCGTGCTTGCGTACATGCCATCCGCGCCGCGGCCGGTCGCTGCCGTCCCGACGATGCCTGCGTGATGGCCTGCAGCGGCCGGCGCATCGACCGCTTTTTCCGTAGCAACCCCGAGCTGGCCCCGGCCTACATCGAAGACCCTTTCTGGGAAACCCGCGCCATCATCGTGCGCTATCTGCCCGACGAGAGGGTGCTGGAGCTGATCGACGACGACGACGAAGCCGTGCGCCGCGCGGTGGCCGTCCGACTGCCGCCTGAGCGACTCAGCGAACTGATGCGCGACCCGGATCGCGAGGTGCGCATCACCGTGGCCGCGCGTCTGCCCGAGGCCGATCTGCCCGCCTTGCTCGACGACCCCGACTATTCGGTGCGCACCTGGCTCGCGCGGCGCCTTCCTCCCGCGCAGCTCCTGCCCCTGGTGCGCGACCGCGACCGTCAGGTGCGCCAGGCCGTTGCCGAGCGCCTGCCGGAATCGCTGCTTCCCCAACTCGCCGACGACCCGGCCGCCGAGGTGCGCGCCGCCGTGGCCGCCCGCCTGCCGGCCGAGGCGGCGGTTCGCATGCTGACGGACCCAGACTGGGCCGTCCGCCTCGCTGCCGTCCCCCGCGTCCGCCGCCAGGCCCTGCGCCGCCTGCTCGACGACCCGGTGGAAGATGTCCGTGCCGCTGCCGAGGAACGCCTGGGGCGACTCGCCAGCGTGAGCTAGCCGCGAAACTCGAAGCGCATTTCCGCGCGATTCGTGGGTCGTTGGGTCGCGATGGCGTTCTGTCGCGTCCGGGGCGCGTGCGGAGAGCATTCTGGCGATAAGAACAAACTATCGCCTGGCATGCCACGGGTGGCCTATGCTGATAGACGGGAGCCGTGCAGGGGCACACCGCCTGCACGGCGAATCCGGCGACACGATAACGGCGAGCGACATGTCCTACGATGCGGATTTCATATCTCGTCTGATCGACGCCTCCGCGTTGATCGAAAGGCATAAAAGTCTGGACGACGCCATGGGCGAACTGGCGAAGATGACGGCCCAACTGCTGTCGGCCGAACGCTCCTCCATCATGCTGCTGGGCGAGGATGAGGCGCGGGACGACATTCCCGCCGAGGCGACCCTGCGTGTCTACGCCCATTATGGAACCATGCCCAAGGTTGCCTACGAGGTCGCCACCCGCATCAACGAGGGCGTTTCGGGCCATGTCGCCGCGACCGGCGAGCCCCTGCTGATCCCGGATATCGCGCAATCGAGCTTTGCCGGCAAGTCGCGACGGCGTAGCGGCCGGGGCGGTAGCCTGATCTCCGTGCCGATTCGCCTCGGCGGCAAGATCATCGGCGTGATCAACGTTTCCAACCGTACGGGCGGCGGCTCGTTCACCACGCGCGACCTGGATTTGCTCAACGTATTCTCGATGTTCATGGGACAGTCGATCCACGTAGCCCAACTGCAGAACGTGCTGCGCTCGCGTTTCCTGCAGCTGGCCCTGGCCCTGGAACACAAGAGCGGCGGCTCGCGAGACACGCCGCTGAGCCCCGACCCGGTGCATCTCGCCAAGATCGTCGCCAAGACGATCTACCGGAACTCACGGAGGGCGGGTTCGGTGCCAGCCAGATCGTGGGGGTGGCCACCGAGGTGATCGGTTTGCTGAATGAACGGCTGGAGCGCGGGGAACTGCGGCCCAGTCGCTAGATCCATCGATGGGCTGCGCGTCTCACCCAGGCTGACCTTTCACGCTATATATTCGCCGTTAGATGACAATCAACGATATTCATCATGGTGAAAGACGTTCGACTTTGCCGGAAGACCTCGTGTTTCTCGGCACGCTACTGTTCGCGCTTGTTTTACTGCGCAACAGCGGGAGCCGTAAAAGGATTCTGTAGGGCTGAAATCGGCCGAGGCCGTGTCAAAACCGCCGATCTGGGTCTTAAGCTAATCAGCTGGCCCCTTCAGTAGAAACCTGTGGTGCTGAATAAAGAAGGGATTGGCGCGCCGGGTTTCACCCAGCCTGGATGGCCTGGATCAGGTTTTGCGTTCCCATCAGGTTCATCATGCGCTTGAGGTTGTAGGCCAATACATGCAGGCTCATCTCGGTACTCACATGTTCCAGGGTTCGGGTCAGGAAGTGCGTGTGGCCCATCCATGATTTAATCGTTCCGAATGGATGCTCGACCGTTTGTCTTCGGATGCGCATGCTCTGCGGCGCCTGATCCAGACGTCTTTGCATGGCTTCGAGGACATCCTGATGCTCCCAACGACTGACCCGTCGATAATCACCGGGCGTGCATTGGGATTTAATGTCGCACCGTGGGCAATGTGAGCTCCAGTAACGATGGATCTTCAGGCCACCTTCTGTGCTGACATAACGCCAGATCAAACGTTGTCCGGCAGGACAGCGATATTCATTGTTGGTCGCATCATAGATAAAGTCCGCCTTGTCGAAGCGGCCATCAGCTCGGGCGCCCGACGTCGTGGTCTTCGGCACGATGGCGGTAATGCCCGCCTCATGACAGGCCAGGATCTGTTCGCTTTTGTAATACCCCCGATCCGCAATGACTGTCAGATCCGTTTCACCCGTGGCCGTTCGAGCGTGTTCTGCCATCGTTGTGAGCTGGTCACGATCACTGCCGTGCGAGGTCACCGCATGGGCGACAATCAGGTGATGTTGCGCATCAACCGCAGTCTGGACGTTATAACCAACGATCCCTGCGCCACGGCTCTTCATGGAACGTGCATCCGGATCGGTCTGTGAGAGTTGGCCATCTGGACTCGCATTGAGTTCGGTCTCGATGGCCTGCAGCTGCTTCATCTGTGACTTGAGCGCTAAGATCTTGTCCTGAAGACGCCCTGACTGGGCCCGGGCCACCTCATCTTCCTGACGATCGGCCGTGTCCAGATCCACCAGATAACGCTGGATGCTCTTGTCGATCTCTTCCATTCGACGCTTGAGCTTAGCCTTCGTGAAGTTCCGGTCCCGGTTGTTCACCGCCTTAAACTTGCTCCCGTCGATGGCCACCAGGGCTTCGGAGAACAAACCCAGCTGACGGCACAGATACACAAACTGGCGACAGACATTACCGATGGCCTGTCCATGTTCCTGGCGAAAGCGGGCAATGGTCTTGTGATCCGGCATCAGGCGACCGGTCAGCCACATCAGCTCGACGTTGCGCTGGGCCTCACGCTCAAGACGACGCGAGGATTGCACCCGGTTGAGATACCCATAGATGTAAAGCTTGAGAAGAACGGCCGGATGGTAACCGGGACGTCCCGTAGACGCCGGCTCAACCCCGGCAAATCCCAGCGCACCCAGATCCAGTTCATCGACAAAGACATCAACCACACGAACCGGGTTGGCATCGCTGACATAATCATCAAGGACTTCTGGAAACAAGACGCTTTGCGTACGGCTCTGACCTTCAATAAAACGCTTCATCCCGCCCCCAGAAATCTGCCTTCAAACTTAGATCAAATGGGACTCTCTTGGTTCACGTTTTGACACACCCTGGGCCAGAAGCCGACGGTCGTTGGATCTAAATGCAGACATAGCATTGACCGCTTTGGTTGGAAGCTAAGACACTCCAAGCATTCCCGTGATACTGGCCATATGAGTACCGCTACTGTGGCCATTGCAGAGCCAGGTTTGAGGAGAGCGTCATGGACAATTTTGAGCGTGAGGACAGGATTGAAGCATTAGCAGAGCGCTCCACACATGTAGAAAATGTCCTGCGCCATGCTTTTCTAGCCGAACTGGCAAGCCATGTGTGGATGGAAGATCCAAGAGAGAGGCTCACGATCTTGACGGCTGAAGTCGACGACTCAGGTTGCGATCTGATCATCGAAAGAGACGTTATGGTTCGTCGGATACAACTCAAACAGGCACACGACGAAAAGAAGCCGCGTAAATTTTCTGTCAGAGTTGAATTTGCAATGTATCCGGGTGCCTGTATTGTCGTGGTTCATCACTCGCTTCGCGACATCAAACCAACCTCATACAGCTTCTACGGGCAAGGTCTCGATCAAGAAATGCCATATATAGAAGCACATAGGACCACTGTGTCAGCCGGGAGAAGAACTGCATCAGGCGAACGCATCCCTAGACTTAGGTATCGTGATGCGCTCTTTTCTAAATTTAAACAGAATCTGTCGATGGCGCAGTTGATGATAGAGCTGTTTCCGAACGATCAACCCAGGCCATTATGAAAGCGCAATGAAAAATGGCGTTATTCGGCCAAAATCGGGCGCTCAACCTTCATTCGTTCACGTCATTAGATTGTCTGCTTCTGGTACGGAACAGCCATAATCTGGCGGAAACCAATTACGCCTCCACAATTTCCAGATAACTGACGGCGATTTACGATCAACTCTCTTCGGATTGACATGCCGTGAATGATTATGCGGAAGAAGAAGACCAAGAATTAGCCGAGCAACAAGAAAAAGAGTTCTGGCAGAGCGTTCTCGCATGTCCTCACTCAGCTCGCCTTGTGGAAATTGGAAACGAACTCAATAAAGTTCGGAAATATGCTAACGAGCACAAGATCGAAGATATGTTATCTCAGGCTATTGTCAATATAACGCTTAGTGCCTACTACGCAGGTGTGAGTCCGCTAATCAGAATAGAGCAAACCCTCAGTCTTGCGAAAGGTATGAACAATGAGTATGCCTTTGCACTGGCTGCCCGCGCTTATATAGAAGTGAGTGGTCGTGTACACAAAGGTGCACGGCTATGGCGGGTATTCGATAAAGACCGGTCTCAGATCGATCAGTTCCATAAAGGGTCAATACGTCTTCTAGGATCTTACGTGCCTGAGGGGAAAGAAAACTACAACATATTTAAAGAAAAGGGTTTCAATGTGATGTCTTTTGTTCAATCGCTAAGCGATGACATTGCTGAAATCGAAAAGATCTATGACAGCCTGTCGGCATATGTTCATGGCGGCTTCCTAGAACAGAGATATTTCCGGCTTCAGTCTTGGCTAGCTCATGCAAAAGGGGAAGCCGATCCAACCATGGATGGATATTCTCAGAAACTAGATCAATTACGTGAGGTTACATTTTCTGATTTTGAATTGTTACTGGCCCTAACCAGGTCCCTTCGCGAACGCCATGACGAAAAACATGAGCAGGAGTAGCTGTAGAAGAGAGAATCGCCACCAGTTCTTTAGGCACTTTGAACCGCCCCGGGTTTTGAGGAGGCTCCGACACTTGAGAGAATGGAGCCATGAACAAAGCCAAGAAGTATTCCCCTGAGGTACGTGAGCGTGCGGTGCGTCTGGTGCAGGAGCGCCGTGGCGAGTATCCCTCGATGTGGTCGGCGGTGGAGTCGATTGCGCCGAAGATCGGCTGTTCGGCCAACACCCTGCATGAATGGGTCAAGCGGGCCGAGGTCGATGGCGGGACGCGCCCGGGTACGACCACAGCCGAAATCCAGCGCATCAAGGAGCTGGAGCGCGAGAACAAGGAGTTGCGCCGGGCCAACGAGATCCTGCGCACGGCCAGTGCTTTTTTCGCCCAGGCGGAGCTCGACCGCAAGCTCAAGTCGTAAGCCGCTACGCGTACATCGATCAACATCGCGACGTCTTTGGGGTCGAGCCGATCTGCCGCGTGTTGCAGATCGCCCCGTCGGCGTATCGACGTCATGCCGCAAGGCGGCGCAGCCCTGCGTTGCGCAGCGCCCGGGATCGACGTGATGAGACACTGCTGCCCGAGATCGAGCGTGTGTGGCAGGCCAACCAGCAGGTCTACGGTGCCTTGAAGGTCTGGAAGCAGCTCCGGCGCGAAGGCATTGCTGTGGCCCGCTGCACGGTCGAGCGGCTGATGCGCCGCCTGGGTCTGCGCGGCGTCATTCGCGGCAAGGCGGTGCGCACCACGATCAGCAACCCCGCGGCACCGTGTCCTCTGGATCGGGTCAAACGCCGGTTCACGGCCGAGCGGCCCAACCCGCTGTGGGTCTCGGACTTCACCTACGTCTCAACCTGGCAGGGCTGGGTGTATGTCGCCTTCGTCTTCGACGTGTTCGCCCGCTACATCGTCGGCTGGCGGGTCAGTCGCACGATGACCACGGACTTCGTGCTCGATGCCCTGGAGCAGGCCCTCTACGCCCGTCAGCCCGAACGCGACGCCTTGATCCATCACAGCGACAAAGGGTCTCAATATGTCAGCATCCGTTACACCGAACGACTCCAGGAGGCCGGTATCGAACCCTCCGTCGGCAGCACGGGCGACAGTTACGACAATGCTCTGGCCGAAACGATCAACGGCCTGTACAAGGCCGAAGTCATCCATCGGCGTGGCCCCTGGAAATCCGCCGATGCCGTCGAGTGGGCCACCTTGGAATGGGTGTCCTGGTTCAACAACCAACGCCTGATGGAACCCTTGGGCCATATCCCGCCCGCAGAAGCTGAGGCACACTACTACCGGCAACTCAGGCAGCCAGCCTCCGTTGTCGCTTAACTTCAACCAAACAGCCTCCGCGCTTCCCGGGGCGGTTCACTTCCCAGCCACGATTGACTGCTTCACTATGGTTACCAGCCATTGACACTCAGTCTGAGTCGTTGTGGATTCGGGATGGCAAGGATCGGCCAATAGCAGGCATGGGGTCATTAGGAGTCCTGGACGCTGTGATGTCCGATTCTAATTACGAGGTACTCATATCCACGGAAACCAAGTACACCAAGATGATGTCTAGAGAACTGGTGGTAGTTCACCCTTTAGCTAAGCGTTAGATTCAAGGGGGAAGTATGAGACGTGGGCGGTACTACTTAGGCCGAGTCATAAAGACGGGTGAGCTTGATCAAGAGAAGCTGCTCGCAGCAATTGTCAATGCCCCCACGGTTCCAGTTTCCGGTGCGTCGTGGACTATTACCGATGTCATTGATCAGACGAGTCGGGATAAACCCTTTCTTTTCGGGCGCCTCTCCAAATATGCCCAGCAAGGTCAGTTGACCGTTGTTGATCCTGTAGCCCATTCTCAGGTTGAGGCAACAGCAGAAAACCTACTCATTGCCGCATCTCCGTTTGTCTATCTTCCGGATTTCTCCGGAATCGCATATCTGCATGTCTGGAATGGGGTCCAGGAAGATGTATTTCGGCGCAGGTTCTCTCGACTGGTTGAAGAGGCCTACGACAGGTTTTTCGTTAGATGCGAAATTGATCCGATCGCTGATTACCAGGCCTTTGCGACAAAGTTACGCGCCCTAGAGAAGATATCTGAGATTCGTGCGAAGGTTCATCCGCCTAACCCTTTATTCGGAGATTTATGGAGAGACCTAAACGAATACATCAAACAAAGAAATGCGTCAGAGATCGTGCTTGCTGAAAAGAGTGATCAAGAGTCCGGTCTTACGAGCCAAATTGTCGAATTGATCAACATCATCCTTGAGAAAACCATTCGTCAGATTGAGAGACCGGCAGCGATAACGGATGCTGCTTTGCTAATGGCTGCCGATGGCTATGGTTCCGGAAAAGTTGTCGGACAGAAGGACGATGAGCAGATAGTGATAAGGACATCCGATACGCAGAAGAGCTTCCTTCATGAGAAGGAGCCGGATGTCGAAAAACTTGCGACCATCGTTCGCCACAAATTTGAAGTAATTTCGGAAGAGCGAGATATGGAGCATGGCTAGTATTAAGAGCACCTTGCGCTGGGTGTTCGTATCGCCCGAAATGCTCATCATCGCGGTGGCCGCCTACCTTATCATCAATACGCCTGATTCAATCAGGCGAATATCAAGCGCGTTTGCTGCAGGGCCTGATGCAGTGAAATATCTAGCCCTTCTCCCCGCTGCAATCTTTGGTTGGAGTATTACGGAGGCCAAATCCATACTTCTCCCTGCCGAAGACACAAAGGCATTGTTGCAGAACTGGCCGCGTTATCCAGATCTCAAGGGCCGAGTGGCTATTGGTCTTTGTTTTCAGCTTCTGTTCGCCTTGGCAGCCTTTTCTGTCTGGGTTTACTCGCCGAAGTTCGATGATCCAAAGAGCTTTGTTGTAGCTGTATTGAGCGTAGCTGGTTCCCTTATTAGTGGCTCCACGTTTTTAATGGCATCTATTGCTGTCAGGGGTACGACCAAACGTGGGAGCACTTAAATCTAACAAGTGCATTAAGCTCGTTCCGACCCTTCTGGCCTTCACTGAGCAGCCTAAAGGCCGTCGCTTATGTTGGAATTGAATGACCACTTTTGGACCTGGAGCCGTCAGTGTGTTAGCGATACACGTATGGCCGGAGTGGGTCGTTTTCTGCCTGAGTAGCACGGCATTTCAGGTTCTGTTTTCAGAAACGTTCTAGCTTAATTCAGGCCAGCGAATTATCCGCCACGTGATAATGCGGGTCCTCACTGATGTTGACCTCGACGAGATTTCCTGCCTTTTCCAGCAGAACCCGGCATTCCTGGCTCAGGTGCCGCAGGCGCAGCGATTTTCCGGCGTCTGCGTAGCGGGTGGCCAGCGTGTCGATGGCCTCGATGGCGGAGTGGTCGGCCACTCTGGAGTGCGCGAAATCGACCACGACGTCCTTGGGATCGTTTTCGGGTTTGAACAGTTCTCCGAAGCGGTGCGTGGACGCGAAAAACAAGGGGCCGTGCACTTCGTAGATGCGGGTGCCGTCGGATTCGTCGCGGGCTTGCACGTAGATGTGTTTCGCCTGTTTCCAGGCGAACGTCAGCGCGCTGGCGATGACGCCGACGACGACGGCAATCGCAAGGTCCGTGAAAATGGTGATGACCGTGACCAGCATGCCGACGAAAATATCCTCGCGCGGGATTTTGTTCAGCAAGTTGAAGCTGCCCCACTCGAAGGTCTGGATCACCACCATGAACATCAGGCCGACCAGCGCGGCCACCGGCACCAGATTGATCAGGCCGGAGGCGAACATGATGAACGCCAGCAGCGACAGCGCCGCGACGATGCCGGACAGGTTGCGCTGACCGCCGGAGGTGACGTTGATCATGGTCTGGCCGATCATCGCGCAGCCGCCCATGCCGCCGAAGAAGCCGTTCACCATGTTGGCGGCGCCCTGGCCGATGGACACGCGATTCCCCTGGCCGCGCGTGTTCGTCACCTCGTCCACGACCGTCATCGTGAGCAGCGACTCGATCAGACCGACGCCGGCCAGGATGACCGCGTAGGGCAGGATGACCTTGAGCGAATCCAGCGTGATCGGCACGCTCGGGATGTGGAAGCTCGGGAAGCCGCCGCGGATGTCGGCAATAGAGCTGACCAGCGGCGTGTGCAGCCCGGCCAGATGCACCAGCAGGGTCAGTGCGATGATCGCGGCGAGACCGGCGGGAAAGGCGCGGGTGATCTTGGGCAAGACGTACATGATCGCCATGGTGAGTGCGGTCAGGCCGAGCATGAGGGCCATCGGCATGCCCGACAGCCAGTGGGCGGAGCCGTCGGCGCCCTGCACCTTGAAGTGGTTGAGCTGAGCGAGAAAGATCACAATCGCGAGGCCGTTGACGAAACCCAGCATCACGGGCAGCGGCACAATGCGGATGTATTTGCCGAATTTCAGCGCGCCGAAAACCATTTGCAGCAGCCCGGCCACGATGATCGTGGCGAACAGATATTGTTCGCCGTGTTTCGCGACCAGGGCGACCATCACCACGGCCATCGATCCGGTGGCGCCCGAAATCATCCCGGGGCGGCCACCGATGAGCGAAGTCACCAGCCCCATCATGAAGGCGCCGTAGAGCCCGACCAGAGGATTGACGCCGGCCACGAACGCGAAGGCGACGGCTTCCGGCACCAGGGCGAAGGCGACGGTCAGGCCCGAAAGAATGTCGTCCCGCGCCTTGGCGGCATGAGCGTAATACAACTGGAACACGTGTAACTCCGGCGTGCAAAAGGGTGGGGATTCTACGCGATTCGGCCGGCACGACAAGCGAGTGCCGCGGGCGTTGAAATGGCCGAATTTCACGGCGATGGATTTGTTCAGGCGATGAAACTAAGGGTTTCGTCGGCGTCTGTCCACTCTAGCTGGGGCTTGTCACATGCGGATTACGCTGCGCACCGACCCGATCCGAGAATCGATACGGCGGGCTCGGATCGAGGCTAAAATGACAGCCCTGCGTGCGCCGAGAACGCGGGCGCCGAGGGGGCGGCTGCATCTGTCGGCCGTTTGAAATGCCGCACGCTATATCCGCCATGACCGCATCGGAAAGGGCCATGAACGAACCGATCAAGATTCTCCTGCTCTCGCTGGCAATGGTCTCGACCGCCTTCGCGGGCTGCAATCCGGCCGAGCTCGGCAAGCGGGTGGGCGAGGGGGCATTCGTCGGCGAGCCCGCAATCAAGAGCGGCCAGCCGCTGGGTTATCTGTGCACGCGGACCGTGGCCGTCGCGGGCGAGCGCTACCGCTTCGATGTCGTCGCCGGATCGTTCTACGAGAGCGAGATCAATTACTGCACGACGCATCCGGTGGGCAGCGTCGCACTCTACGAGCCGGAGCCCGGCCGCTTCGTCGTGTATCTGCGGTACAAGAAGTTGCGTCTGCGTTCCTGCTACCCGGCGACCCGGGTCGCGCCGTCGCCCGCCGCCCGGTAGCTGTTCGCGCCGAAAATGTAGCGGGCGCGGGCATCGATCCGGCATCCGATGGCGGCCTTCGGCGACTTTGTCGCAGCCCCTCCGGACCTGTCCCCTGTGTCGCGTTTGCGACAAAGCCATCGTCCCTCCCTGCGTTCCGCCACGCCTGCGTGAGCCATCCCGGTATGGCAGTCGTATCGATCTGAATTGAAAGGATAAATGTGGTTCCTGCCGCGTCCTCGTCGAGGGGCGTGGACTAGGCTTCACGCGGCTCCGAGCCGTGGCATGACGGTTGCAACATGGCCCGTGTGTCGCTCTCTGCGGCGTCTTTCAGGGGACCGCCAAGATGATGAAGCCGGAAGAACTCAAGGCCATGCTCGACGAGCCGGCCTGCAGCCACAACAAGAAGTCGAAGTCGGGGTGCTCCAAGCCCAAGCCGGGCGCCACTGCCGGCGGCTGTGCCTTCGACGGCGCGCAGATCGCGCTGCTGCCGATCGCCGACGTGGCGCATATCGTCCACGGTCCCATCGCCTGCGCCGGCAATTCCTGGGACAACCGCGGCACGCGTTCCTCCGGGCCGACGCTCTACCGCCTGGGCATGACCACCGACCTGACCGAACAGGACGTGATCATGGGGCGCGGCGAGAAGCGGCTGTTCCATTCGATCAAGCAGGCGGTGGAGTCGTACGATCCTGCTGCCGTGTTCGTGTACAACACCTGCGTCCCGGCGGTCGCCGGCGACGATGTCGGCGCGATCTGCAAGGATGCCGCCGCGCGCTGGGGCGTGCCGGTGGTGCCGGTCGACGCCGCCGGGTTCTACGGCACCAAGAACTTGGGCAATCGCCTGGCCGGCGATGCGATCTGCAAGCACGTCATCGGCACGCGCGAGCCCGATCCGGTGCCCGAGTCGCTACAGCGACCGGGTATCCGCGTGCACGACATCAATCTGGTTGGCGAATACAACATCGCCGGCGAGTTCTGGCACGTGGCGCCGCTGCTCGACGAGCTGGGTCTGCGCATCCTCGGTTCCCTGTCCGGCGACTCGCGCTTCCGCGACATCCAGACCATGCATCGCGCCGAGGTGACCATGGTGGTGTGCTCGAAGGCGCTGCTCAACGTCGCGCGCTATCTCGAGGAGCAGCATTCGGTGCCGTGGTTCGAGGGCAGTTGGTACGGCGTGGACGATACCTCGAAGGCACTGCGCGATTTCGCGCGGGTGATCGGCGACGAGGACCTGATCGCGCGCACCGAGGCCGTGATCGCACGCGAGGAGGTGAAGACCGTCGCGGCGCTCGACCCCTGGCGCGAACACCTCGACGGCAAGCGTGTGCTGCTCTACACCGGCGGCGTGAAGTCCTGGTCCGTGGTCTCTGCGCTCAAGGATCTGGGCATGGACGTGGTCGCCACCGGCACCAACAAGTCCACCGAAGAGGACAAGGAACGCATCCGCGAGATCATGGGCGAGAAGACCAAGATGATCGAGGACGGAAGCCCGGCCAACCTGATCGGCATCGTGCGCGAATACGGCGCCGACATCCTCATCGCCGGCGGACGCAATATGTACACGGCGCTCAAGGCCCGCGTGCCGTTCCTCGACATCAATCAGGAGCGCGAGTTCGCCTACGCGGGATACGACGGCATGGTGGAACTGGCCCGTCAGCTCGCGCTGACCATCGAATCCCCGGTGTGGGAGTCCGTGCGCCGCGCCGCGCCGTGGCATCCGACCGAGCCGCTCGCGGAGGCGGCCAATGGCTGAGATCATCAAGCGCAAGAAGGCGATGTCGGTCAGCCCGCTGAAATCCAGCCAGCCGATCGGCGCCAGCCTCGCGTTTCTCGGGATCAATCAGGCGATGCCGCTGATGCACGGCTCGCAGGGCTGCACGGCCTTCGCCAAGGTGTTTTTCGTGCGCCACTTCCGCGAGCCGATTCCGCTGCAGACCACGGCGATGGATCAGGTCAGCACCGTGCTCGGTGCCGACGAGAGCATCGTCGAGGCGCTCGACACGATCTGCAAGAAAAGCGCCCCCGCGATGATCGGGCTGTGCACCACCGGCCTTTCGGAAACCCAGGGTGCCGACATCCGGCGCATGGTCAAGGTGTTCCGCGAACGCCACCCGGAGCACGCCGGCACGGCGGTGGTCGCGGTGCCCACGCCGGATTTCACCGGCTGCATGGAGTCCGGATATGCGGCCGCCGTGCACGCGATGATCGAGCAGCTGGTGCCGGACGTGCACGAGGTGGGGCCGGTGCGCGGCGAAGGGGCGACCCAGGTCAACGTGCTGCCCGGCTCGCTGCTCACGCCGGGCGACGTCGAGACTCTCAAGCTGCTGATCGAATCCTTCGGCCTGCAGCCGGTGATGATTCCGGATCTGTCCGGTTCGCTCGACGGCCACCTGGGCGACTCCCCGTTCAGCGCGGTCACCACCGGCGGGCTCGACGTGTCCGCCTTCCGCGGGTTGAGCCGCGCGGCGGCGACGATCGTCGTGGGCGGCTCCATGAACAAGGCCGCCGACCTGCTGCGCGAGCGCACCGGGGTGCAGGATTTCCGCTTCGAGACCCTGATGGGGTTGGAGCCGGTCGATCGTCTGGTGGCCAAGCTGGCGCAGGTCTCCGGACGCCCCGTGCCGGACATTCTGGAGCGTCAGCGCCGCCAGCTGCAGGACGCGATGCTCGATACCCACTTCATGCTGGGTCTGCGTCGCGTCGCGATTGCCGCCGATCCCGACCATCTGCTGGCGCTGACTGCGCTGCTCAACGGCATGGGCGCCGAGGTCGTGGCGGCCGTCGCACCGATGCGCACGCAGCGGCTGACGGAGGCCCAGTCGCCGGCAGTGGTACAGATCGGCGACCTGGAGGATCTGGAGCGCATGGCGAGCGAAGCGGGCGCCGAGGTGCTGGTCGGCAACTCGCATCTGGCCGAGTCCGCTCTTCGTCTGAACCTGCCGCTGCTGCGCGCCGGGTTCCCTCAATACGACCATCTGGGCGGCTACCAGCGCACCTGGATCGGCTATCAGGGCACCCGGCAGATTCTGTTCGATCTGGCGAACCTGCTGCTGGCCGAGCACGGCCACCACGAGATTCGCCCTTACCGGTCCATCTACGCCCAGCCGGGCGACGCGGAGATCGCGCATGGTGCTGCAACGCCGACTCAGACTTGTACACCCGTCCACTGAAAGGAAGACAGGCATGAACGGCAAGCGTTACCGCATCGCCTTCGCCACCTCCGACATGGCTACGGTCAACCAGCACTTCGGCTCGGCCGGTGCGTTCGCGATCTACGAGATCGAGGACGGCCAGGCCAGTCTCGCCGAGGCCCTGGAGTTCGGCAGCCTGGCGCAGGACGGCAACGAGGACAAGCTGGACGACAAGCTGTGCGCGCTGACCGGCTGCGACGCGGTCTATTGCCTGGCGGTCGGCGGCTCGGCGCTCAAGCGCCTGATTGCCGTGGGCGTGGGCGCGGTCAAGGTCGACAAGGGTACCTCCATCGCCCAGCAGCTGGTGCGTATCCGCGAGTCGCTGCGCGACGGCGAGACGCCCTGGCCGACGGTGCCCGCGGTCAAGCAGCGCGACAACGATCCCACCCGTTTCGAACAGATGGACGCGGAAGGTTGGGATGAATGAAACACCCTCACGGCACGCGCGCTGCGGCGACGCGTGCATTCAAGAGCCAGCAGTGGAGTCGAAGTCATGAGTGAAACAGCCGCATTGCAAGCAGATACCGAGGTCCTGGAGACCGATTTCATCAAGGAAATGGTGCGCCAGATCCGGGCCCTGGACAGCTATGGCACCTGCGACGACTGGCCGGCCGAGCGCCTGCTGGCACCGCTGGTTCTGACCCCCGAGCGCAAGCGCGAGATTCCGGTGGTGGGCGATCCGGACGAGGTCACGGTGTCGCGCGTGGTGGCCTTCTACAACGCCATCGCGGTGTCGATCGAGAAGGAATGCGGGTTGATGGCCGTGCCGATGGTGCATCTGTCGCACGAGGGCTTCGGCCGCGCGCTGATCACCGTGGGCAAGCTCGTGGTGCTCGACCGCCCGCTGCGCGACGTGCACCGCTTCGGTTTTGCCAGCCTGAGCAAGCTCAAGGACGAGGGCGACAAGTACGTGGCTTCGGCGTTGGCGGCGGTCGGTGAATACCCGGCGGTGGCTGGACTCTGAACAGGAGGGTGCGCGATGGATGCCGATGAACTCAAACGCCTGGAAAAGGATGTGAAGAAGTGCAAGCGCATCGCCACTGAGTGGGCCTCGCAGCTGCACGACCTGGTGGAGGACCGCCTGCCGGCCGGCTATGAGGCGCTGCCCGGCATCGCCGATTCCACCTATGCGGCCTGCATCGCGTGGCGCGATGCGGTGGCCCGGCTGGAAGCGGCGCAGGCGACCGAGGAGGAAACCCCATGAGCCTGGTACACGGCACCACGCGCGGCGGCGAAGCCTGGACGCCGCAGTTCATCCAGACGCTGGACCAGAAGAAATGCATCGGTTGCGGCCGCTGCTTCAAGGTCTGCCCGCGCAACGTGTTCACCCTGGTCGAGCGCGGCGGCGATGAAGACGACGATTACGACGACGACGATCGCGCCATGGTGATGGCGATCGAGGATCGTCTCGACTGCATCGGCTGCGGCGCCTGCGCGCGGGTCTGCCCCAAGGGCTGCCACAGCCATGCGGCGGTGGACGATGGCGAGATCGGCGCCGTGCTGGCGCAGGCATGAATGCATCCGCGACGGTGAATAACGGCGCGGCAGAGCCGCTGACGGCCACGGAGCGCCCCATGGGCGATTCGACGCGGCTGCTGGTCTGCCACAAGCAGGCCACCAGCGCGCGCCTGCGCTTTTTGCGTCTGCCCTGGGGGGCGACCCTTTTTTCGCCGTTGCCGGAGGGCGCCCATCCGGGCGATGCGCCGGATGCGCCATCGCGTGTGCATCCGGCGGCCTGTGTGCGGGCGGCCGCACGCTGGCTGGATCTGCCGACGGCATCGTTGTGCGCGGTACCCGGGTTTCATCGGCGGATCCGTCTGCCGGACGGTCACGCGGCGGAGGTCGTGCTGCTGCGTGTCACGGAGGTCGATCCGCCGTTTGCCGCCGCCGCGCGTCGCGAGGCGCGATTCGTCGATCTGCTGGAGGTGCGCGACCTGCCGCCGACGGAGCTCGGTTTGCTGCGCGAGGCCTATGTGCACCTGCTGGGTGGCTGAAGCGCACGAAGGACTTGTCGCAAATGCGACAACGGCGCACGCAATATCGCGTATCTACATGAAGAATGGTTTTTAACTAATTGAAATATATATTGATAAAATTTAAATCTTGGGCGGCACCCGATTTGCAGAACAGTATTGCAGCTAACGCCCAACCCACGGAGAAACTGTCATGGCCTACAAGATCATCGAGTCGCAGTGCACGGTTTGCGGTATGTGCGAACCGATTTGCCCCAACGAAGCCATCTACGAAAAACGCGGCATGTTCTACATCAACGCCGATCTGTGCACGGAATGCGAGGGCTTTTTCGACAGCGCGCAATGCGCGGATGTCTGCCCCGTATCGAACACCTGCGTGCCTGCCTGAACTGCGCCGCGGCCGCGCATGGCTCTGTTGACCTGGCCATGCGCGGCATCGTGGATGGCCTCGAACGATCCTTCCGAGCCGTTTGGAGCGGGGGCGGACGTCGAATGACGGGCGAGCTGCCCGGAGATCGATTCGAGGAAAGGATGGGACGGCGGCGGGATGCCGCCCGTGTCGTCAGTCCACGTCGTCTGTCTGCAGGGAATCGATCCAGGCCTGTTCGTGGGCATCCTGCAGGCGCTGGGCGAGCAGGGCGCGGATGCGCGGCAGCGCCTGTAGCTCGCCGATGGTGCGCGGCGGGTGTACCTGATCGCAGCGCAGCAGATGCCAGCCGAGCGGCGATCGCTCGACCCCGCTCAATTCACCTTCTCCGAGCGTGAACAGGCAGCGGTCGAGCGCGGGATAGAGCATGCCGCGGCGCAGCCGGCCCAGGCGTCCGCCTTCGAGACCGGTGGGACATTCGGAGTGCCGCTGCGCCAGCGCCTCGAAACGGTCCGGGGCTCGTTCGATCTGCGCGCGCAGCGCGCCGAGGCGTCGCTTGGCGGCTTGCTCGGTATTTTCAGGGAAATCCGGGTTGACCGTGATCAGGATGTGGCGGGCGCTGCGCGTTTCCGGCAGATCGAAGTCGTTGCGATGAGCCTGGTAATACAGGCGGGCGTCGATGTCATTCACCGCCGGCGCCTGTCGTCGCACCTGCGCGCGCAGCGCCTCGACACGCAGATTGTGATGCAAGGCCGCGCGCAGTCCTTCAATATCCAGCCGGTTGCGCCTCAGATCCGCGAGCAGTTCCTCGTTGGAATCGTAGCGTCCGTGAATCCGCTGCTCGGCGTCCGCCAGCGTGGATGCCGGTACCTGCGCGGACGAGCCGAGGGCGGATGCCAGCATGCGGCGCTCCAGCCTGAAACGCCGGTCGGCGGCATCGAGCAGTGCCGAGGCGATCTCGTCGTCCAGCTCGGACAAGGGCTTGCGATGCTTTTCCAGGGCCATGTCGAGCGCCAGATAGGCGATTTCGGGTGCGAGTCGCGCCGCTGCCGGGCGTCGCGAGGCGGCCTTACTCGTCATTTCCGTCCTCCAGTTCCGCGTCGTCTCCCGGCAAGAGTCCAAGCTCGGGGACGAGCAGGGTGAGTCCGGGGAAGCGCACTTCGTAGAGCGGGGTGCCGTCGTCGCCCTCCATCACGGTCTGGATCTCGCCGCTCTGACCTGCCTGCACCCGCACCTCTCCGGACAAGGCCAACGGCTGCCGTGCACGCACCTTGTCGCGGAACTCGAAGCGGCTGGGCGTCCATTCGGCGTCGGCGGGGATCAGCTCGGCCTCGCGGCAGCCGACGCGCATGCCCAGATCGAAGAAATCCACCGAATAGATGAGCTGATCCTGCAGAAAGGTGCCGACATCGCGGACGTAGCCGACCGCGCCGCGCTGCACGAGCATCGTGCCGGGGTCGAGTCCCGGGTAGGTGCCGTCGTTGCGCACGTTGCGGATCAGGCGGACTTCCGAGCCGTATTCGAAGCGCGGTTTCATGTCACTTGGCGAGCTGGCTGAGCGGCACGAAGCCACCGCCGTTCTGTTGCTTGAAGACCTTGAACACCTTCTCGGTCAGCGCGTCGGACTTCACGAAGTCGAGGTAGGCGCGTTCGAGCAGGGTCTTGTACGCCATGCGCCGCGGTTCCTCGGCCTCGGGCAGTTGATCGGCGGCGCGCGCCAGGTAGTCGTGGAAGCGCTGCAGGATGTGCAGGCGGTTCACGTGGACCACCGAAGGGGTGTATTCGACCTCGAAATAGTCGAGGAAGTCCTCGGCGCTGCTCAGGGATTCCAGGTCGTCTTCAAAGGAAAAATCGTCGTCGTGCATGGGGGTGTCCTCAGTGGGTCAAGTCGTGTGGGGCAGCCGGTCCACGCCCTGTGCCATGAGCAGCAGGAAGCGCGCGCCGAGACGGTCGCCGGGGTCGAAGGCGGTCACCATGCCCAGGCGTTCGGCGGCCTCGGCGCGGCGGTCCATGCGCAGGCACAGGAAACCCGAGCCCTTGAGCGCCAGCAGGTAGAACCGCAGCATGTTCATCGAGCGCGCGCCGGCGGCGGCGATCGCGGAGACGGTCAGGCTGCGCCAGTCGCCATGCAGGTGCAGCGCGGCGCCGGCGGTTTCGAGGGCGTGCTCGGCGACCCGCAGGGCCTCGTCGTAGCGATGCTGGTAGTAGTAGAAGCGATACAGCGCGACCAGCACGCTGAGATGCCGCGGCGCGATCAGATGCGCGCGCAGCAGGCAGCGCTCGGCCTCTGCCGCGGCCTCCCCGTAGTATGACGACGCGGCTTCGATCAGGGCCTGGGCTTCCGGGTCTAGCGGATGTTCGAAATAGAGTTCCGAATCGTCGAAGTCGTGCAGGTCCATGTCAGCTCGCCTTGCGGGTGGGCGTACGCGCCGTGGCGTGGTCTTCGCACAGGGTCTCGGCTTCGCATTCGGTGCAGTCCGTCTCGGGGGCGGCCTCGTGCACGGCGAGGCGGTTTTCCAGGGTGTCGATGCGCGCCATCAGGCAGGCGATCGCCTTGCCGACCGGATCGGGCACGAGATGATGGTTGA
The DNA here is from genome assembly GCF_000754095.2 of Acidihalobacter prosperus. NCBI lineage: Bacteria > Pseudomonadati > Pseudomonadota > Gammaproteobacteria > Chromatiales > Ectothiorhodospiraceae > Acidihalobacter > Acidihalobacter prosperus. The sequence continues at coordinate 338,168 of NZ_JQSG02000001.1, forward strand.
GATCGATGCCGTGTGCCTCCGCGGGCCGCGGGCCGGTCTGCACGATGCGCCCGGGGATCCCGATCACCGTGCGCTGGCTGGGCACGTCCTCGATGACCACGGAGTTGGCGCCGACGCGTACCCCGTCGCCCAGCGTGATCGGGCCGAGTATCTTGGCGCCGGCACCGACCAGCACGCCGTTGCCCAGGGTCGGGTGGCGCTTGCCGGCGTTCCAGGTGGTGCCGCCCAGGGTGACCCCGTGGTAGAGGGTCACGTCGTCGCCGAGTTCGGCGGTTTCGCCGATCACCACGCAGGCGCCATGGTCGATGAACAGGCGGCGGCCGATGCGTGCGCCGGGATGAATGTCGACATTGCTCCACAGCCGTGAGGCGAAGGCGAGCAGACGGGCCGGATACCGCCAGCCGGAGGTCCACAGGCGGTGCGCCAGGCGGTGCACGACCAGCGCATGCACGCCGGGATACGTGGTGAGGACCTCCAGGCGGCTGCGTGCCGCCGGGTCGCGCTCGAACACGCAGGCGATGTCCTCGCGCCATTGCGCGAACAGCGTCGGACGGACAGGGTTCATGCGCGGCTGCAGATGCAGGGTCATGCGGTCCTCCTAGTGCGTGCCGGGTGTGGGCAGAGGCGCCAGTGCGCCGTAGAAGCCGAGCAGTTCCTCGGGCAGCGGGGCCCGCTTGGCGCGGGTGGCAAAGCCGCGCAGCTGCTCCAGCAGTGCCTCGGCCTGGTCGCGGGTGAGGGTGATGCCGAGTGCCGCGTAGGCGTGGGTCAGGGCATGCACGCCGGAGTGCTTGCCGAGCACGAAGCGGTGGCTGCGGCCCAGCTCGCCGGGATCGATACCCTGGTAGTTGTGCGGGTCCTTGAGCAGGCCGTCGACATGGATGCCGGCCTCGTGGTCGAACACGCCTTCGCCGACCAGGCTCTTGTGCCAGGAGACCGGGCGGCCGGAGGCCTGCGCCACGAGCTGCGAGACCCCGGTAAAGCGCTGCAGGTCGATGCCCGTCTCCATCGCGTAGAGATGGCGCAGACCGGCCACCACCTCTTCCAGCGCGGCATTGCCGGCGCGTTCGCCAAGGCCATTGACCGTGGTGTTGAGGTGGGTGGCCCCGGCGCGCGCGGCGGCCAGCGTATTGGCCGTGGCGAGTCCGAGGTCGTCGTGGGCGTGCATCTCGATGTCGAGGTCGCAGCGGGCACGCAGGCGGGAGATGCGCTCGTAGACGCCGAAGGGGTCGAGTATGCCGACCGTGTCGGCGAAGCGCATGCGCCGCGCGCCGGCGAGCTGGGCGGCCTCGGCGACGCGATCGAGGAAATCGGGGTCGGCGCGTGAGGCGTCCTCGGCGCCGACGCAGACATCAAGCCCGAGATCCAGCGCCGCGGCGACGTGGCGCCCGATGCAGGCGAGCACCCAGTTGCGGTCGCGGCCCAGCTTGTGCCGGATCTGCTGGTCGGAAACCGGTATCGACAGATCGACCATGTGCGCGCCGAGATCCGCACACAGGGCGAGATCGTCGGTGCGCATGCGGCTCCACAGTACCAGCCGCGCCGGGAGTGCGAGCTGTGCGATGGCGCGGACCGATTCGCGTTCGGCGGCACCCATCGCCGGAATGCCGACTTCAAGCTCGGGGACGCCGAGCTCGACCAGCGCGCGTGCAATCTCGATCTTCTCGTCGAGCGAGAAGGCCACGCCTGCCGACTGTTCGCCGTCGCGCAGGGTCGTGTCGTCGATCACCGGGCTTCGTTGGGCTTGCATGGCGTTCTCTCCAAGGCCTGTACAGGCAGGAAAGCAAACCGCGTGCCCAATTAAAAATATTTAATTTACAAATGCTTAATGTTTTTCTTATGGAGTGGAAAACGTCGATGCCCCGAACTTTGTCGGAACTGCGACAAACGCATCGCGCGCCGCTCAGTCGAGCAGGGCGACCGCCTTGACCTGGGCATGGACGCGCTGGCCCTCGTGCAGGCCCAGGTGTTCGCGCGAGTGTCGGGTGATGCCGGCGAGCAGCGCGGTACTGCCGAGGTCGAGGCGGACGCTCAGGGTAGGTCCATCCCCGGCGATCTCGGCGATGCGGGCGGGGAACACGTTGAGGATGCTGGTCTCGCCGCTGTGGTCGTGCAGGGCGATGCTGACGTCGCTGGCGTGGATGCGCAGCCGGATCGGTGCGCCGGGCCTGGTGTTGTCGAGTGCGATCCGGAATGTACCGTCTGCAAACCGGATCGTGGCGAGATGGGTGCGTTCGTCGAAGGCTTCGAGCGTGCCGTCGATGATGACGCCGGCGTCGCCTGGCTGACCGCCCAGCGGCAGCCGGCCGGCGGCGAGCAGCTCGGTGAGCGGGCCGCGCTCGACGATGCGACCGTCGCGCATCAGCGCGACGCGGTCGGCGAGCCGTACGACCTCGTCGGGCGCGTGGCTGACGTAGATCACCGGGATGTCGAGCTCGCGGTGGAGGCGTTCCAGGTAGGGCAGGATGGCGGCCTTGGAGGTCACGTCCAGGGCCGACAGCGGCTCGTCCATCAGCAGCAGCCGCGGACTGGTGAGCAGGGTGCGGGCGATGGCCACGCGCTGGCGCTCGCCACCGGACAGGTGGGCCACACCGCGCTTGAGCAGGGCGTCGATGCCAAGCAGGGCGATGGCCTGCTCCCAGACCACGCGCCGGCGTGCCGCCGGGGTACGGCGCAGGCCGAATTCGAGGTTGCGTCGCACCGTCATGTGGGCGAACAGCTCGGGCTGCTGGAACACGAATCCCAGCGGCCGGCGGTGGGTGGGCAGGAACACGCTGCGCGCGTCGTCCTGCCAGGTCTCGCCATCGAGCTGCACGCGTCCCTGCGCGCGCGCGAGCCCGGCGAGGCAGCGCAGGGTGGTGCTCTTGCCGCAGCCCGAGCGGCCGAACAGGGCCGTGACGCCGGGTGCGGCGTCGAGTTCGAGGTCGAGACCGAAGCCGTCCCGCTGCAGGCGCAGCGCGCAGGAAAGCCCCTTCACGGACGCAGCCCCGCCTGCCGCGGCGCGATCAAGCGCAGCAGCAGGAGTACCAGCAGCGAGAACACCAGCATGCCTCCGGACAGTAGATTGGCCTCGTGGTACTGCAGGTTTTCGACGTAATCGTAGATCGCGAGCGAAAGCACCTTGGTCTGGCCGGGGATGTTGCCGCCGATCATCAGCACCACGCCGAACTCGCCGACCGTGTGCGCGAAGCCCAGCGTGGCGCCGGTGAGGATACCGGGCCGAGCCAGCGGCAGGGCGACGGTGAAAAAGCGATCCAGCGGTGCCGCACGCAGGGTCGCTGCGGCCTCCAGCGGCTGTCGCCCGATCGCCTCGAAGGCCGCCTGTACCGGTTGCACCACGAAGGGCAGCGAGTAGATCACCGACCCGACCACCAGGCCCGGAAAGGTGAAGGCGAGCGTGCCGAAGCCGGCGGCGTCGGTGAGCAGGCCGAGCGGGCCGTGCGGTCCCAGCGCGACCAGCAGATAGAAGCCCAGCACGGTCGGCGGCAACACCAGGGGCAGCGCCACCACCGAGCCGACCAGCGCGCCCACCCAGCCGCTGCGGTGCGCCAGCCACCAGGCGAGGGGGATGCCGACGAGCATCAGGATCGCGGTGGTGACGCCCGCGAGTTCGAGCGTCAGCCAGACCGGTTCGAGGTCCATGGCGTGTCTCCGGTGTCCAACGAACTCAGCGGGCGATCTCGTAGCCGTAGCGGCGAATGATCTTTTCCACCTTGGGGCTCTTCAGATAGGCGTAGAAGGCCTTGGCCGTAGGGTCGTTCGCCGCGCGTTTGAGCAGCACCACCTGCTGTTCGATGGGCTTGTAGAAGGATTGCGGCACCAGCCACTGCGAGCCCTTGCGCGCGGGGGGCAGCAGGGCGATCTGCGAGAGTGCGACGAAACCGAGCTGGGCGTTGCCGCTGGCCACGTACTGATAGGCCTGGGTCAGACTCTGGCCGCGTACGATGCGCGGCTGCAGGCTATGCCACAGGCCCATGTGTTCGAGCACCTGCTGTGCCGCGGCGCCGTAGGGGGCCGCCTTCGGCTCGGCGATGGAAAGTCGCGCGAACTGGCCGGCGCGCAGCACCTTACCGCCGTCGCCGAAACGCCCGGCGTGAGGGCTCCACAGCACCAGGCGACCGATCGCGTAGGTGCGCCGGCTCGACGGCACCGCGAGTCCCTGCTCGGCGAGCAGTCGCGGGCGGCGGCTGTCGGCGGACAGGAACAGCGCGAAGGGCGCGCCGTTGCGGATCTGCGCATAGAGCATGCCGGTGGCGCCGAAGCTCGGCAGTACGGTCTTGCCGGTCTGCTGCTTGAAGTCGGCCGCTATCAACTTGATCGGCGCAGTGAAATTGGCCGCGACCGCAATATGCAGCGGCGCGTCGGCGAGGGCGGCCGGTGTGGCGAGGCCGAGCAGGGTGCCCAGCAGGCAGGCTTGCGAGATAAAGCGTCGGGTGCGGTTCATGGCGATTCCTTGGGTGAGTGGGGGTCAGCGGGCGACGGCCAGCAGCACGCTGGCCGCGTCGAAGGTGGCGCAGGCGGTGGCGCCGGGGGCGAGGTCGAGGCGCGCGAATGCCTCGGCGTCGATCACGGAGACCACGGTCTTGCCCCCGGTCAGGGCGATGGCGATCTCGGCCTCGTCGGTGCCGGCGTGCAGCCGCGTGACGGTGCCGCACAGCCTGTTGTGTGAATCTGCGGCAAGCGTCGCGTGGGCATTTTCGATCCCCACCGCCGGCGCCTTCACCAGTGCGAAGGCCTCGCTGCCGAGGTCGAGACCGAGCGCCTCCAGGCTGGGATGGGTGATGCTCGCGGCGATGCGGTCCGTGCCGCCGATGTCGAGGACGACCTCGACGTTGACCGGGCCGGCGGCGAGGTCGACGACGCGACCGAGAAACTGGTTGCGGGCGCTGGTGAGCAGATTCAGGCGGCGGATCCACGGCAGGTGCTCGCCGAAGGCCTCGCCGGCCGCTTCCACGCGCGCGAGCATGCGCAGGTATTCGTCCTCCAGCACCTCGAACACGGCGATCTGACGCTGCCCGTAGTCGGTCAGTCGGCTGCCGCCGCCATGCCGGCCGCCGGTGCCGCTGACCACCAGCGGGCGCTCGGCGAGGTTGTTCATCGCGTCCACCGCGTCCCAGGCGGCCTTGTAACTCATGCCGATGGCCCGCGCGGCGGCACTGATCGATCCGGTCTCGGCGATGGCGCGCAGCAGGGCGATGCGTCGAGCGCCGAGAAAATCGTGCCCGTCGCGCTCGACCGACAGCCGGCCGCCCAGGCGTCCGTCGGGGCTCATGGCCGTCTCCGCTTCGATGTATAGGCATGCATATAACGCTCCGCAAAAAAGAGGCGGACCGGATCGGGTCCGCCTCGGTCGGGTCAGGCGTAGGTCGGGGCGAAGGCCTCTTCGGGGTTGGTCACCGGACCGTCCTCGCCCCAGTAGGGCGACAGCTTGCGCAGCTGGGCGACGATCGGCGGCACGGCCTCGATCACGCGCTCGATCTCCTCGGGCGTGTTGTAGCGCGACAGCGAGAAACGCACGGTGCCGTGGGCGGCGGTGTAGGGGATGCCCATGGCGCGCATCACGTGCGAGGGTTCCAGCGAGCCGGAGGTGCAGGCCGAGCCGCTGGAAGCGGCGATGCCGGACTTGTTCAGCAGCAGCAGGATCGCCTCGCCCTCGATGTACTCGAAGGAGATGCTGGCGGTGTTCGGCAGCCGGTTGTCGAGGTCGCCGTTGACGAAGGCATGCGGCAACTGCGCCTGAATGCCTTCCTCCAGGCGGTCGCGCATCGCCCTCACGCGCGTGTTCTCGTCCGCGATGTGCGCCTGAGCCAGCTCGGCGGCCTTGCCGAGGCCGACGATGGAGGCCGTGTTCTCGGTGCCGGCCCGACGCCCACGCTCCTGATGACCTCCGCGCAGCAGCGGGCGGAAGCGGGTGCCGCGGCGCAGGTAGAGCACGCCGATGCCCTTGGGCGCATGCAGCTTGTGCCCGGAGAGCGACAGCATGTCGATACGGGTCTCGCTCAGCTTGACCGGCAGCTTGCCCACCGCCTGCACCGCGTCGGTATGGAACATGACGCCGGCTTCAAAGGCCATCTCGGCCATCTCCACCACCGGGAACACGGTGCCGCTCTCGTTGTTGGCCCACATCACCGAAACCACGGCGACCTGGTCGGAGAGCAGCCTGCGGTACTCATCGAGATCGAGTCGGCCGCGGTTGTCGACGGCGAGACGGTGGACCGTATAGCCCTCCTTCTCGAGCTGGTCGCAGAGCGTCAGCACCGCCGGATGCTCGACCACGGTGGTGATGATCTCGCGCCGTTCGGGCTGGGCACGCAGGGCCGACAGGATTGCGGTGCTGTCGGACTCGGTGCCGCAGGAGGTGAAGATGATCTCCGAATCGTGCTCGGCGCCGAGCAGGGATTGCACCTGCGCCCGCGCCTGCTTGACCGCGCGACCGACGCGGTCGCCGAAGCTGTGCATCGAGGAGGGGTTGCCGAACTGCTCGGTGAAGAAGGGCAGCATCGCCTCGACGACTTCCGGATCCACGCGCGTGGTGGCGTTGTTGTCGAGATAGATCGGCTCCATGATCAGGCCCCCGCCGCGCTGTGCGCGGCCTGTGCGGGCACCACGCGAACGAATTCGCCCAGGGCCTCGATCAGGCGCTGCTGCACGCCGCCGAGCGTGGCGCCGGCGAGCTGGCAGCCGGTGCAGGCGCCGGTCAGGCGCACGGTGATCGTCTTGCCCTCGACGTCCATCAGCTCGATGTCGCCATGGTCGGCCTGCAGCTGCGGGCGCAGTTCGGCGATGGTCTTCTCGATCAGACGGATACGCTCCAGGTTGCTCAGGCCGTTGCGCTTCGCGGGCGCCGCGGGCGCCGCCTTGCCGGCGGCCTGGAACACCTCGCCGCGCTCGGCCATCACCGTGGACAGGATGTCCTCGATCTTCTCGTGGCAGGAGGCGCAGCTGCCGCCAGCCTTGGTGTAGTTGGTGACCTCGGCGACGCTGGAGAGTCTGTTCTCGCGCACCACGTTCTCGATCATCACCGCGTCGACGGCGAAACACTTGCACACCAGGTCGCCTTCCTCATGGTCGTCGACCCAGGCCTCGCCGCGGTAGTTGGCGACGGCGGCGGCCAGCGCCTCACGGCCCATCACCGAGCAGTGCATCTTCTCGGGCGGCAGGCCTTCGAGGAAGTCGGCGATGTCCTGGTTGGTGACCTTGAGCGCCTCGTCCAGGGTCATCCCGCGGATGATCTCGGTGAGCGCCGAGCTCGAGGCGATCGCCGAGCCGCAGCCGAAGGTCTGGAAACCGGCTTCGAGAATGCGCTCGTCGGCCGGGTCGACCTTGAGACTCAGGCGCAGGGCGTCGCCGCAGGAGATCGAGCCGACCTCGCCGACCGCGTTGGCTTCGGCCACGGCGCCGGCGTTGCGCGGGTTGTAGAAGTGATCCTTGACCTTTTCGGTGTAGTCCCACATGGCGGTATCTCCGGGCGATTCAGGCTGAAAAGGACGAGCCGCAGGCGCAGCTGGCGGTCGCATTGGGGTTCTCGAACTTGAAGCCGGAGCCCTCGATGCTGTCGACGAAATCGACGGTGACGCCGGAGAGCAGCGGCGCGCTGGTCGGGTCGACGAAGACGGATACGCCGCCGCAGTCGAGGACGACATCGTCCTGGCCGGCGGCGGATTCGAGCTTCATGCCGTATTGGTAGCCGGAGCAGCCTCCGCCGTTGATGGTGACGCGCAGCCCGGCGACGGGTTCGCCGCTGGACGCGATGAAGCGCTCTAGCGCGCGGATGGCGGGTTCGGTCAGGGTCAGCATGGCGTTTACCTCGGCGGAATTGGGGGAATGAGCCTCTCGCCAGGGGTTTCAGCAATTGATGTGCCAAGACCCGGATGGCGCCGTTTGGGGCGCCGGGCGGTATTCCGCATGTGGCAAATCCGACCACGAGGCTGCGCCGGTCGGAATTTTTGTCGGGTTTGCTACAAAGGCGAGGGCGTCGGTTGCGCCGCGATGCGCGTCCGCCGTGGCCCTGCGGCGAAACGGCACTGGTGGTATGGGTTTTGCTCGGAATACCCGCGAAGGTTCGGCGGCGGCACCGCGGCCGAACCGAGACACAGGAGTTCCCCATGCATATCGTCGTTTGTATCAAGCAGGTCCCGGACAGCGCGCAGATCCGTATCCATCCGGTGACCAACACCATCATGCGCCAGGGCGTGCCCGCGATCGTCAATCCCTACGACCTGTTCGCCTTGGAAGAGGCGCTGCGCGTGCGCGACCGCCTCGGCGGCCGGGTCACGGTGCTCACCATGGGCCCGCCCACGGCGGAGGCCGCGCTGCGCAAGGCGCTGTCCATTGGCGCCGATGACGCGGTGCTGCTGACCGACCGCATGTTCGCCGGTTCGGACACGCTGGCCACCTCGTTCGCGCTGTCCACCGCGATCCGCAAGCTCAACGACGAGCTGCCGGTGGATATCGTGATCACCGGCAAGCAGACCATCGACGGCGATACCGCCCAGGTCGGCCCGGGCATCGCCATCCGCCTCGGCTTCAACCTGCTGACCTACGTGTCGCAGATCGAGGACATTGATCTAGAGGCCCGCCGCATCCGGGTGCACCGGCGCGCGGAGGGCGGGGTGCAGGTGATCGACACGCCGATGCCCTGCCTGATCACCCTGCTCGAAGGCGTCAACACCCTGCGCCACGGCAGCCTGCCGGACATGTTCCGCGCGGCGCGCGCCGAGGTGCGGCGCTGGAGCCGCGAGGACGCCGGTATCGAAGACCCGTCGCGCATCGGTCTCAAGGGCTCGCCCACCGTGGTGACGCGGGTGTTCGCACCCAAGCCCAGCGCCGACCCGGCCGAGCAGCTGGCGGTCGAGGGGCGCGGTGCGGGCGAGATCGCCGTCGACATGGTCGAGCGGCTGTTCGCGGAACACGCCGAGGTCGAGCGCCTGATCCATGGGCACGCCTAACCGAATGAACGCGTACGCAGACGAGGCCACGCGATGAACGACAAGACGGAAGATTCGAAACCCAAGGGGCGGCGCTTCAAGCTGGACCCGAGCCTGGAGGTCTACAAGGGCATCTGGGTGTTCGTGGAACAGGAGCGGGGTCAGGCGCACCCGGTGTCCTGGGAACTGCTCGGCGAGGGCCGCAAGCTGGCCGACCGCCTGGAGGTGCCTCTGGGCGCGGTGGTCGTCGGCGCCGACGAGGCGCTGCTCGAACCGATCTGCAGCGATGCCATCGGCTACGGCGCGGACCTCGTCTACCTGAGCACCGGCGAGGTGCTGACCGACTACCGCAACGAGATCTATACCCAGGCGCTCACCGCGCTGGTCAACGAGCACAAGCCGGAGATCCTGCTGCTCGGCGCGACCACCCTGGGGCGCGACCTTGCCGGCAGCGTGGCCACCACCCTCGGCACCGGCCTGACCGCGGACTGCACCGAACTCGACATCGACCCGGACAACCGCAGCCTGATGGCGACGCGGCCGACTTTCGGCGGCAGTCTGCTGTGCACCATCCAGACCCTCAACTACCGGCCGCAGATGGCGACCGTGCGCCCGCGCGTGATGGCCATGCCCGAGGCGCAGCCCGAACGCAGCGGCGAGATCGTGCGCAGCCGCTTCGCCCTGGACGAGGCCTCGGTGCTGTCCAAGGTGCTCGACTTCATCCCCGACGAGGCGCGCGAGGGCGCGCAGCTGCCCTATGCCGAGATCATCGTCGCCGGCGGCCTGGGGATGGGCAAGCCTGAGAACTTCCAGCTGCTGTTCGATCTTGCCGCGGTACTCGGCGCCGAGGTCGGCGCGACGCGGCCGGTGGTACAGGCCGGCTGGGTCGAGGCGGACCGGCAGGTCGGGCAGACCGGCAAGACCGTGCGTCCGCGCCTGTATATCGCCGCCGGCATCTCGGGGGCGATCCAGCACCGTGTCGGCATGGAGGGTACGGACGTGATCATCGCGATCAACACCGATCCCAAGGCCCCGATCTTCGATTTTGCGACCTACGGCATCGTCGCGGATGCGGTGCAGCTGATCCCCGCCCTGACCGAGGCGTTTCGCCAGCGGCTGGCGGTGGCGCGCGCCGCGAGTTGAGTGAATCAAACACCGAGGGTTATCTCATGAGCGAACATTTCGATGCCATCGTGGTGGGTGCCGGGCCGGCGGGCAACGCCGCCGCCTACACCCTCGCCAAGGGCGGTCTCAACGTGCTGCAGATCGAGCGGGGCGAGACCCCCGGTTCGAAGAACGTGCAGGGTGCGATCCTGTACTCGGACGCGCTCGAGCGCATCATCCCCGACTTCCGCGAGGACGCGCCGCTGGAACGGCCGGTGCTCGAACAGCGCCTGTGGGTGCTGGACGAGGCGTCCTATATCGGCAGCACGTTCCGCTCCGAGGAATTCAAGAGCGGCCCGCCCAACCGCTACACCATCATCCGCGCCGAGTTCGACCGCTGGTTTTCCGAGAAGGTGCGCGAGGCCGGCGCGCTGGTGATCTGCGAGACCACGGTCACCGGCCTGCTGCGCGACGATGCCGGCAAGGTGATCGGCGTGCAGACCGATCGCATGGGCGGTGACGTCCATGCCGACGTGGTGGTGCTGGCCGACGGGGTGAATTCCCTGGTCGCCAAGCGCGCCGGCTTCCACGGCGAGCTGCAGCCCAAGGACGTGGCGCTCGCGGTCAAGGAAGTGCTGTTCCTGGCGCCCGACGTCATCGAGCAGCGCTTCAACATCGGCGAGGACGAGGGCGTGGTGATCGAGATGATGGGCAAGATCACCCAGGGCATGATCGGCACCGGCTTTCTCTACACCAACCGCGAATCGCTGACCATCGGCGTGGGCTGCATGCTGTCGAGCTTCCGCGAGGGCGGCATCCCGCCCTATCGGCTGCTCGAGGACATGAAGAACCACCCGGCGATCCGCCCGCTGCTGCGCGGCGCCGAGGGCAAGGAATACGCCGCCCACCTGATCCCCGAGGGCGGCTACAAGGCCGTGCCGCAGCTTTACGGCGAGGGTTGGGTGATGGTCGGCGATGCCGGCGGGCTGGTGAACGCGGTGCACCGCGAGGGCTCGAACCTGGCGATGACCAGCGGTCGCCTGGCGGCGGAGACGATCATCGAACTCAAGGCGCATCGGCGGGTGATGGATGCGCGCAACCTGGGCGAGTACAAGCGCCGCCTCGACGCCAGCTTCGTGATGTCCGACCTGAAGAAGTACAAGCACGTCCCCGACGTGCTGCACGCCAGTCCGCAGCTGTTCACCACCTATCCGGAACTGATGAGCCGCGCGGCCAAGCACATGCTGCATGTCGACGGAGACGACAAGAAATCCAAGCAGCGCCGTATCTCGCAGGAATTCCGCGAGGGGCGAGGCATGCTGGGCATGTTGAGCGACGCCTACAAAATGTGGAGAGCGCTACGATGAGCACGAATACCGCAACCCCGGTCAAGATCGAGGAAAAACTGTTCCAGAACCGTTACCGCGTCGACGAGGGGCATCCGCACATTTCCCTGCGCGACGCCAGCGTGTGCCGCGACGCCTGCAAGGACAAGGTTTGCACCTTCTGTTGTCCGGCCGGCTGCTACGCCCCGGACGCCAGCGGCGGGGTCACCCTGAGCGTGGACGGCTGCCTGGAATGCGGCACCTGCCGGATCATTTGCGCGGAACACCAGAACGTGGAATGGTGGTATCCGCGCGGAGGGTATGGGATTTTGTTCAAGTTCGGCTGAGCGCGTCCCGTCCGAGCCGAGAGGAGATGGCATGATCAAGGATAGCGGTGGACGACAGGCGTCACGGATAGACGAAGCACGCGCGGGCGGCGACGCGCCGGCGCTGGACACGGCCACGTCGCCCGATCGGGCGGTGACCTCCCTGTTGCCGAGTCTGTTCATGGCGGCGGTCGAGCAGGCGCCGGTCGCCATCTCGATCACGGACAGCCGCGCAAATATTCTTTACGCCAACGCGGCGTTTACCCGGGTCACAGGCTACCCGCGCGCCGAGATCATCGGCCGCAACGAGTCGGTGCTCTCGCACAAGGTCACGCCGCGCGCGTTGTACGAAGACCTCTGGCGACATCTCACCGAGCGGCGTCCCTGGACCGGGACGTTGCTCAACCGCGGACGCGACGGCGAGCCCTATCTTGCCGAGGTCACCATCGCGCCGGTGGCCGACGCCGAGGGGCAGGCGACGCACTTCATCGGCATGCACCGCGACATCACCGAGGTCCATCGCCTGGAACGCGAGCTGCGCGACCATATGGCGCTGGTCGAGTCGGTATTCACCCTGGCGCCGGTGGCGATCGTGTTGATCGGGCCGGACGGGGCGCGCATTCGCGAAAATGCCGCCTACCTGCGCCTGCGCGGCGAGCTGGGCTGCGATCCGGCGGAACACGCATTCGGTGCGTTGGGGTTGAGTCTCGCTGCCTGGGAGCAGGCGGGCGGACTGGCGCAATTCAAGGACCGCGAGGTCGGCGTCGGCGGCGCCGGCGAGCGTCCGGCCCGTTGGCTGAGCTGTTCGACCACGCGTGTCGACGGTGTCGAAAGCCGTCCGGATGCCTTCTTCGAGCCCGAAGCCAAGGGTTACCTGCTGCTCGCGCTCAGCGACGTCAGCGTGCAGCGACGGCGTCGCGAGGAGTTGCGCATCAGCGCTCTGCGCGCCCAACTCACGGAACACGAGTTGACCGAAGGCGTGCGCGAAACCGTGGACGGCGCCGTGTTTCAGCTCGACAGCCTGGTCGGGCGGATCGGCGCCGTGCAGGCGTTGATCGAATGCCGTGAGCAGCCGGGCGACGCGGGCATCCTGGAGGCCCTGTCGCTGGCGCGTGAGGCCGGCGAGGCCGCCAAGCTGCGGCTTTCAGGCGCGCTGCCGCCCGCGCGCCGCCCGCGGCGTTCGATGGTCAATCTCAACGAAATGCTGCGTGACGTGCTGGCCATCGCCACGCCGCGCATGCTGGCGGCAGGCGTGATGGTGGACTGGCGTCCGGAGCGCACGCTGCCGCCTTACTGGGGCGATCCCGTGGCCTTGCAGGATCTGTTTCGGCAGCTGATCGAGAACGCGCTGGATGCGCTCGACGAGGTGCCTGCCAGCGCACGCATGCTGACGGTGCGCAGCCAGCTGGGCAACGGCGAGATCGAAATCGCGATCGAGGACAGCGGGCAGGGCATCGCCCGCGAGTATCAGCTCAAGATCTTCGAACCTTTCTATACCACCCGTGCCGAACAGGGCCGCGCGGGGATGGGACTCGCGATCGTGCAGAACGTCATCAACGCGCACGATGCCCTGATCTGGCTCGACGCCGAACATAGCCCTGGCGCGAGCTTCCATGTCGTGTTTCCGTTGTCGACACGGACCCAGCGACGGGCCGCGGGAGAGGCATGAGCTCGGTTGCCGCCATGACGGATGCGACCGAGCTGCTGCTGCAGAGCCAGCTGCGCACGCTTTATCAGGTGGGGCTCGTGCTCAGCCGGGCCGAGTCCCTGCAGCCGACGCTCAAATCCCTGCTCGGCATTCTCCACGAACAGGCCGATCTGCGGCATGGCATGGTGGCGCTGCGCGAGCCGGACGGCACGGCGCTGTCCGTGTATGCCCTGCACGCGGAATGCGCCGACCGCGAAGCGGTGCGCTACCGCAGCGGCGAGGGCGTGATCGGCTGGGTGCTGGCGCACCGCGAGCCCGTCGAGGTCGCGCGTCTCGGCGACGAGCCGCGGTTTCTCGACCGCATGGGCGTGTACGATCGCGAACGACCGTTCCTGGCGGTGCCGATCGACATCGGCGGCAACGTGTCGGGCGTGCTCGCGGCACAGCCATCGTCCGCGCGGGCGCTGTCGTCGCAGCGTCAGTTTCTGGCCATGATCGCCGATCTCGTCGGTAGCAGCGTGGCGCGTTCGCTGGAGGTCGAACGCGGCCGTCGCGCCCTGCAGGAGGAGCGCGATTCGCTGCGCCGCCAGCTGCGCGGCGAATACGGTTTCGACACCCTGGTCGGCCATGCGCCGGCGATGCGCCGCGTATTCGAGCAGGTGCGCCAGGTTTCCAAGTGGAACACCACCGTGCTGGTGCGCGGCGAGTCCGGCACCGGCAAGGAGCTTGTCGCCAACGCCGTGCACTACAACTCGCCGCGCGCGAGCGCGCCGTTCATCAAGCTCAACTGCGCGGCCCTGCCAGACAATCTGCTCGAATCCGAGCTGTTCGGTCACGAGAAGGGCGCCTTCACCGGGGCGGTGGCCAGCCGGCGCGGGCGCTTCGAGCAGGCCGCCGGCGGCACCATCTTCCTGGACGAGATCGGCGAAATCACCCCGGCCTTCCAGGCCAAGCTGCTGCGCGTGCTGCAGGAGGGCGAATTCGAGCGCCTGGGCGGCACGCGCACGCTGCGCGTGGACGTGCGCGTGATCGCGGCCACCAACCGCAACCTCGAGGACGCCGTGGTCAGGGGCGAATTCCGCGAGGATCTCTACTATCGGCTAAACGTCATGCCCATTTATCTGCCGCCGCTGCGCGAGCGCGTCGGCGACCTGCCGGAGCTGGCGCAGTTCCTGCTCGACAAGATCGCAGACCGGCAGGGGCGGGCGCTGTCGCTGACGGCCGGCGCGATGCGTGCCCTCGCCAGTCACGACTGGCCGGGCAACGTGCGCGAGCTGGAAAACTGCCTCGAACGCGCCGCCGTGATGAGCGAGGACGGCAACATCGACAGCGATGTCGTCACGCCTTCAGGCCTGCCGCCGCGCGCCGCGGCGGACGAGCCGCAGGTGACGCAGCCCGCCAGTCTCAACGATCCCGATCTCAGCGAGCGTGAGCGCGTGGTCGCCGCGCTGGAGCAGGCCGGCTGGGTGCAGGCCAAGGCCGCTCGGCTGCTCGGCATGACACCGCGGCAGATCGCCTACCGCATCCAGACCCTCAAGATCCGCGTCCGCCAGATCTGAATGCCCCATCGTCCCTTTTCCGGGTGGACGCCGCGCGGCGTCCACCCGGCGGTCGCACGTGCATCCCGATGCCGGCGTCGCATATCGCACATGCCACAGTCGATGTCCGGTTATCGACATCTCGGATTTTGTTCGGGTGCCGTGGGTCTCAATAAAAAATCAATAAAAACAAACTGTTGTAATTTTTATCCCGATGGGCACGGAGATTGCCACGTGAAGATTACGAACCCACCCAATCGCGAGGTCATACGGATGGAACTGACAGTGCTTGATTCGGCCGGTGCACAGCCCCAGCAGTCGGGCTGCTCCTCCAGCGGGTGCGGCAGCACCGACGACCAGCTCGCGCACCTGCCCGACGAAATCCGCGACAAGGTCTACAACCACCCCTGTTATTCCGAGCAGGCGCATCACTACTTCGCGCGCATGCACGTGGCCGTGGCGCCGGCGTGCAACATCCAGTGCCACTACTGCAACCGCAAGTACGACTGCAGCAACGAGTCGCGCCCGGGCGTGGTGTCCGAACTGCTGACCCCGGACCAGGCGGTCAAGAAGACCCTGGCGGTGGCCGCCAACATTCCGCAGATGACGGTGCTCGGCATCGCCGGCCCCGGCGATCCGCTGGCCAACCCCGAGCGCACCTTCGCGACCTTCCGCATGCTCAGCGAACAGGCCCCGGACATCAAGCTGTGCGTTTCCACCAACGGCCTGGCGTTGCCCGAGAGCGTGGATGAGCTGGCCAAGCACAACATCGACCACGTGACCATCACGATCAATGCCGTGGACCCAGACGTGGGCGCCAAGATTTATCCCTGGATCTTCTGGGAAAACAAGCGCATCAAGGGCCGCGAGGCTGCGGCGATCCTGATCGAGCAGCAGCAGAAGGGTCTGCAGATGCTCACCGAGCGCGGCATCCTGGTGAAGGTCAACTCGGTGATGATCCCGGGCGTGAACGACGAGCACCTCAAGGAGGTCAGCCGCATCGTCAAGTCCAAGGGCGCCTTCCTGCATAACGTCATGCCGCTGATCAGCGAGGCCGAGCACGGCACCTTCTTCGGTCTGATGGGGCAGCGCGGTCCGGAGCCCGAGGAACTGCAGAACCTGCAGGACGCCTGTGCCGGCGACATGAACATGATGCGCCACTGCCGTCAGTGCCGCGCCGACGCGGTCGGCCTGCTCGGCGAGGATCGCGGCGAGGAGTTCACCCTGGACAAGATCGAAGCCATGGAGATCGACTACGAAGCCGCCATGGTACGACGTGCCGAGGTGCATCGTTCGATCGAGGCCGAGCTCAACCAGCATGCCCAGGCCAAGCCGGCGGCGCCGGCGGACATCGACCCCGATGCGCGTCCGGTGCTGATGGCGATCGCCAGCCAGGGCGGCGGCGTGATCAATCAGCACTTCGGCCACGCGCACGAGTTCCTGATCTACGAGGCCTCGCCGGCCGGCGTGCGCTTCATCAGCCATCGCAAGACCGACAACTACTGCGAGGGTGGCGACACCTGCGGCGACGGCGAGAGTGTGCTGTCGCGGACCATCGCCACGCTGTCGGGCTGCGAGGCCGTGCTCTGCTCGAAGATCGGTTACGAGCCCTGGGACATGCTCGAAGCAGCCGGGATCAAGCCCAACGGCGAGCATGCGATGGAGCGGATCGAGGACGCCGTCGCCGCGGTTTACCGCGAGATGTGGGAGGCCGGTGCGCTGATGACTGCCGCCGACGAATGCCTGGTCGTGGCCTGAAGAGGAGGAACGGACGATGTCATTGAGGATCGTTTCATCCTGCGTCAACTGCTGGGCCTGCCAACCGGTATGCCCCAGCGACGCGATCCTGCAGGCACCCAAGCATTTCGTGATCAACGATCGCAAGTGCACCGAGTGCGAGGGCAGCTACGACGTCCCGCAGTGCGCGAGCATCTGTCCCATCGAAGGGGCGATCACGAATGCCGCCGGCGAGGCGATGAACCCGCCCGGTTCGCTCACCGGCATCCCGCCGGCGATGGTGGCTGCTGCCCAGGCCGAAATCAGGGCGCGCTGAGGCGCGCCGGGAGAAAGCGCATGGACTTCGAATCGAGATTGCAGTTGGAAGCGGCGCCCGCCCCGGGAAACCGGGTCTGGCGCGAGTGGTGGCGGAGCGCCGCCCGTGGCTGGCTGGCGCATCGCGCCTCCAGCCGCCGGGTGGCTACGGCCCGGGTCCGGCTTGGCTTCGAGCGGATCCCGCCGCGGGTCTGGGCGCGTCACGGCGCGTTGCTCACGGCGGGAAAACGTCAACAACGTTGCTGAAGCGCGAAAGGGGGTAGTCATGCATGCGAATTCGGGAGAACCCGCTTGGCGTTTATGCGATGCGGCGCCGAGCGATCGTATCGACGGCTGCGCGGTCGTTGCGGTGGATGAAGGCGCGAGCTTCGCGCTCTACGACTGTGGCCGGCACGAACCGGAGCTGATCGGGCGCATCATCATCCCATTGGACGGCTGCCCGCCCGCTGCGCTGGCCGTCCGCCTGGTCGACTGCGATCTCGTGCTGGTGCGCGAGCCGCATGCGGCTCTTGGCGTGCAGCTTGCGCATTGTGGCGTGGACACACGCCGTCTGGGTGATGCAAGGAAGACCGCGGCCGCAGCCACTGCCTGGCGGGCCTGGCGTCATCGTGCACAAGACGCGGCATCGACCGCGCAGCCGGCATGAGGGCGACCGGCGGCGAGGCGGGTCGAGAGACGCGCCGTCCGGGGCCGACGCGCGAATCCCGTTACGCCTATTGGATGTCGCATGCCAGCGGGCAGGCCAATGACGCACTGCTGGCGAAAATACTCAGCTCCCGAGAGTCTGGCGGTAGCGCATTGCCGCCGAATCTTGGGCTGGAACCAAGTGAATGGCAAGCGATGCTGAGCACACATTTCCCGTCGGCCGTGCCGCTGACGACGCCTGTGCCCCTTGGTGCGGACGAGTTGGCGGATGAGGCCCGCGTCGTCGAACGCGACGACTTGGTGGCCCTGTTGCTAGCCGGCCGCGCGGGACGCTGCGCCAGCGAAGGCTGGCTGGCGATCATCGTGGCCGCCGCCTGCATGGGCGGCGACCACCTGTGGCAGGATCTTGGGCTTTGGTCGCGCGAGGACTTAAGCCGATTGATGAACGGAAATTTCCCCGCGCTCGCGCAGCGGAACGACCGCGACATGAAGTGGAAGCGTTTTCTCTACAGGCAGCTCTGCCAGGCCGAGGGCGTATACGTCTGCCGCTCGCCGTCTTGCGAGGTCTGCGTGGATTACGCGCGCTGCTTCGGCGCCGAGGATTGAACCTCTGCCGCGCAGCTCGTGCGGTGAGGCGCCTGCATCAGCCATAAGTTCGGCTGCCCCGGTCTCCGCTTGAGGGCCGGGGCAGCAGCATCGTGGCCTGCTTCAGGCTTCGCTTGCGGTGTGGGCCGCAAGTGCGGCGAGCAGGTCGTCGGCATCGGCTTCGATGATCTCGATATCCTGGCGTGTGCAGAATCGCACTTCCTTGGTCGTCGGCTCCGGAATCAGTGCCCACCCGGCCGTGCCTTCGTCATGTCCATGCATCAGATCGCTGAGCACCATGCGCTCGGTGTCGCGCGTCAGCCGCATGCCGACAAGCAGATAGCGCAGGCCGCGTCGGCGGGCTTTCAGAAAGCCCGGTATCGCAAACCCACCCATCAACTCGGTGATGTAGTCGACATAGTCGGCATCGGAGGCGATGTAGCTGGGTTCAGGCAGTGGAGATCCCATCGGTTTGAACAATACGGGCAGCGTCGGGTCGGCGGTTTCCGCCGCAATTTCGCTGTAGGCATGACCGCCGTAGTGATACAGCTTGTAGCGGTAATCGGTACCGCCGATTCGCGCCGTGCCCAGGATCAGCAGGTGGGCACGGTCCGCGTAGCGGTCCTGCAGCTGCGTGTCGCGGTTGATATCGATCACGTAAGGCGCCTGCAGATCGGCCAACATTCGGTGCAGCGGCGAACGCGTCCACTGCCGCTCGCCGTAGGTCTCGGTGAGGAAACGATTGACCGCACTGCGCCCGCGCTTGAGTTCGACGTGCATGGCCGCACGCGGAAACTCGTACATTAGTCGCGGCGCCATGGGCTGGCCGCGATTGAGGGCCATGATCAACTCGTCGCTGGTTGCCGGTACCGGCTCGCCGCTGATCTGATCAGTCACGCCGCGCAGCACGCCTGGGCCGAGATAGGGGACGATCTCGCCGTTGCGGATACCTTCGGAAAATTCGTTGAATAGGGTGTCTGACATCGGCTCGCTTCCTGGTCGTGGATTCCATTTGGATGAAAAGCAGGAATCGAGCCATAGTGTGGATGCACACGCGCAGGCTCGCCGCCATGGCTTAATGCGTACACGCTGGCGATTGGGCCGGGTGTCAAAACTGTCGCGATAGTCCCATCGGGTCGGATCTTGTGTGTTTTGCTACAAGTGACCGTGGTTGTCGTCTAAACGCGGTACGACCCGCCATCTGGATGTGTGATCCCGGAATGACATCCCATGCAGGCTGATAGTCTCGATGCCATCTGTCGCCCTGATTTCGAACGTACTGAATCGCCACGGGTTTGCTAGACGCCTTTCAGCCATCGACAATGGCTATCAGAGAGATGCTCATGAGCAGCAAGCGTTATCCCGAAGAGTTCAAACTTGAAGCGGTCCGTCAGGTCACGGATCGCAGCCACAGCGTGGCCGAGGTGGTCGGCGGTTCTGCGTGACGACCCACAGCCTGTATGCCTGGCTGAGGAAGTACGGCCCGCAAGCTCCAGAGCATCAGGCCAAGGCCGACGATCAAGCCGAGATCCGTCGCCTGGAGAAAGAGCTCAAGCGGGTCACCAAGGAGCGCGACATCCTAAAAAAGCCGCGGCGTACTTCGCCAAGCAGTCCGGGTGAGGTACGCCTTCATTGCCGAGCATTCCCAGCGATGGCCGGACAGCTTTGTGCTTGCCTTGAAGTCCACCCCAGCGGGTTCTACGCCTGGCAGCGTGCACCGCGGTCCGCACGCAGTCGCGAAGACGAACGCCTGTGCGGACCGATCAAGCAGTTCTGGCTGGAATCGGGAGCTGCCTACGGGTATCGCAATATCCACAGCGATCTGCGCGAGACGGGCGAGTCGTGCGGTCCCAACCGCGTGCATCGCCTGATGCGGGGTGCTGGGATACGGGTGCAGGTGGGGTACCGCAGGCCACGACACAAGGCCGGCAGCGTGCACAACATTACGCCCAACCACAGTCACGACAAGACCGTCACCGAGAGTTTCTTCCAGTGACTCAAACGCGAACGGATCAAGCGGAACATCTATTACATCCGCAACGATGCCCGAGCCAACATCTTCGATTACATCGAGATGTCCTAATAAGACCCGACGTCGTCACGGTTCTAATGAATAGCTGTCACCAGTAGAGTACGAACAGTGTTACCGGCAACGGCTGGACCGTATCTAGAGGACTGGTGATCACCGCCAGTAGGGTGCCGAAGTCCGCCAGAACAGCGGGTTGCGTAAGTCATTGACTTTTAGTCTGTGGTGCCGGGAGCGAGAATCGAACTCGCACTCCCTTGCGGGAACCAGATTTTGAGTCTGGCGCGTCTACCAGTTCCGCCATCCCGGCACGAGCCGGGCAGTGTACCCGAATTGCATGGACAGGCAAATCGGCGTGACGAGGCGTGATACCATCGCGCGCCATGCAGACCCGTGACTTCCACTATGACTTGCCGGAACGCCTGATCGCGCAGGCGCCGCTTGAGCCGCGTAGCGCCAGCCGCATGCTGGTGCTCGACGCCGTGCATGCGGACGGGCCGATGGATCGCCGAATCGTCGATCTGCCCGATCTGCTGTCGCCAGGCGACCTGCTGGTTTTCAACGACACGCGGGTGATTCCGGCACGTCTTTATGGGCGCAAGGCCACGGGAGGGCGGGTCGAGGTGCTGATCGAGCGCCTCACCGGCGATCACCGCGCGCTGGCGCACATCCGCGCCAGCAAGAGCCCGCCGGCCGGTAGTCTCCTGGAACTGGAGGGCGGTGTCTCGGTCGAGGTATTGGGCCGCGAAGGTGAACTCTTCGTGCTCGAATTCACGGGCGACGAGGGTGTGCTCGCCCAGCTCGAACGCCACGGACACGTGCCGTTGCCGCCGTACATCCAGCGCGGCGATACGGATGAGGACCGGGAGCGCTATCAGACGATCTTCGCCAACCGTGCCGGCGCGGTGGCCGCGCCCACGGCGGGTCTACATTTCGACGAGGCGTTATTGGCGCGAATACGCGCACGCGGCGTGGAGACGGCGCGGGTGACCCTGCATGTCGGCGCCGGCACGTTCCAGCCGGTGCGCGTGGCAGACCCGAGCCAGCACCATATGCATGCCGAATACGCCGAGGTTGACGAGGTCGTCTGCGCTGCAGTGGCGGCCTGCCGGGCACGCGGCGGCCGTGTGGTGGCGGTGGGCACGACCTGCGTGCGCAGCCTGGAAAGCGCAGCGGCATCCGGCGAGCTCAAGCCCTTCGCCGGCGACACGCGGCTCTTCATCACGCCCGGCTACGAGTTCAAGGTCGTGGACGCACTGCTGACCAATTTCCATCTGCCGGAATCGACGCTGCTGATGCTGGTCTGCGCCTTCGCGGGCTACAAACCGGTGATGGCGGCTTACCGCCACGCGGTGGCCGAATCCTACCGTTTCTTCAGCTACGGGGACGCCATGTTCCTGACCAGGGCATCATGAAATTCGATCTTCTGACCCGGGACGGTGCCGCTCGACGCGGACGCCTGACCTTCGAGCGCGGCACGGTGGAGACCCCGGCCTTCATGCCCGTAGGCACCTACGGCACGGTCAAGGGCATGACGCCCGAGGAACTGGAAAGCCTGGGCGCCGAGATCGTGCTCGGCAATACCTTTCATTTGATGCTGCGGCCCGGCACCGAGATCATCGCGCGCCACGGCGACCTGCACGGTTTCATGCACTGGGAACGGCCGATCCTGACCGACTCCGGCGGTTTTCAGGTGTTCAGCCTGGCCAAACTGCGCAAGCTGAGCGAGGAGGGCGTCAGCTTTCGTTCGCCGGTGAACGGGGACAAGGTGATGCTCACCCCGGAGC
The DNA here is from genome assembly GCF_000754095.2 of Acidihalobacter prosperus. Classification (NCBI taxonomy): domain Bacteria; kingdom Pseudomonadati; phylum Pseudomonadota; class Gammaproteobacteria; order Chromatiales; family Ectothiorhodospiraceae; genus Acidihalobacter; species Acidihalobacter prosperus. The sequence continues at coordinate 360,128 of NZ_JQSG02000001.1, forward strand.
GTTCGATGGCCGTGCAGCGCGCGCTGGGCTCGGATATCGTCATGGTGTTCGATGAATGCACGCCGTATCCCGCGACCGAGGACGAGGCCGCGGCGTCGATGCGGCTGTCGCTACGCTGGGCAGCACGTTCCCGCGAGGCACATGGCGATAGCTCCTCGGCGCTGTTCGGCATCGTGCAGGGCGGCATGTACGAGGCGCTGCGTCTCGAATCGGCGGCGGGCCTGCGGGCCATCGGCTTCGACGGCTATGCGATCGGCGGGCTGGCGGTGGGCGAGCCGGCGGACGAGCGCCTGCGCACCCTGGAATTCACCCTGCCTGCACTGCCCGCGGACCGGCCCCGCTATCTGATGGGCGTGGGCACGCCGGAGGATATCGTCGAATCGGTGCTGCGCGGGGTGGACATGTTCGACTGCGTGATACCGACGCGCAACGCACGCAACGGCTTTCTGTATACGCGCAGCGGCGTCATGCGTATCCGCAACGCCCGCTATGCCGACGACACGCGTCCGTTGGAGGAGGGCTGCGAATGCTACACCTGTCGGAATTACTCGCGGGCCTACCTGCGTCATCTCGACAAGTGCGGCGAGATCCTCGGCGCGCGCCTCAATACGATCCACAACCTGCATTACTACCAGACGCTGATGCGCGAGCTGCGCGAGGCCATCGCACAGGGGCGGCTGGCCGCCTATGTGGACGAGTTCCGGGCGCTGCGCGCAAAACCCGGCGGCGCTGTGCCATAATACGCCGCCTTTGCGAGGGTAACGGGCACCCTCGCGACCTCACAAAGCCCTATTCCCAAGGAGCGTGCGATGAGCTTTTTCATTCCCAATGCGTTGGCCGCTGAAGGCGGCACGGCAGCGGCGGCACAGCCCGGCGGCGGCCTCGATTTCATGATCCTGATCGCCATCATGTTCGCGGTCATGTATTTCATGATCATCCGCCCGCAGAGCAAGCGGGCCAAGGAGCACAAGCGCTTGCTGGAGGCCTTGTCCAAGGGCGACGAGGTGGTCACCAATGGCGGCATCGTCGGCAAGGTCACCGCGGTCGGCGACAACTTCGTGCAGGTCGAGGTGTCAGAGGGTGTCGAGGTCAAGCTGCAGAAGCAGGCGGTGACCTCCGTACTGCCCAAGGGCACCATCAAGGGACTCTGAGCCGACACCAGGACTAGCTGCCGGATGAATCGTTATTCGCTCTGGAAATATCTGCTGATCGTCGCGGTCATCGCGGTCGGGCTGCTGTACGCGCTGCCCAACCTCTACGGGGAAGACCCCGCCATCCAGATTTCGCATCGCGACACACCGGTAAGCGGGGCGTTGGCGGGCGAGATCAAGACCACGCTCGACAAGAGCGGTATCCGCTACAAACGCATCGAGCATGAGGGCGCCACCTTCCTCGTGCGTTTCTACGATACCGAGCAGCAGCTCAAGGCGATCGATCCGCTGAAGGCGGCGCTGGGCAACCGTTATATCGTGGCGGTGAATCTGGCCCCGGCCACGCCGAAGTGGCTGCGCGACCTGGGTGCTGAACCCATGTACCTCGGCCTGGATTTGCGAGGCGGCGTGCATTTTCTGCTGCAGATCGACATGGGCGCGGCGGTGGAGCAGGTGCTCGACCGCGACGAATCCGGCATCCGGCGCTTCCTGATGGGCAAACAGATCCGCTACACCGAGGTCAGCCGCGACAAGGAAGCGCTGTATATCCGCTTTCCGGACGCGACCCAGCGCGACAGGGCCGAGTCGGCCCTCGGCGGCGAATACACCGACCTGACCTTCTCGCCGGTGCAGCGCGACGGCGTGCCCGCGTTGGCCGCGCACATGAGCCAGGCGGCGCTGGCGCAGACCCAGCGCTACGCGATGGAGCAGAACATCACCACGCTGCGCAATCGCGTCAACGAGCTTGGCGTGTCCGAGCCGGTGATCCAGCAGCAGGGCAAGGACCGTATCGTGGTCGAATTGCCGGGCGTGCAGGACACGGCTCGCGCCAAGGACATTCTCGGCGCCACCGCCGGCCTGGAGTTCCGTCTGGTCTCGCGCGACGGCAACGCCGCCAACGCCGAGCGTACCGGCAATGTGCCACCCAACGCGCGCCTGTTCCACGAGCGCAGCGGCACGCCGATCCTGCTGCAACGTCATGTCATCCTGACCGGTGACTACGTGGTCAATGCCGCATCCGGCTTCGCCCAGCAGAGCAATTCTCCGGCCGTGTTCATCACCCTCAATGCCGAGGGCGCTCACCTGATGAGCGAGGCCACGCGCAACAACGTCGGTCGCTTGATGGCGGTGGTCTACATCGAAAGCAAGCCGGTGACGCAGATGGTCGACGGCAAGAAAATGGTGAGCCACAAGAAGACCGAGGAGGTCATCAACGTCGCCCGCATCCAGGAACAGCTCGGCAAGCGCTTCCAGATCACGGGCCTCGACAGCCCGCAGCAGGCACGCAATCTCGCGCTGTTGCTGCGCGCGGGTTCGCTGGCGGCGCCGATGACCATCATCGAGGAGCGTACCGTGGGGCCGAGCCTGGGCAAGGAAAACATCCAGCAAGGCTTCAATTCCGCGGTGTTCGGCTTCCTGTTGGTGGTATTGTTCATGGCGGTTTACTACCGCGTGTTCGGTCTGGTCGCCAATCTCGCGCTGATCGCCAACGTGGTGCTCATCGTGGCCGTGATGTCGATGATCCAGGCGACGCTGACCCTGCCCGGCATCGCTGGCATCACCCTGACCGTAGGCATGGCCGTGGATGCCAACGTGCTGATATTCGAGCGCATACGCGAGGAACTGCGTAACGGCAATACGCCGCAGGCGAGTATCCATGCCGGCTACGAGCGTGCCTTCGGGACCATCGCCGACTCGAACATCACCACGTTGATCGCCGCGTTGATGCTGTTCGCCTTCGGCACGGGTCCGGTCAAAGGCTTCGCGGTGACGCTCTCGATCGGCATCGTGACCTCCATGTTTACCGCCATCATGGGCACGCGGGCGGTGATCAACCTTGTTTACGGTCGTCGGCGCGTCAAGAGCCTGGCCATCTGAGAGCGCGACACAGCATGTTCCAGTTCAAACAGACCAACATCAACTTCATGGGCAAACGCCATTGGTGGATGGCGATGTCCGTGACCCTGGTGATCCTCTCCATCGTTGCACTGGCCACGCGTGGGTTGAATTTCGGCATCGACTTCACCGGCGGCACGGTCGTGGAGGTGCATTACGACAAGCCCGTGGTGTTGAGCAAGGTTCGTGCAACCCTGCACGCGCATGGCTTCAAGGACGCCCAGGCAACCAATATCGGTACCGCGCAGGATGTGATGATCCGGGTCGCACCCCATCCACACGAAAATCGCTCCAAGATCGGCGACGAGGTGGTGTCGGTATTGCAGCAAGCCGGCGACGGCCAGGTGGTGCTGCGCAAGGTCGAGTTCGTCGGGCCCGTGGTCGGCAAGGAGCTGCGGCAGGATGGCAGTCTCGCGCTGCTCTACACCATGATCGCGATCCTGATCTACGTCGCCTTTCGTTTCGAATATCGGCTGGCCATCGGCGCGGTCATCGCCTCGATGCACGACATCATCGTCACCCTGGGCGTGTTCGCGGTCACTCAATATGAATTCAACCTGACGGTGCTGGCGGCACTCTTGGCGCTGCTCGGCTATTCGCTCAACGATACCATCGTGGTCTACGACCGCATCCGCGAGAATTTCCGGCGCATGCGCAAGGGAACGCCGGTGGAAGTGGTCAACACGGCGGTCAACCAGACCTTGTCGCGCACCGTGATGACTTCGTTGACGGTCGTGCTGGTGCTGCTGTCGCTGTTCTTCCTGGGCGGCAGCGTGATTCATAATTTCTCGGTTGCGCTGCTGGTCGGTGTGGTATTCGGCACTTACTCGTCGGTGTACATCGCCAGCTCGCTGGCCCTGCTGCTCGGTATCAGCAAGGCCGATCTCATGCCGGTGAAGAAGGGCGAGGTCGACGACCGCCCCTGACCTGATGCGGCAGGCGCGGGCCGCGCATGCGGCCCGCGCCGGGTGGCTTCAGCCCTTGAGTCCCTGATGGATATTGCCGAGCATGTGGCGCAGCACCTTGGGGCTGGCCGCGACGATGTCGCCGCTGTTCACATAACCGTCCCCGCCCGCGAAATCGCTCACCAGTCCGCCGGCCTCCATCACCAGCAGCGCGCCGGCGGCCAGATCCCAGGGCATCAGGCCCGACTCCCAGTATCCGTCCAGGCGCCCGGCAGCGACATAGGCCAGATCGAGGGCGGCGGAACCCGCGCGGCGAATGCCCGCCGGCTGGCCGATGAAGCCGCGCAGGGTCTTCATGTAGCCGTCTACTTCCTGGTGTTCGCGGAACGGGATGCCGGTGCCGAGCAGGGCGCCGTCTAGGCTGGCGCGCGCGCTGACCCGGATGCGGCGGTTGTTCAGCGCCGCGCCGGCGCCGCGCGTGGCCGTGAACATTTCGTCCTTGAAAGGGTCGTAGACCACAGCCTGTTCCAGGCGTTCGCGATAGCGCAGCGCGATGGAGACGGCATACTGCGGAAAGCCGTGCAGGTAGTTGGTCGTGCCGTCGAGTGGGTCGATGACCCATTCGTATTCGTTGCCGCCGCTATGTCCACTTTCCTCGGCGAGGATGCCGTGATCGGGGTAGGCCTTGCGCAGGGTCCGTATAATGACTTCCTCGGCCTGGCGGTCGACCTCGCTGACGAAATCGTTGCGCTGCTTGCTCTCGATGGTCAGCGTGTCGATACGCTCGCTGTTGCGAAGCAAAACGGTGCCCGCGGCGCGGGCGGCCTTGACGGCGGTATTGAGAAAAGGATGCATGATGGGTGATCGAATCAAAACGGGGGCGAAAGAATACCAGACTCGGGTCTGGATTGATGCCATGTTCGACTGTGGGGATCGTGCGGCATGATGGCGCTCGACGCAATCCGTATCGTGCTCGTCGAGCCTTCTCACCCCGGCAATATCGGTGCGGCGGCCAGGGCGATGAAAACCATGGGGCTGTCGCGCCTGTATCTGGTAGCGCCGGAACTCTACCCTCATGCCGAGGCGACGGCCCGCGCATCCGGGGCGGACGACGTGCTGGCACGCGCAGCCGTATGCCAGAACCTGGATGCGGCGCTGGCCGGCGTCACACTTGTGCTCGGCACCAGCGCGCGCGCGCGCAATCTGGAGTGGCCAACCATCCCGCCGCGCGAGGCCGCGACGCGGATCGGCGCGGAGACGGGCGGCGAGGTGGCCATCCTGTTCGGCCGCGAACGCAGCGGGTTGACCAATGCCGAGCTCGAGCGCTGCCATTATCGCGTGCACATCCCGGCCAGCCCGGACTACAGCTCGCTCAATCTGGCTTCCGCCGTTCAGATCCTGTGCTACGAACTGGCACTGGCGGCAGATCACGAAACAGGCGTTTCGAGGATTACCGAAATAGCGGGCGAGGCTGTTGATGAATCGTACGCAGAGCAGATCGACGTCGACCGTTTCTACGCCCATCTGGAGCAGGCGCTGGTCGAGATAGACTTCCTCGATCCGGAGAATCCGCGCCAACTGATGCGCCGACTCAAGCGTTTGTTCAATCGTACCCGGCTGTTGCAGACAGAGGTGAATCTGCTGCGTGGTATCCTGACCGCCGCCCAGCGCCAGGCGCGCCTGGCATCCGGCCGGGATTGAGGACTGACAGCTGCGGGCTGCCGCGAGGAAAACACTTATGTTCGAACGTCTGCGTGAGGATATCCGGTGCGTCTTCGAGCGCGACCCGGCGGCGCGTACGACCTTCGAAGTGCTGACGACCTATCCCGGGCTGCATGCCGTGCTCATCCACCGTGCCAGCCACTGGCTGTGGGTACGCGGTGTGCGCTGGCCCGCGCGTGTCATGTCGGCCTTCGGGCGCTGGTGGACGGGTATCGAGATTCATCCAGGCGCGAGAATCGGCCGGCGTTTCTTCATCGATCACGGCATGGGCGTGGTGATCGGCGAGACGGCGGAGATCGGCGACGACTGCACGCTTTATCACGGCGTGACCCTCGGCGGTACCTCGTGGAGGCCTGGCAAGCGGCATCCCACGCTCGGCAACAACGTCGTGATCGGCGCCGGCGCCAAGATACTGGGGCCGTTGCGCCTCGGCGATGGAAGCCGTGTCGGCTCGAACGCCGTGGTACTCAAGGACGTTCCCGACAATGCAACGGCGGTCGGTATTCCCGCGCACATCGTGCGCCAGCGAACGGGAGCGGATGCCGAGCGCCGGCAGGCGCTGGCCAATCGCCTGGGATTCGACGCCTACGGTGTCACGCGCGATGCTCCCGATCCGGTGGCGCATGCGATCGACTGTTTGCTTGACCACACGCATCTCGTCGATGAGCGATTGGCGCAGCTTTGCAAGTCGGTGCGCGAACTGGGCGGGGAAGTGGAAGCGGGGCAGCTGCCGCCGATCGTCAATTGCGAGCTCGACAGCTCCATGACGGAGCCCATCGAGGCGACCGACAGCGAGCCATCGTCGGAACGGGGTAAATAGTTGACTATTTCGCTATGTTATTGCTAGGCTAGGGCCACGGTTGTCTGGGGATTGGCGATGAAACTGACTACGAAAGGCCGCTATGCCGTGACCGCGATGCTGGATCTCGCGCTGCACAACGACGCGGGCCCGGTGACGCTGGCGGATGTGTCCGCCCGGCAAGGCATTTCATTATCGTACCTCGAACAGTTGTTTTCGAGACTGCGGAAATCGGAGCTGGTGGTCAGTACGCGCGGCCCCGGCGGCGGCTACAATCTGGCGCGCGATCCGGACGCTATTGCGGTAGGGCAGGTCATTAGCGCCGTTGACGAGGTCATCGACGCAACCCGCTGCGGTGGCGAAAGCGACTGCCAGAACCGCGAGCGCTGTCTGACCCACGATCTGTGGAGCGATCTCAGCGAGCAGATCCGCGAATTTCTGGGTGGCGTGAGTCTGGGTGCGCTGATGCGCCGGCGAGGCGTGCGCGAAGTGGCGGAGCGCCAGATCGCGCTTCATCAGCTGCGCCTACGTGCTGCCGACGATGCGCCGGAAGCGGCAAGTGCCGCCGCCGGTTCGCAAACCCATATTTGAATCTGTCAGGGATGGATCGAGCGATGGACGAAGTGAAGACGCCGATATATTTGGACTATGCGGCGACGACGCCGGTGGACGGTCGAGTGGCGGACGTGATGTGCGGTTATCTGACGCGAGAGGGCGTGTACGGTAATCCGGCGTCGCGCAGCCACTGTTTTGGCTGGTCGGCGGAGGAAGCGGTGGAGCGCGCGCGCGCCGAGGTGGCGGGGCTGATCAATGCCGATCCCAAGGAGATCGTGTGGACCAGCGGCGCGACCGAGTCGGACAATCTTGCGATCAAGGGCGTGATGCATTTCTACGCGCGCAAGGGCCGGCACATGGTGACCAGCAAGACCGAGCACAAGGCGGTGCTGGACACCTGCCGGCAGCTTGAGCGCGAGGGCTGCGAGGTGACCTATCTCGATCCGGAGCCGAACGGCCTGATCGATCTGGGCAAGCTTGAGGCGGCGCTGCGCGAGGACACCGTGCTGGTGTCGCTGATGCACGTCAACAACGAGATCGGCGTGATTCAGGACCTTGAAGCCGTGAGCGCGCTGACCCGTGCGCGGGGCATCCTGCTGCATGTGGATGCCGCGCAGTCCGCCGGCAAGGTGCCGCTGGACGTGCAGGCCCTGGACATCGACCTGGCCAGTCTCTCGGGGCACAAGATGTACGGCCCCAAGGGCATTGGTGCGCTGTACGTGCGGCGCAAGCCGCGGGTGCGCCTGGAGGCGCAGATGCATGGCGGCGGGCACGAGCGCGGCATGCGCTCGGGCACCCTGGCGACGCACCAGATCGTCGGCATGGGCGAGGCGGCGCGGCTGGCGCGCGAGGAGATGGGTGCCGACCTCGAGCGCATCCGCGGCCTGCGCGACCGGCTGTGGGCCGGGGTCAACGACCTCGAGGCCGTTTACCTCAACGGCGACCTGGCGCACGGCTACCCCGGCATTCTCAACGTCAGTTTTGCCTACGTCGAAGGCGAGAGCCTGCTGATGGCGCTCAAGGACCTGGCGGTCTCCTCCGGCTCGGCGTGCACCTCGGCGAGTCTTGAGCCGAGCTACGTGCTGCGCGCGCTGGGCCGGGACGACGAACTGGCGCACAGTTCCATCCGTTTCTCGATCGGGCGTTACACCACGGCTGCGGAGATCGACCACGCGATTGCCGAAGTGCGCCAGGCGGTGGGCAAGCTGCGCGAGCTTTCGCCGTTGTGGGAGATGTACCAGGACGGCGTGGATCTCAAGAGCATTCAATGGGCCGCCCACTGAGGGCGGACGGACACGGGACACGGAGGACGCAAAGATGGCATACAGCGACAAGGTAATCGATCACTACGAGAACCCGCGCAACGTGGGCACCCTGGACAAGGGCGACGCGAGCGTGGGCACGGGCATGGTAGGCGCGCCGGCGTGCGGCGACGTGATGAAGCTGCAGATCAAGGTCAACGCCGCGGGCGTGATCGAAGACGCCAAGTTCAAGACCTACGGCTGCGGTTCGGCGATCGCCAGCTCGAGCCTTCTGACCGAATGGGTCAAGGGCAAGACGCTGGCGGAGGCGGGCGAGATCAAGAACACGCAGATAGCCGAGGAACTGGCGCTGCCACCGGTGAAGATCCATTGCTCGGTGCTGGCGGAGGACGCCATCAAGGCCGCCATCGCCGACTACCAGGGCAAACAAAACGACAATAACCAGAACGCTCAGTCCGCTTGATCGATGGCGTTGCGGATACGACGGAGGTGAAGTCTGTGGCGATTACCCTGACTGAGGCGGCGGCGAACCGCATGCGGACCTTCATGGAAAAACGCGGCAAGGGCGTGGGCGTGCGCCTGGGCGTGAAGACCACGGGGTGCTCCGGCATGGCTTATGTCATGGAGTTCGCCGATGCGCTTGATGAAGGCGACGAGGTCTTCGACGATCACGGCGTCAAGATCGTGATCAATGCCAAGAGCCTGGTTTATCTCGATGGGACCGAACTGGACTACGTCCGCGAGGGCCTCAACGAAGGCTTCAAGTTCAGCAACCCGAACGAGAAGAACCGCTGCGGCTGCGGCGAAAGCTTCAATGTCTGATGGCGGATTGGCACGATGGCGCTGAGCGGGCTCGATCTGGGACGCGACTATTTCGAACTGTTCGGCCAGTCGCGCGCCTTTGATGTCGATGCCGGAGCGCTGGATACCCGCTACCGCGAACTCCAGGCTTTGTATCATCCAGACCGTCATGCCGGCGGCGAGGCGCGCGACCGCCGCCTTGCCGTGCAGGCATCGGCTTGGGTCAACGAGGCCTACCAGACTTTGAAGGAGCCGGGTCGACGCGCGCGTTATCTGCTGGAGCTCGCGGGCGTGTCTTTCGACGACGAGCGCGATACGACCGCGGATCCGGATTTCCTGATGCGCCAGATGGCCCTGCGCGAAGCGCTGGCCGAAACCGCGCAAGCGTCCGAGCCATTGTTCGCCCTGGAAGATCTGATGCGCGAGTTGCGTAGCGAACGGGACGGACTGTACACAAGCTTCGCTGCAGCCTATGCCACGGGCCGCCTGGAGGACGCCAAGCGTACCGTTCTGCAGTTGCGTTTCTATGCACGCCTGCTCGACGAGGCCAACCGTATGGCCGAGCGCTTGGAAGACCAGGGCGACTGAATCCAATCACCCGAAGCGACAGAAATCACCTAGCCATGTCATTACTGCAGATCGCCGAACCCGGCATGTCGACCGCGCCCCACGCCCACCGTCTGGCGGCGGGCATCGATCTTGGAACCACCAATTCCCTGGTGGCCTCGGTGCGCAGCGGCGTAGCCGAGACGCTCGCCGACGAAGCAGGGCGGCATATCCTGCCCTCGGTGGTGCGTTACCGCGCCGACGGCGAGCCGATCGTCGGCGCCGCCGCGAAGATGGATGCCGCGGACGACCCGCTCAACACCCTGGCTTCGATCAAACGCCTGATGGGGCGTGGCGTTGACGACCTCAAGACGCTTGCCGGCCATGTACCTTACCGGTTTGCACCGGGCGAATCGGTGGTGCCGAGAATACGCACCGACGCCGGTGACGTGACGGCCGTCGAGGTTTCCGCCGAGATCCTGCGCAGCTTGCGTGCGCGCGCCGAAGCGGCGTTGGGTGGCGAACTCGCCGGCGTCGTGATCACGGTGCCGGCCTATTTCGATGACGCGCAGCGCCAGGCGACCAAGGACGCGGCACGGCTGGCGGGGCTCAATGTATTTCGTTTGCTGAACGAACCCACCGCTGCCGCGGTGGCTTATGGCCTGGATCAGGGCGGGGACGGCCTGATCGCGGTCTACGATCTGGGTGGCGGCACCTTCGACATTTCCATCCTGCGCCTCAATCGAGGCGTTTTCGAGGTGCTGGCCACCGGCGGCGACAGCGCACTCGGCGGCGACGATTTCGATCGAGAAATTGCCGCCTGGATCATGGCGGAAGCCGGTCTTGGGGGCGATGCGGATCATCGGACCATGCGTCGCCTGATGCGCGAGGCTTGTGCCGCCAAGGAAGCGTTGACGGAAGTCGAAAGCGTTGGGATCACGCTCGATCTGGGCGATGAGCGTCACTGGCAGGGGCATCTGACCCGCGAGCAACTCGACACCCTGCTCGACCCGCTGATCCAGAAGACACTCGCGGCCTGCCGCCGCGCACTGCGCGATGCCGGCGTTGAACGCGAGGCGATCGGCGACGTGGTCATGGTGGGCGGTTCGACCCGAGTGCCCCGTGTGCGCGAACGCGTCGCATCGTTCTTCGGGCGCGCGCCCCGCGTGGACATCGACCCGGACAAGGTGGTGGCCGTGGGTGCGGCGATCCAGGCCGACGTCCTGGCGGGCAACAAGCCCGACGGCGAACTGCTATTGCTGGATGTGATCCCGCTGTCGCTGGGTATCGAAACCATGGGCGGGCTGGTCGAGAAAATCATTCCCCGCAACACCACGATTCCGGTGGCGCGCGCGCAGGAATTCACCACCTTCAAGGACGGCCAGGGCGCGATGGCGATCCACGTGCTGCAGGGCGAACGCGAACTCGTAGACGATTGTCGCTCGCTGGCCCGCTTCGTACTGTCCGGTCTGCCACCGATGGTCGCCGGTGCACCGCGCATCCGCGTGACATTCCAGGTCGACGCGGACGGTCTGGTCGGCGTGACCGCCGAGGAACTGACCAGCGGCGTTCAGGCCGGCGTCGAGATCAAGCCTTCCTACGGACTGGAGGAGGAGGAAATCGAACGCATGCTCAGAGCCTCGATCGAGCATGCGCGAGACGACATGCTCGCGCGCCGGCTGCGCGAGGAGCAGGTCGAGGCGGATCGGGTCATCGAGGCGCTTGACGCGGCCTTGGCGACAGACGGCGAGCGCCTGCTATCCGAGCACGAACGTACCGTCATTCTGTCGGCTAGAGAGGCGCTCGTGCGCTGCCGTGATAGCGGCGATCCGGAGGCCATCCGCAGCGCCATCGAGGCAGTCGAGCACGCCAGCAGCGATTTCGTCGCAAGACGTATGGATACGGCGATCAGCAGTGCCATGTCCGGGCACCGCGTCGACGAATTTTGACCAATGGCGGCCGCCAACGCGGCCGCAACAGGGGGCTTAGGAGATCACATGCCGCGTATTACCTTTTTGCCGCACAGCACGCTCTGCCCGGAGGGCAAGGTGATTGAAGTCGCTGCCGGCACGTCCATTTGCGATGCCGCGCTTGGCCACGGCATCGAAATCGAACATGCCTGCGAGAAGGCCTGCGCCTGTACGACCTGCCACGTCTATGTGCGCAAGGGTATGGATTCGCTCAACGAGCCCACCGAAGACGAGGAGGATATGCTCGACAAGGCCTGGGGGCTCGAACCCGATTCGCGGCTGAGTTGCCAGAGTGTGGTCGGCGATGAGGATCTCGAGATCGAGATTCCGCGCTACACCATCAATCTGGTTTCCGAAAACCACTGACGGACGAGGTTGGCGCCGATGACGCTGAGCTGGAAGGACACGCTGGAGATCGCGATTGCGCTGGACGAAGCCCATCCGGACGTCGATCCTCGCTATGTGCGCTTCACCGATCTGCACGCCTGGGTTTGCGATCTGGATGGGTTCGAAGACAATCCCGAGCATTCGAATGAGCGTATTCTGGAGGCCATTCAGATGGCCTGGCTGGAAGAGCGTGGCTAGTGCGTTGTCAGGGTGGCTTGACAGCGAGTAAACTTACCGCCCCTATGGGCACGAAGAACCCGCGCCAGACGCGGGTTCTTCGCATGGGTATACGATAGACGGCGACAAACTTTATGGCGTCTAGCAAGTTATTTATCGACAAAAGGGAGTATCGAATCAATGGCGGTTGAACGTACGCTATCCATCATCAAGCCTGATGCGGTGGCCAAGAACATCATCGGCGAAATCTATAGCCGTTTTGAGCGCGCCGGACTGAAAATCGTTGCCGCCCGTATGCTGCACCTGTCGCGCGAGCAGGCCGAGGCATTCTATGCCGTGCACAAGGAACGTCCCTTCTTCAAGGATCTGGTCGACTTCATGATTTCCGGGCCGGTGATGGTGCAGGCGCTCGAGGGCGAGAATGCCGTCGCCCGTCATCGCGAGATCATGGGCGCCACCGATCCCAAGCAGGCCGAGCCGGGCACGATTCGCGCCGATTTCGCCGATTCGATCGACGAGAATGCGGTGCATGGTTCGGATGCCGTCGAGACGGCGACCCAGGAAGTGAATTTCTTCTTCGGTCCGGATGAACTCTGCGCGCGGACGCGCTGAGTCACTGCCATGTCGCCTGACGCGAAAACCAATCTGCTGGGTTTGCCCCGACAAGCGCTCGAAGCCTATTTCGGCGAGCGGGGCGAGGCCCCGTTTCGCGCGCGTCAGGTGATGAAGTGGATGCATCATCATGGTGTCGCCGACTTCGCGGAAATGACCGATCTGGCCAAGGCCCTGCGCCTGCGTCTTGCCGGCGAGGCGCAGGTGCGGGCACCGGAAGTGGTGATGGAGCAGGCATCCGCAGATGGGACCCGCAAATGGCTGCTGCGCTTGGATGACGGCAATTGCATCGAAACCGTGTTCATCCCGGATGACGGTCGTGGGACCCTGTGCGTCTCATCGCAGGTTGGCTGTGCGCTCGACTGCACCTTCTGTTCCACCGCGCGTCAGGGTTTCAACCGTAACCTCAGTGCCGCTGAGATCGTCGCGCAGCTGTGGGTGGCCAAGCGGCATCTGCAGCCCGATCCAGGCCGCTCGCGCGTGATCACGAACGTGGTGCTGATGGGTATGGGCGAGCCGCTGCTCAATTACGATGCGGTCATCGACGCGATGGATCTGATGATGGACGATCTGGCCTATGGTCTCGGCAAGCGACGTGTCACGCTGAGCACCTCCGGCGTGATCCCGGCGATGGACCGTCTCAAGGACCGTCTCGACGTGAGTCTCGCGGTATCACTGCATGCACCCAACGACGCGTTGCGCGACCAGCTGGTGCCGCTCAACCGCAAGTACCCGATTGCGGATCTGCTGGCGGCTTGCCGCCGTTTCGTCGAGGGCAAGAAGCACAAGCAGCGGGTAACCTTCGAATACGTCATGCTCAAGGGTGTCAACGATAGTCCCGAGCATGCCCGCGAACTCGTACGCCTGCTGCACGACGTGCCGTCGAAGGTCAATCTCATCCCGTTCAATCCGTTTCCGGAAACGCGATTCACGCGCTCGGACCCACAAACGATCGATCGCTTCCGCGACATCCTGATCGCCGCAGGCCTGACCACGATTACCCGCAAGACGCGGGGTGACGACATCGATGCCGCCTGCGGTCAGCTGGCCGGGAAGGTGCAGGATCGCAGCCGCCGCGCCTTGCGCTTTGCGCGCCTGGAACAGGATCTGACCGTATGAGATATGGCCTCGCTCGGATTCGCCCATTCCTGATCATCACCGCCTTGGCGACGCTTGCCGGATGTGCGACCTCGCCGCAGGAGCGCAAGGCGGAGGCCCAGCAGCATCGGGCTGCCGTGCTCAACGCACAGCTCGGCATCGATTACATGCAGACGGGCAATCTTAAGCTGGCCGACGAAAAGCTCAAGCGCGCCCTGAGCCAGGACCCCAATTCTTCCGTCGTGCGCAACGCCTATGCCCTGCTGATGCAGCGCCTGGGGCGCAACGACGAGGCCGAGGAGAACTTTTCCAAGGCCGTGGCGCTCAAGCCCAACGACGGCGACGTGCACAACAATTTCGGCGTCTTCCTCTGCGAGCAGGAGCATTACACCCGAGCTTACGCGCAGTTCAAGGACGCCTGGAGCAATCCGCTATACAACACGCCCGAATACGCCTACGCCAATGCCGGCGTCTGCGCCGTGCGCCAGGGTGACAAGAAGCTGGCCGAACAACGCTTCGAACAGGCGCTCAAGGTACAGCCGGGTTTCGCGCCAGCCTTGTATCAATTGGCAAAACTGGCTTCGGAGCAAGGTGACAACCAGAAGGCAGACGCCTATCTGGGACGCATCACCGGCGAGGCGCGCTATACGCCGGATATCCTTGCCCTGTGCCTCAAGGTCAAGCGCGAGGTGGGTGATATGAACGGGGCAGCCGACTGCGCACGCGATCTGTACCGCATGTTCCCCAATTCGCCGCAGGCACGCGCCCTGCTGCAAAATCAGTGACGACATGGATGACGAACGCAACCAGCCGTTACCAGAATCTCAGGCCCGGCACGAGCCGATAGGCACGCGTCTGCGTCTGCGCCGCGAGGCGCTGGACCTGCGTATTGAAGACGTTGCCCGACACCTGCATCTCGACACCAGCGTCGTGCGGGCCCTGGAATCGGACGACTTTGACGCGTTGCCCGGCCCGGCCTATATCAAGGGTTATTTGCGAGCCTACGGGCAATTGCTCGAACTCGATGTGCGGGTACTCATCGATGCCTACCGGGCTCAGGCTCATCCTGCCGAGCCGGAGCTGAAGCCGGCGGTGGAGATGAACGACCGCATGGCCTTGCGCGGACGTGTCTATGCCTTCGGCAGTGCGATCGCGCTGGTCTTGATCCTGCTCGCAGCCTGGTGGTATACCCACGACCAATCAATTGATACGAACCCGCCGGTCGCCGAACATTCGAGCGCGTCGGGCACCGCCGCGCCGGCCGCGCCCACGCCTGCCATCGCCCCGACGCTACCGTTGCCGACGACGGCAACGGCACCGACAGCCTCGACCACGGCGATGCCGCAGACGGCCACCGTGCCGATTCCACCCAGCGTCTCTCCGTCACCGGCCGTAGTCGCCGGCGAAACCGCGGCACCATCGGCCGCCACACCGGCCGGACAGGCGCGGCTGCAGCTGAACCTCACGCATCGGAGCTGGGTCCAAGTCGACGATGCCAAGGGACAACAGCTGGTGTATGGCTTACTCGATGCCGGCACTCATCGCCTGCTGACTGGCAGCGCGCCGTTTTCCGTGTTCTTGGGCTACGCGCAGGGCGTGCAACTGAGCATCGATGGACAGCGCGTGGATATCGCCCCGCATATCCGCGCCAACCACACCGCGAGATTCAAGGTGTCGGTGCCGTCCGATGCCGGCGGTACCGGAACGAGCCCTTAAAACACGAAAGGAATCCCATGGGCGAGCGCATACAATCCATTCGCGGGATGCATGACATCCTGCCCGAGCAGGCCTCGGCCTGGCGCCACCTTGAAGCCGCCGCGCAACGCGTGGTCGATGCATACGGTTATCGCCAGATCCGCCTGCCGATCGTCGAGAAGAGCGAACTGTTCGCGCGCTCGATCGGCGAGGTGACCGACATCGTCGAAAAAGAGATGTACACCTTTGCGGACCGCAACGGCGAATCGCTGAGCCTGCGTCCCGAGGGCACGGCGGGCTGCGTGCGTGCCGGTATCGAACACGGTTTTCTGCACAATCAGCTCAATCGCCTGTGGTACGTGGGGCCGATGTTCCGGCACGAGCGCCCGCAGAAGGGGCGCTATCGCCAGTTCCACCAGCTAGGCGTCGAGGCCTACGGCATGGCTGGCCCCGACATAGACGCCGAGGTCATTCTGCTCAGCGCGCGGCTTTGGCGCGAACTCGGCCTGCGCGGCCTGCGCCTCGAAATCAACTCGTTGGGCAGTCTTGAAGCGCGCATGCGCTACCGCGAGACGCTGACCACCTACCTGCGCAATCATCTCGATGCGCTCGACGATGACAGTCGCAGGCGGCTCGACAGCAACCCGCTGCGCATACTGGACAGCAAGGACGCGGACACGCGCGCCGTGCTGGCCGACGCGCCGAGCCTGCTGGACGCGCTCGACGAGGAAAGTCGTCGGCATTTCGACGGCCTGCGCAGGCTGTTGGACGACAACGGCGTCGCCTACGAGATCAACCCAAGGCTGGTTCGCGGCCTGGATTACTATTCGCGCACCGTGTTCGAGTGGGTCACCGACGATCTCGGTGCGCAGGGCACGGTCTGTGCCGGCGGGCGCTATGACGGTCTGATCCCGCAACTGGGCGGCAGGCCGACGCCGGCATGCGGTTTCGCTATGGGCCTGGAGCGCCTGTTGGCATTGCTCGAATCCCAGGGATTGTTGCCGCCGGAGGAGACTCCGGACGTGTACTGCCTGAGTCTGGGCGAGGACGCGCGCGCCGTCGCGATGCGCCTGATGGAGTCGCTGCGCGAGGCTGCGCCGTCTTTGCGCGTGCTGACGCACTGTGGTGAGGGCAATCTCAAGGCCCAGCTCAAGCGTGCTGACAAGTATGGCGCCCGCGTGGCGGTGATTCTCGGCGAGGATGAACTGCGCGACGCTACGGCGACGCTCAAGCCGTTGCAGGGCGAACAGCCCCAGCAACGTGTGACGCAAACCGAACTGGTGACGAATTTGTTGGCGCTGTGCGCGAAGGAGAACACGGTTTCATGACGGCATACCACGTGGAAGACGAGGAACTCGAGGCGGCCAAGCACTGGTGGCGACGCTATGGCCGATGGCTGGCGCTGGCGGCGGTGGCCGGGCTGATCGGGTTCTTCGCCTGGAAGGGCTGGGCCTATTATCAGGCGCGCGAAGACAAGAAGGCTTCCGCGCTGTACAGCCAAATGCTGTCTGCCAATCGACAGCACCAGGACAAGCGGTGGCCGGGACAGGCCGTGGATTTGATCAAACGTTTCAGTGGCACGCCTTACGCGTCCCTGGCAGCCTTCATGCTGGCCAAACAGGCGGTCATGGACGGTCATCTCGACCAGGCTGCCGAACGGCTTCGCTGGGTGGTGGACCACGGCTCGCAAAAAGCGTTGCGTGAACTGGCTGCGCTGCGCCTTGCGCGCGTCCTGATAGCGGATAAAAAGCCCGATGAGGCGCTTAAGCTGCTTTCCAGCGGCTTCGGCGAGGCCTATCTACCTTTGACCCAATCGCTCAGAGGCGATGCCTGGCTGGCCAAGGGCGAGCGGCAAAAGGCACGTAACGCCTATGAAGAAGCGTTGGCGGGCGCCCAGGCCATGGGGCTACCGACGCGCGACCTCGAAATGAAACTCGATGCATTGCCGGCGCCGGCGGCTCAGGGAGGCAAATGACCATGCAAGGTATTGTTCGGCAGGCGGCAATCGTCGGTCTCGCGATGTTCGCAACCCTGGGGCTTGGCGGCTGCAGTCTCTTCGAAAAACCGGTCAATACCCGCCCGCCGGAACCGCTGAAACCAATCAAGTCTAGCCTGCCAGTCAAGCAGGTTTGGGAGACCTCAATCGGCAACGGCAATCACGGTTATCTGCTGCGCCTGCGTCCGTGGCTGCACGAGGGCGTGCTGTATGCCGCCGATCAGGCCGGGCGTCTGTCCGCGTTCAAGGCGGACAACGGCAACCAACTTTGGAGTGTCAAGGTCGGCCTGCGTCTCACGGCCGGCGTCAGCGGCGGCGAGGACATGCTGTTTGTGGGCGGCCAAAACGGCAAGCTGATCGCGGTGTCGATCAAGACCCACGGTGTGCTCTGGCAGACCCAGCTGGGTAGCGAGGTAATGGCGATATCGAAACCGGCGCAGGGCGAGGTGGTGGTCCACACGAATGCCGGCAAACTGGTTGCGCTGGATGTCAGCACCGGCAACGTGATCTGGAATCAGGGCATCGAATCGCCGAACCTCATCGTGCGCGGCAAGACCACACCGGTGATCAGCGGCAATACCGTGGTCACCGGGTTCTCGACGGGCCAGATCGCCGCCTTTAGTCTGAGTGACGGCACCCCACTGTGGCAGTTGCGCGTCGCCGAGCCGCGCGGTGCTTCCGAATTGCAGCGGATGGTGGACGTCAGCGGCCGCATCGACGTGATTGATGGCGTGGTGTTTGCGGCGAGCTATCACGGACGTGTCGTGGCCGCCACGCTTGGCAAGGGTCAGCTGTTGTGGTCGCATCCGATGTCTTCCTATGTCGGTTTGACGGTCGGCGACAAGGCGGTCTACGTGACCGATTCGCACAGCGCCGTCTGGGCGCTGGATCTGGCGACCGGCGCTTCGCTGTGGAAGCAGTCCGCCCTGCGTTTCCGCGAAGCGACCGTGCCGGTCATCGTGGGCGGATATCTGGTCGTCGGCGACTATCAGGGCTATCTGCATTTCCTGTCCATCAAGGACGGCGCATTCGTTGCGCGGAAGCATCTGACCGACGCCGCGATCGATGCGCCGCCCGTGGTCCGCGGAGATAACCTCTATGTCCAGGCTGCGGACGGCACGCTGGCGATGTATCGTATCGGCAAACCGTCGACCAAGGCGGATCAGGCCGGACATTCCGGCTCCCAGGGCCATTCGGCCATTTCACCGTTCTGAGTCCAAGGCAATCCATAGCCATGCAAGCCACTCTCGCCCTGGTCGGGCGGCCCAACGTGGGCAAATCGACCCTGTTCAACCGCCTGACCCGCAGCCGCGACGCATTGGTCGCGAATCTGCCCGGCTTGACGCGCGACCGTAAATACGGACTCGGCCGCCTCGGTGGCCGGGACTACCTCGTGGTCGATACCGGTGGTCTCGGCGAAGAAACGGATGCCATCGATGCGCTGATGGGCGAGCAGACCCGCGCGGCGATGCGCGAGGCGACTCATCTGCTGCTGCTGATCGATGGTCGAACCGGTGTGACCGCCGGTGACGAAGCGCTGGCCGCGGAATTGCGGGTTATGGGCAAGCCGGTGTATCTGGTCGTGAACAAGGTCGATACCACGACGCCTGATGCTGCCCTGGCCGAGGCTTATCGTCTTGGTTTGGGCGAACCGCTTTTGATTTCGGCCACCCGCGGCAGCGGCCTGGAGCGTCTGATCGAACGCGTGATACCGGGCCCGGCAAGCGAAGCTTGGACGGATGCCGAAACGGACGATCCATCGGTGGCGGATGCGTCGGCTGCAAGCAGGGGCAATATGCCGCGGCCGCGCAGCAAGGAGGGCACGCGCATCGCGTTTGTGGGGCGTCCCAATGTCGGTAAATCGACCTTGGTCAATCGTCTGATCGGCGAGAATCGGGTGGTGGTATTCGACCGTCCCGGCACCACACGGGACACCATCGACGTACCCTTCGAACGCGACGGCAGACGCTATGTGCTGGTGGATACCGCCGGTATCCGCCGCCGCGCGCGCGTCAATGAGATGGTGGAGAAATTCTCCATCGTCAAGGCGCTGGAGGCGATCAATGCGGCGGATGTCGTGGTCCTGGTGCTTGACGCCCGCGCCGGCGTGACCGAGCAGGATGCCCATCTGATCGGACTCGCCCTCGACGCGGGTGCGCCGCTGGTGGTGGCGGTGAACAAATGGGATGGCCTGACCGCCGACGAACGGGCCGACGTGCGCCGAGGTTTGGACCTGCGCCTGACCTTCCTCGATTTCGCCGAACGCCATTTCATCTCCGCTTTGCACGGTACCGGTGTGGGGCATCTGCTGGCTGCGGCGCATCGGGCCGACGACAGCGCGCATCGCGAGGTATCCACGGCGGCACTCAACCGCCTACTGGAAGGCTTGGTCGCAGCGCACCAGCCGCCGTTGTCGCGAGGCAGACGAATAAAGCTTCGCTATGCCCATTTGGGAGGGCACCGGCCTTTCACGATCGTGATCCACGGCAATCAAACCGAGCGTCTGCCCGGCGAATACAAACGCTATCTGGCCAATGGCTATCGCAAGGCGCTCAAACTGGTGGGCACGCCGGTGGCGCTCGAATTCAAGACCGGCGACAACCCGTTTGCCGGACGGCGCAATACCCTGACGCCTCATCAGGCGCACAAGAAAAAACGCCTGCTACGGCACGTCAAGCGCAACAGCAGGTGAGCGCCGTGCATCTGCGCACCGCCCGTCGTATCGACGATATCGCTTCGTTCCGGGTGATGGATCTGTTGGCCCGCGCGCGTCAGTTGGAAGCCGAGGGGCGGCGCATCGTGCATCTGGAGATCGGCGAGCCGGACTTCGATACGCCGACGGCCATCGTCGAAGCGGGTCGTGCTGCGCTACAGGCAGGCGCCACGCGTTACACCCCTGCACTTGGCTTGCCGGCGTTGCGGGAAGCAATCGCCGGTTTTTATGCCACGCATTACGGCGTGACGATCTCACCTGAAAGGGTGATCGTCACGCCCGGCGCTTCGGGTGCACTCCAGCTCGTGTTGGGCGTATTGGTCGATCCGGATACCGAAGTCCTGATGACCGATCCCGGCTACCCCTGCAACCGGCATTTCGTCCGCCTGTTCGAGGGCCGTGCACGCCAGGTGATGGTGCGCCGGGATACACGCTACCAGCTGACGCCGGAGCTGTTGCGCGCGCACTGGAGCAAACGTACGGTTGCCGCGTTGGTCGCTTCGCCGGCCAATCCCACCGGTACCTTGATCGCAAAGGGCATGCTGGCGGAAATGGCTGCCTATGCGGCGGAGCGGGAAGGGGCCCTGATCGTCGACGAAATCTACCAGGGACTCGTCTATGACCAACCCGATGCCACGGCACTGGAGATCAGCGACCAGGTGTTCGTGGTCAACAGTTTTTCTAAATATTTCGGCATGACCGGATGGCGCCTGGGTTGGATCGTGGCGCCCGAGGCCTACGTCCGCCCGATAGAGAAATTGGCGCAGAATCTTTTTCTATGTGCACCGACGCCCTCGCAACACGCCGCTCTCGCGGCCTTCGAACCGGAAGTGCTGTCGATTCTGGAAGGTCGGCGTGCCGAATTCCGAACCCGCAGGGATTTTCTGCTGCCCGAACTGCGCGCCCTCGGGTTCAATATTCCGGTGACGCCGGACGGCGCATTTTATCTTTATGCCAATTGCGAGCGCTTCGGCGTTGACGCAGAGACCCTGTCGGCCCGGTTGCTGGAAGAAGCCGGCGTTGCCGTGACGCCGGGAACGGATTTCGGCGAGAATGGTGCCGATCAGCATATCCGCTTCGCCTATACCACCGGGATGGACGATCTGAAGGAAGCCGTTGCCCGTTTGCGGGATTTCTTCAAGCGCGCCTGAGCGCAGACTCAGGGCTGGCGGTCGCCGCTTTGAAGGGCGGGACGTCGAGCAACAGCGGATTCCATCTCCTGTTCCTGAATGAAGCTGCGCGGACCCAGAGGGGAGGCTGCGGCGACGGGTGGCTTGAGCGCGAAATAAGCCAGCCCTGCGGCGAGCAGACACACCCAGGCGGATACGCGGAGCAAATTGTCCAGTGCCTGGGTCTGCGCTTCTGCATCCAGCAGGTGCTGAACGAATATCAGCCAGTGGGCGGTGATGGCCTCGTGTGCAGGCAGCGTATCCGCACGCAGCGCCGTGGCGGCGACCGCGCTTTGACGTATCCAATAGACGCTGAGCAGCGTGACACCGACGTTGGCGCTGAAGACTCGGATGAAATTGCTGGTCGTCGCCGCCGAGGGGATGTCCTGCGCCGCGATTCCGGAGAGCACGATCAGGGTCAGCGGCACGAACAGCATGCCGACACCCATGCCTTCGATCAGCATCGGCAGGAACAGGGCCTGCAAGCCGCTGGCCTGATTGACGTCGGCAATCCCGTAGGCGCCGGCGAATACCAGGAAACAGGCGGTGGCGAGGCGACGCAGCCCGACCAAGCCGCGCAGCCTGTCCATCACGGAGGCGAGCGGGATGGCGCCCAGTGCGATCGGCAGCAGCAGTACGCTGCCCCAATAGCCATTATAACCGAGGTCGCTCTCCGCCCAGAGTGGCAGCAGTGCAGCCCAGGCCATGAACAGCGACCAGCCGATGCACAGCAACAGCAGCCCGAGCGTGTAATTGCGCCGACGGAAGAACTGGAAGTCGAGCAACGGATGGGGGCAGCGGCGCTCCCACCATGCAAAGGCGAGCAGCAGGGCGCAGGCCAACAGGCTCAATTCGTCGATAAGGCGTGCGTGCCACCAGCCGTCGTCCTGTCCCTGGTCCATGATCATCTGCAGGCCCAACAGACCCCCATACAGCAGCCCGAAACCGATGCGGTCGAATGGCGGCGTGGTGGCGTCGGGACGGGCATGGTCGATGCCTCGGCGCCCGAACCATCCTGCGATCAGCAGTAGCGGCGCACAGATCCAGAATATGCCGCGCCAACCAGCCGTGGTTGCCAGATAACCGCCGATCGCTGGTCCGACGAAGAAAGGGATCAGCATGGCGTTGCTCCAGACGATGGTGACGAGTCCATGCCGTGAGGGAGGCGTGCGTTGCAGGAACAGATGCTGGCTCAGCGGCACCAGCAGGCCGGCGCCGAATCCCTGCATCGCGCGCGCGACCAGCATCAGCCAGAGATTGCCCGTGTCGGCGGCCAATAGCGTGCCCGCGAGCGTGAACAGCACCGAAAATTCGAACAGACGCCGGGGGCCCCAGCGGCGCATGCTCCAGGGCATCACGGTGATGCCAAGTGACCAATGCACGATAAAGTAGGTCAGCGTCCAGAGCGCATGATCGCTGCTGGTAGCCAGGCCTCCGCCGATATAGGGCAGTATGCCGAGTACGGATGCGCCTTCGAATGAACCAATCGCGAGCGCGAGTCCGACGCCTGTGAACAGAGATAACATGATGATTCTATGAGTATTTTTTGATGGAGGACGCGCACGATTTACGGATGGCGCATGGAGATGGATGGCCGTCGACATCGCGCCGAATTAGACTAAGCGGCGCATATTCATCGGGCAAATCCGTTTTTTGGACATGATTCATCGATAATTTGGATGAGTATCCACGCAGAGCATTTGCTCACCTTTCTCCATGTCGCCGAGCAGGGCGGTGTGGCGGCCGGCGCACGCCTCCTGCACCGCAGTCAGCCGGCGGTTTCCGAAAGGTTGAGGCAGTTGACCGAGGCGGTCGGCGAACCGCTGTATCAGCGGGTGGGGCGCGGCATCCGCCTCACTCCCGCGGGCGAGGCCTTGCTGGTGGAGGCGCGAGGCCTGCGTGCCGCGCTCGATCATGTGGAGGAATGGATCCGTCGCCGCCGGACGCTGCAGGATGGATGTCTGCGCATCGTTTCGAGCAACAACGTCGCGAGTTACTTCCTGCATGAACGCTTGGCGGCTTTCCGCCGTTGCTGCCCAGACATCAGACTGGTGCTCAAAACGGGAGCCTTGGACTGGGCGATCCAGGCGGCGGGCACCTGGGATCTGCTGTTTCTGGATGGCGTATTCGCCGATCCGCAGTCGTGGCTGCCGGGTTTCTGTACTCTGGAACCGTGGATGGAAGACGAAATCGTCGCCCTGTTGCCAGACGACCACCCGTTGGCCGGTCGTGGCGATGAAGGAGTGGGCTGGGACGAATTGGTGGCGTATCCGATCGTGTGGCGGGAACCGGAGTCCGGCGTAAGACGCGCGGTTGAGCATGCCCTGGCCGCGGTCGGCCTGAGCGTGCAGTTCAGTGTCGAGGTGACCGGTGTGGAGGCGGTGCGGGAGGCCGTGTCGGCCGGTCTTGGCGTTGGATTCGCGTCGGCAACCGCCTTGCGCCGCGCACAGTGGCCGCTGCAGCCGTTAAGATTGAATCCGCCGCAGGGCTTGTACTGGACGCTCTATCTGGCAGCACCGAAGCCGGATTATCGTTCGGCCGCGCTGAATGCCTTTCTCGACATGCTGCAGACGGATTGAGTGGGTGCGGCCGCGAAGCGATCGGCCGCACCCGAGTCCATCCATTTGTCGTCCGGCGGTGTCGCCGGCAGACGCGATCAACTGCGGGCCGTGGCTTCCAGCTCCTTGAGCGACTCGTCGACACCCGCTGCACGGGTGAGCTCGGCGACGTTGTGCTTGGCGAAGAAACCATCGAAATCGCCGAAGCGCTGGACGTACTCGACGATCAGGGAGGAGTGCTCCGAGGCGCTGGAGAATATCTGCTTGAGACCTTCTTCCTTGGAGCCGATCACGTCGAGCAGGAAGTCTTTGCCCTGTTCGGCGATGCTGCGCACCACGTATTCGATGTTCTCGAGGCCGTCGGTCTCACCATCGCGCACGGCGACCGCGATGTGATGCAGACGCGGCCCGTAGTTGCGCACGAAGGTTTCCGTCGGCGAGGGCAGCTTCTCCAGGTGATTGACGAAATACGGCGTGTTGTTGGCGGTGAACACCTTGGCAGGGCTGCGGAACTCGCTCGAGTGGTGGACGCTCTTGGTGACGTTGGTCGAGGAATTCTGGTCCTTGATGTCGTAGGAGCCCCAGTAGTAGTAGCTCGACGACGACAGGTATTCGAGGATCGCCACTTCCCGGTTCTGGCTGTAGACGCGCGTGGCCAGATGGTCGATGGGCAACAGCAGGGTGTGCACGCCGAGCTTGTACTGCAATTCCTTGGCGGCTTCGTAGGCCTCCTGGGCACGCGAGTCGATACGGCTGACGCCGAGCGCGTAGACGCGTGGATCGTTGGGTTCGCGCTCGAGGTAGGCAACGATGTTGTGCGTATACGGGGACGGCTTGCTGACCGCGAGGTTGCCGGGAAATTCCAGTTTGCGTACGTCGTCGGCACCGAAGAAACGGAATTCGCGCTCGCGCTGCAGGCTGACCACTTCGTGCAGATTGCTGACGCGGATGATCTCGCCGATATAGCGGCTGTAGGGCTTGTGCGCGCCGACCGGGTAGACCTCGTTGAGGCTGCGGAAGATGCCGCGGGTGCCGGCGTCCTTGACCTCGCGGATAAGTAAGTCGGGGCTGTCAAGGTCGATGCGCAGTATATGCGTGAGATGCTGCTCGCTTTCCAGCGTGACCAGGTAGTGGTAGGGCGTCATTAGCGCCAGTTCGGCGATGTAGGCGATCGAGTGGCCCGGCTCCACGGTGATCATCATGGCGTCGATCTCGTGGATCATGTCGGTCAGGCCGACCCGGTCGCGCTCTTCGAGCAGACGTGTGAGGTAGGTTTCGAAGAAGTCGGAATTGCGCTTGTCACCGTGACGCGCAAAATCCAGTGAAACGGTCATTTCGGAGTCCTTGTAAGCTTTGGTCTGGGCGTCCCGCCGTCGATGCGGCGATTGGTTTCAAGTATCGCGCAGCGGTGGAGGCGGGACCACCCCCGGACAGCGATCCAGGCCCTCTTCGGAGGGTTGAATCCGATCAACGGTGTTCGGAGGCGAGTTTTTCGGTCCAGAGCGCCGTGGCGGCGGCAGTGCCAACCGGCAGAGCGAGCAGGTTGAGCAGGGGGATCCAGGTCAGCAGCAACAGTCCAGTACCCAGACCCAGCGCGAGTGCCCGCCGTCCGCGGCAGGTTTCGTGAACGGCGCGGAAGCTCATGTCGTGATTGCCCATGGGGGTGGAAAGATAGCCCAAGGCCAGCATCCAGGCGGAAAAGGCGATCAGCACGGAGGTAGCCAGTACATTGACCACCGGCACCAGAAACAGCAGCAATAGCGGCAACAGACGCACCAACTGGTAAGCCAGGGCGGAAAGCTGCGTCATCACGCCGATGGCGGTGCTGCGCAGCGTCTGCTTCAGACCGGCGCCGGCGCTGGGCGGTTGTCCGCCCATCTGCAGCTCGATCTGCTCGGCCAGCAGTGCGCTGAACGGCGAAGCAATCAGATTGGCGACCAGGCCGAAGGTATAGAACACGCCCAGCGACAGCGCCAGGAAGAGCAGCGGCAAGATCAGCCATGACAGCCAGGCCAGGCTGCTGGGCAACAGACCGTCCAGCCAGCCGCCAAGGCGTTCCAACAGGAGTACGAAGGCGCTGATGAACAGCACGACATTGATCAGAACCGGTAGGATGACGTAGCGCCGGAGTCGGGGGCGGAGAATGAGCGCCAGGCCACGGGGGATATACGAAAACCCGGTGATGAAATCGCCGATCAATGACGTTTCTCTTTAGATGAAGTGGGAGGCTATTGTGCCGTTTCGGGAGACGACGGACCAGCATGCCGGCCGCAGCACGGACGCCGGACGCGCATGAGTTGGCTGCTGGGAGGCATGGCGCTGCTCGGCATACTGCTCGGTGCCGAGCTGTTCACCAACGCACTGGAACACCTGGGCGAACGCTATGGTCTTTCCGAGGGCGCGGTCGGATCGGTATTCGCGGCAGTCGGCACGGCGCTGCCTGAGGCGTTGGTGCCCGTGGTCGCCCTGTTCGCGGGCGGCGGCATTGCCGTGGGCCAGGCGGTGAGCGTCGGTGCCATACTGGGCGCGCCGTTGATGATTTCCACGCTTTCATTCGGCCTGCTGGGTGTTTTCATGCTGCTGTCCGGCAGACGCCATTTGCACCCCGAGCGCAAGGGGCTGGCACGCGACCTGGGCTGGTTTCAGGCGTTGTTTGGCCTGGGCGCCGCCGCACTGTTCATCCCGCCGGGCGATCACCGGCTGCGGCTCGTGGCGAGCCTCTTGCTGCTGACCGGGTATGCCGCGTATCTGTGGGCGACGCTGCGACGCTCGGGGGCGTTGGTGGCGGAGGGACATGGCGCGAGCGCCGATCAGCCGCTTTATACGGCTCGCCTGTGGGGCGGTGGGCTGGTGCAGATATGGTCGCAGCTGCTGCTCGGTGTCGGTTTGATCGTGTGGGCCGCCCACGGATTTGTTGCTGCCGTGGAGCAGTTGGCCATCTCGCTCGGTCTGTCGGTCCTGGTGCTGTCGCTGCTGGTGGTGCCGGTGGCCACGGAATTGCCCGAAAAGGTCAACAGCCTGTTGTGGGCGCGGCGGGGTAAGGATACCCTCGCGCTGGGCAATCTCAGCGGCGCGCTGGTTTTCCAGGGGTCGCTGCTCCCGGCCCTGGGTCTTTGGCTGACGCCCTGGCAACCCAGCCGCCCGGTCGTGTACGCCGCGGGGCTGACCCTGCTGGCGGCGACCTGGCTGCGCTTCGCCAACCGGCCCGGCGGGTTGAAGCCCGCATGGCTGCTCTTGAATGCCGCCTGCTATGCGGCCTATTTTTATCTGCTCACGGCCCGCTAGCGGGCAGGCGCATCGACCGCGGAAGCGATGGAACCCTCATACATTCATTTGTCGCTGCACACCGAGTACTCGCTGACCGACAGTGTGCTCAGGATCGGCCCGCTGATGAAGGCGCTGGCCGAGCAGGGTGCGCCGGCAGTGGCGCTGACGGACCAATGCAACCTGTTTGCCATGGTCAAGTTCTACCGTGCCGCCCAGCGCGCTGGCATCAAGCCGATCATCGGTGTCGACGCCTGGATGCGCGAACCGCCCGGCAGTCCCGGCAGCGAGCCCGAGTCGCCCGCGCGCGCGCTGTTCTTGTGCCAGGACGAAACGGGATACCGCAACCTGACCCGGCTGGTGTCGCGGAGCTACCAGGAAGGCCAGCACGGCGGCATCGCCATGCTCGATTACGACTGGCTGGAGGGCATGAGTGAAGGGTTGATCGTGTTGTCGGGTGGTCGCGCCGGCGACGTCGGGCGCGCACTGCTGGCCGGCCGCCGGGCACAGGCCGAAACGCGCCTGGCATTCTGGCGGCGCCTGTTTCCCGACCGTTATTACCTCGAGCTGCAGCGTACGGGGCGCGACGGCGAAGAAGAGTATCTGCATGCGGCCGTGGCGCTGGCGGCGGCCAGCGATACGCCGGTGGTGGCCACCAACGACGTGCGTTTCCTCACACCGGAGGATTTCGAGGCGCACGAGGCGCGGGTGTGTATCCACGACGGCGACGTGCTGGCCGACCCGCGGCGTGCGCGTCGCTACAGCGAGCAGCAGTATCTGCGCTCGCCGGAGGAAATGGTGGCGCTGTTCGCCGACCTGCCCGAGGCGCTGGAGAACACGGTCGAGATCGCACGCCGCTGCTCGCTCGGACTGACGCTGGGCAAATCGGTGCTGCCGCAGTTTCCGGTCCCCGAAGGCATGGACACCGACGGGTTTCTGCGCCGCGAGGCGGAGAAGGGACTCGAAGCCCGCCTGCATCAACTCATTGACCCCTCCGCGGCGGATGCCGAGCAGCGGCGAGTCCAGTACCACGAACGACTGGCGCGGGAACTCGATGTCATCATCCAGATGGGTTTCCCGGGCTACTTCCTGATCGTTGCCGATTTCATCCAGTGGGCCAAGCGCAACCAGATTCCCGTCGGTCCTGGCCGCGGTTCCGGCGCAGGTTCGCTCGTGGCGTACTCCCTAGGAATAACTGACCTTGATCCAATACGTTACGACCTTCTTTTCGAGCGCTTTCTGAATCCTGAACGCGTTTCCATGCCCGACTTCGACGTCGATTTTTGCATGGAGAAGCGCGATCGTGTGATCGATTACGTGGCCGAGCGCTATGGGCGAGACCGCGTCTCGCAGATCATCACCTATGGCAGCATGGCGGCCAAGGCGGTGGTCCGTGACGTCGGTCGCGTTCTCAGCCACCCTTATGGCTTCGTCGACCGCATCGCCAAGCTGATCCCCTTCGAGATCGGCATGTCGCTGGAGAAGGCGCTGGCCCAGGAGGAGGACCTGCGGCGGGCCTATGAGGAAGAGGAGGAGGTCACCGCGCTGATCGATCTCGCGCTCAAGCTCGAGGGACTCGCGCGCAACGCCGGCAAGCATGCCGGCGGCGTGGTGATCGCGCCCGGCCCGTTGACCGACTTTTCGCCGCTCTACTGCGAAGAGGGCGGCCAAAGTCTGGTGACCCAGTTCGACAAGGACGACGTCGAGGCCATCGGTCTCGTGAAGTTCGACTTTCTCGGCCTGCGCACGCTGACGATCATCGACTGGGCGGTAGAAACCATCAATGCGCGCCGGCCCGAAGGTGTCGAGACGCTTGACCTCAATCGCCTGCCGCTGGACGACGAAGCCACCTACGGCCTGCTCAAGCGCCATCAGACGACGGCGGTGTTCCAGCTCGAATCGAGCGGCATGCAGGAGCTGATCAAGCGCCTGCAGCCGGACAACTTCGAGGATATCGTCGCGCTGGTGGCCCTGTACCGGCCTGGTCCGCTGCAGTCGGGCATGGTCGACGACTTCATCAATCGCAAGCACGGTCGGGCCAAGGTCGAATATCCGCACCCCGAACTGGAGCCGATCCTCAAGCCGACCTATGGCGTGATCCTGTATCAGGAGCAGGTCATGCAGATCGCCCAGGTGCTGGCCGGCTACACGCTGGGCGGCGCGGACATGCTGCGCCGCGCCATGGGCAAGAAAAAGCCCGAGGAGATGGCCAAGCAACGCGAAATCTTCACTCAGGGGGCGGTCGGGCGCGGTGTGGATGCGGATGTCGCAACCTACATCTTCGACCTGATGGAAAAATTCGCCGGCTACGGGTTCAACAAATCGCATTCGGCGGCTTACGCGCTGTTGTCGTACCAGACGGCCTGGCTCAAGCAGCATCATCCGGCGGCCTTCATGGCCGCGGTGCTGTCGGCCGATATGGACAATACCGACAAGGTGGTCAACCTCATCGAGGAATGCCGCCA
This sequence comes from Acidihalobacter prosperus, assembly GCF_000754095.2. Classification (NCBI taxonomy): domain Bacteria; kingdom Pseudomonadati; phylum Pseudomonadota; class Gammaproteobacteria; order Chromatiales; family Ectothiorhodospiraceae; genus Acidihalobacter; species Acidihalobacter prosperus. Next base: position 389,869 of record NZ_JQSG02000001.1, read on the forward strand.
ACTGGGGCTGAAGGTGGTGCCGCCGGACGTGAACCGTTCCTTTCACCGTTTCACGGTAGTCGACGAGCGCACCATTTTGTACGGCATGGGCGCGATCAAGGGCATCGGCGCCTCGGCCATCGAAAGCCTGCTCGAGGAGCGTTCGGCGGCGGGGCCCTTCAAGGATCTCGGTGCCCTCTGTCGACGCGTGATCGGCCGCAAGGTCAATCGTCGCGTGCTGGAAGCGCTGATCCGTGCGGGCACGCTCGATGCACTTGGCGTCAATCGAGCGACCCACATGGCCCGTCTGCCCGAGGCGATCCGCGCGGCGGAGCAGGCGCAGCGGGATGCGGACCAAGGGCAGGTCGACCTGTTCGGCGAATCGCCCGAGGTGGCGGTGCTTGCCGATCTGCCCGAGCTGCCCGAGTGGGAGGATGACGAACGCCTGCACGCTGAAAAGGAAACCCTGGGCCTGTATCTGACCGGCCATCCGATAGATCGCTATGCCGATGAGCTGTCACGCTTCGTCACGCGTCCGATCGCGGCCTGGCTTCAGGAAGATGAGCCGGAAGGTCGCGGGCGCGGCGCGCGCAACGATCGCGACATGGTGGTCGCCGGTCTGGTGGTGGGGCTGTCCGTGCGCACCGGACCCTCGGGGCGTTTCGCCTTCGTCACCCTGGACGATCGCACCGGCCGGCTCGATGTCGGGCTGTTCGGCGACGAATATCAGAATTACGCCGATCTCCTGGCCAAGGACATCCTGCTGGTCATCGAGGGCAGCATCGGTTTCGACGCCTTCAGCGGCCGCCGGCGCGTGCGCGCACAGCACGTGCATACCATCGATCAGGCGCGTGCGCGCTTTGCCAAGGCGCTGGATATCCAGGTCGTCAACGACGGCCGCCTCAACGGCCTCGCCGGCGAGCTGATGCAGGTGCTCAAGCCCTATTGCTACCGCGACAACGGCTGCCCTGTGTGGCTCAGTTACCGCAATCCGAAGGCCGATGCCCGCCTGGTGCTCGGAGACGAGTGGCGCGTGCGCCCCAGCGACGAACTGCTGCGGCGCTTGGCTCGCCTGGACGGAATCTCGCGTCTCAAGCTGCGCTATGGCCCTGACAAGCGTTGACGGCCCCGGTTACAATCCCCCGTCCGCCGTGGGCCGAATACGGATAGCCGAATGAATCCCGAGTTTCTTGATTTCGAACAACCGATCGCCGAACTCGAAGCGAAAATCGAGGAGTTGCGCTATGTTGGGAATGACAGCGAGGTCAATCTCAGCGAGGAAATCGGGCGCTTGGAACGCAAGGCCCGCAGTCTGACCCAATCCGTATTCGCCTCGCTTACGCCCTGGCAGGTATCCCAAGTGGCGCGGCATCCGCGACGTCCTTACACGCTGGACTATATCGAGCGCCTGTTCACCGATTTCGAGGAATTGCACGGTGATCGCACCTACGCCGACGACGCGGCCATCGTCGGCGGCGTGGCGCGCTTGCGTGGCCAGCCGATCATGGTGATCGGCCACCAGAAGGGACGCGACACCCGCGAGAAGGTCAGGCGAAATTTCGGCATGCCGCGTCCGGAAGGCTATCGCAAAGCCTTGCGTCTCATGCAGATGGCCGAGCGTTTCCGCCTGCCCGTCGTGACCTTCATCGACACGCCGGGGGCGTATCCCGGCGTGGGCGCGGAAGAGCGTGGGCAGAGCGAAGCCATTGCTCGCAATTTGCTCGCGATGTCACGTCTGCGCACGCCCATCGTCTGCGCGGTCATCGGCGAAGGCGGGTCGGGCGGCGCGCTGGCGATCGGGGTCGGCGACCACGTGATGATGCTGCAATACAGCACCTATTCGGTCATCTCGCCGGAGGGCTGCGCCTCGATTCTGTGGAAGAGTGCCGACAAGGCGCCGGATGCGGCCGAGGCGCTCGGCATTACCGCGCAGCGCCTGAAATCGTTGAACCTCATCGATGAGATCATCGGCGAACCTGCCGGGGCTGCGCATCGCGATATCGAAACCATCAGCCTGCGCCTTGGCGAAGCGCTGTGGCGCGCCATCGAACGCCTGCGGACCACCAACACGGAGACGCTGTTGAAACGCCGCTACGAGCGCCTGATGCAGTACAGCACCCTCTCGGATTAGATTCGCCGATGCCCAAGGTCGAAATCTTCGACCCGGCCTGGCTGGCGCGACAACTTGACGGCCTGCCCGTCACCGGGCGTTGGGTCGTGGCCTACAGCGGCGGCGGCGATTCACAGGCGCTGCTGCATGCGCTGGTCAACGGCGCGGCCGGCACCCGTGCGGTGCGGGCGGTCCACGTGCACCACGGCCTGCAGCCCGATGCGGACGCCTGGGCCGATCGCTGTTCGACGCATTGTGCCGCATGGGGTGTCGAATTCGAGGTCGTGAGGCTGAATGCCCGCGCGCGCGCGGGCGACAGCCCCGAAGCGCGCGCGCGCGAGCTGCGCTACCGTGCCCTGAGGCAAGGACTCGCCCGCGGAGATGCGTTACTTACGGCGCATCATGCCGACGATCAGGCCGAAACGCTGCTGCTGCAGTTGCTGCGGGGAGCGGGTCCGGCCGGATTGGCCGCGATGCCTGCGATCGTGCCTTTCGGTACCGGCTGGCATGTGCGTCCCTTGTTACCCTTGCGGCGCACCGCCTTGCGCGCCTATCTCGAGCGTTTCGGGCTCGACTGGATAGAGGATCCGTCCAATCAAGAGTGGAAGACACCGCGCAACTATCTGCGCCACCGGGTGATGCCGCTGATCGAGGCCTACTGGCCGGCGGCCACTGTCACCCTGGGTCGTGCCGCCGCGCTGCAGGCCGAAACGCAAGGCTTGTTGATGCATCTGGGCCGCCGCGACCTCGAGGCGGCGTCGCATTCGCTGTCCGGCGTACTCGATGTCGACGCATTGCGCGCGCTGCCCGATGCCCGCCTGCACAACGCGGTGCGTGTCTGGCTGTCGGACAAGGGGCTGCCGCTGCCGAGCCGGCAGCGGCTGTCGAGCCTGCGACGGATGCTGGAGGCGCGGGTCGACGGTCGTGCGCAATTGTACTGGCCGGGCGCAGAACTGCGACGCTACCGCGATGGGTTGTATGCCGGTGCTCCACTGCCGCGACACGATCCGACAGTGGTGATCGACTGGGACCCCTCGCAACCAATGGACCTGCCGGGTGTCGGTATGCGCCTGTGCGCGGAAGATCTGCGCTGCGACTGGCGCGGCTTGAAATCTGCGGGTGCGCGCTTCACGATTCGCTTTCGCAGCGGAGGGGAGCGCTGCCGGCCATCGCCGAGGGGCGCCGCACGGGCGCTCAAGACCCTGTTGCAGGAGGCCGGTGTGCCCCCCTGGCTGCGGGATCGCATCCCCTTGCTGTATGCCGACCAGCGCCTGATCGAGGTCGTCGGACATTGGGTATGCCACGGGGGAGCCGGGCGGGAGGCGAACGGGATTGAAACGCCATGAATCCGGGATACTGGGAGAGGGAATGAACCGACTGGAACAGCTGTTCGAAGGTTTTCTATGGCGCAGTCGCCTGGTGGTGCTGGCTGCGGTATTGGCCAGCCTGGCATCGGCGCTGGCCATGTTCTATACGGCCACGATCGATGCGTGGTACATGATCATTCACCTGGGCGACTATGCATCGCCGGCATTGAGCGAGGCCGCGCGAACGCAGATGCGGGGCAGCACCATCGCACATGTGGTCGGGATATTGGACGGCTATCTGCTGGCCACGGTGCTGTTGATCTTTGCGCTCGGCCTTTACGAGCTCTTCATCAGCAAGATCGACGAAGCGGAGCGCTCCGAAATGGCCTCGAAGGTCCTGGTGATCCACAATCTGGACGATCTCAAGGCACGACTCGGCAAGGTCGTGCTGATGATCCTGATCGTCAAATTCTTCGAGCATGCTCTCGGCATGAAATTCTCCGATCCGCTCGACATGCTCTACTTCGCCGGCGGGATCGCCCTGATCGGCCTGGCGTTGTATCTGTCGCATTCATCCGAGCACAAAACGGACAAGCCTGCGCGCCCGCGACTGCCCGGGCACGAAGAATGATCGGCGCGCGGCCGGCGCTTCCGATTGAGGGGGCGGCCCGATCTTTGCTAAACTCGCGCCCCGTGATCCCCCCGACTTCATCCGCCCCGTGGGCGTAATACTATGACGCGTTTTATTTTTATTACCGGTGGAGTCGTCTCCTCCCTGGGGAAGGGTATTGCTTCGGCCTCGCTGGGCGCCATCCTCGAGGCCCGCGGCCTCAAGGTGACCCTACTCAAGCTCGATCCGTACATCAACGTCGATCCCGGCACCATGAGTCCGTTTCAGCATGGCGAGGTGTTCGTCACTGAGGATGGCGCCGAGACCGATCTCGATCTCGGGCATTACGAACGCTTCGTGCGTTTCCGGGCCACCACGCGCAACAATTTCACCACGGGGCAGATCTACGAGAACGTGATCCGCAAGGAGCGGCGCGGCGATTATCTCGGCGGTACCGTGCAGGTGATCCCGCATATCACGGACGAGATCAAACGTTCGATCCGCGTGGGCGCAGACGATGCAGATGTCGCGTTGGTCGAGATCGGCGGCACGGTCGGCGACATCGAATCGCTTCCCTTCCTGGAGGCCATTCGCCAGATGGGCGTCGAACTCGGGCGCGAAAACGTGTTGTTCATGCATCTCACCCTGGTGCCTTATCTGCCGGCCTCGGGCGAGATCAAGACCAAGCCTACCCAGCACTCCGTCAAGGAACTGCGTTCGATCGGCATTCAACCGGACGTGCTCATGTGCAGAAGCACCGTGCCGTTGCCAGACAGCGAACGGCGCAAGATCGCACTGTTCACGAACGTCGAGGAAAAAGCGGTCATTTCCGCCATCGACGTGGACAATATCTACAAGATACCGCTGTGGCTGCACGCCCAGCGCCTCGACGAGATCGTATTGCGAAAATTCCACATCGATGCGCCGGCCGCCGACCTTTCCGATTGGAAGCACGTGGTCAACGCAATGGAATTCCCGGAGGCGGAAGTGGTGATCGGCATGGTCGGCAAATATGTCGATTTGACCGAATCCTACAAATCGCTCAACGAAGCCCTGACGCATGCCGGCATCCATACGCAGACCCGGGTGCGCATCGAGTACATCGACTCCGAACGCATCGAGGCCGACGGCACCGAGCTGCTCGCCCATCTGGACGCCATCCTGGTGCCAGGCGGGTTCGGCAGACGTGGCATCGAAGGCAAGATCCAGGCGGCGGAATACGCACGCACGCACGGTATACCCTATTTGGGTATCTGCCTCGGCATGCAGGTTGCCGTGATCGAGTTCGCGCGCCATATCGCGGACATGCCCCAGGCCCATAGCACGGAGTTCGATCAGGGTACTCCGGACCCCGTCATCGCGCTGATCACCGAATGGCAGGATCAGAGCGGGCAGATCGAGCGCCGCGACGAGGGATCAGACCTCGGCGGCACCATGCGCCTCGGTGGCCAGGCCTGCAGGCTTGAGGCCGGCAGCCTCGCCCAGCGCTTGTACGGCGAAGACACCATCACCGAGCGTCACCGCCACCGCTACGAGTTCAACAACAACTACCTCGAACCGCTGGCCGCGGCGGGCTTGCGCGTTTCCGGCAAGTCCCTAGACGGGGCCCTGGTCGAGGTCGTCGAGCTGCCAGAGCACCCCTGGTTCCTGGGTTGCCAGTTCCACCCCGAATTCACCTCGACGCCACGCGACGGGCATCCGCTCTTCAGTGGTTTCATCAAGGCCGCCCGCAGCCGGCACGATCTGCAACTGCGCAAGCTGGAGTCAACGGCATGAAGCTGTGCGGTTTCGATGTCGGTCTAGACCGGCCGTTTTTCCTGATCGCCGGTCCCTGCGTTATCGAGAGCGAATCGCTGGCGATGGAAACCGCCGCCACGCTCAAGGCGATGACCGACAAGCTGGGCATCCCCTTCATCTACAAATCTTCCTTCGACAAGGCCAACCGTTCGTCCAGTCGCAGTTTCCGTGGCCCCGGCTTGGGCGAGGGCCTGCGCATACTCGAACGCGTGCGGCGCGAGATTGCCGTGCCGGTGCTGACCGATGTGCACGAGGACACGCCGCTCGACGAAGTCGCCGAGGTGGTCGACGTGCTGCAGACGCCGGCCTTCCTGTGCAGGCAGACCAATTTCATCCAGAACGTTGCGCGCCAGGGACGGCCGGTCAATATCAAGAAGGGGCAGTTTCTTGCGCCGTGGGACATGGGCAATGTGGTCGACAAGGCCCGCGAAACCGGCAATGAGCAGATCATGGTGTGCGAGCGCGGTGTATCGTTCGGTTACAACAACCTGGTTTCCGACATGCGCGCGCTTGCGGTAATGCGCGGCACCGGCTGTCCGGTCGTGTTCGACGCGACCCATTCCGTGCAGTTGCCCGGCGGGCAGGGCAGCTCCTCCGGCGGCCAGCGCGAATTCGTCCCCGTGCTGGCGCGGGCGGCTGTGGCCGCAGGCGTGTCAGGCTTGTTCATGGAAACCCATCCGAACCCCGGTCAGGCCTTGAGCGACGGCCCCAACGCCTGGCCGCTGGGGCGTCTCGAACCGCTGCTCGCTCAGCTTGCCCAGATCGACGCGCAGGTCAAGGCCTCGCCGTTCGCCGAGCAGGATCTGCTCGAAGCCCGCGCCACAATCGAATAACCACCCCAGGAGACCATACGTCCATGTCCGAGATCGTCGACATCCACGCCCGAGAGCTGCTCGATTCACGCGGCAACCCGACCGTAGAAGCGGACGTGCGCCTGGCTAGCGGTGCCTTCGGGCGTGCGGCGGTGCCTTCCGGCGCCTCGACCGGCACCCGCGAAGCGGTGGAGTTGCGCGACGGCGATGCCGGACGATACGGCGGCAAGGGCGTGCTCAAGGCCGTGGAACACGTCAACGGCGAGATTCGCGAAGCCCTGCTCGGGCTGGATGGGCGCGACCAAGCGGCGGTCGACCGCCGCATGATCGAACTGGACGGCACACCCACCAAGGCGCGGCTGGGCGCGAATGCGATCCTCGCGGTGTCGCTGGCGCTAGCCAAGGCGGCGGCCGTCGAATCCGAGCAGCCCCTGTTCCGCTATCTCGGCGGCAGCGGCGCCATGACCTTGCCGGTGCCGATGATGAACATCATCAACGGTGGCGCACATGCGGACAACAGCATCGACCTGCAGGAATTCATGATCGTGCCCGTTGGTGCCGCCTCGCTAGCCGAAGCGGTGCGCTACGGCGCCGAGGTGTTCCATGCGCTGAAGTCGGTACTCAAGAAGCAGGGCTTGGCGACCGCCGTCGGCGACGAAGGTGGCTTCGCGCCCAACCTGCCTTCCAACGAGGCCGCGATCAACGTCATCCTGGAAGCGATCGGACTGGCCGGCTTCCGGCCGGGAGACGACGTGGCGCTGGCCATCGATGCGGCCAGCTCGGAATTCTATAAGGACGGCCGGTACGTCCTGGCCTCGGAAGGGCGCAGCTACGATGCCGCCGGCTTTTCCGAGTACCTGGCTGCCTGGGTCGAACAGTATCCGATTCTGTCGATCGAGGACGGCATGGCCGAGGACGACTGGGACGGTTGGGCCATCCTGACCAAGACCCTGGGTGCGCGGATACAGCTCGTCGGCGATGACCTGTTCGTGACCAACACCGAGATTCTTGCGCGCGGCATCGAAGCCGGCGTGGCCAATTCTATCCTGATCAAGGTCAACCAGATCGGCACGCTGACCGAGACCATCGAGGCGATCCGCATGGCCTCCGGAGCAGGCTATACCGCGGTCGTTTCGCACCGCTCCGGCGAGACCGAGGACACCACCATCGCCGATCTCGCGGTGGGCATGCAGACCGGGCAGATCAAGACCGGGTCGCTATCACGTTCGGACCGAGTGGCAAAGTACAACCAACTGATTCGCATCGAAGAGGCGCTGGGTGCGCAGGCGAGCTATCCTGGCCGGAACGTCTTCAAGCGCTGACCCGCGCGCGGCCGGAACGGGCGCATGAGCACCGGGAGCAAGCTGCTGATCGCGGCTCTGGTGGCGCTGCTACTCGTGCTTCAATACAAACTCTGGCTGGGAGAAGGCAGTCTCAGCGACGTTCACCGTCTGCGCGCGGAATTGACCGCGCAGCGCGCAGAGAACGCCCGGCTCAAGGACAGCAATGCCGCTCTGGCCGCCGAAGTCATCGCGCTCAAACGGGGTACTGCGGCAATCGAGGAGCTGGCGCGCAGTCGGCTAGGCATGATCCAACAAGGCGATACGTTCTATCAGTACGTCGCGCCGCCGGGGCCTGGCGCAGACAAACTCTCATCCGCACCGAGTCGACCCTCAGGGCCGGCACAGCGATGAGTCCGCGCCGCTGGGTCATATTGCCTGCCGCAGGCGCAGGGCGTCGGATGGCGTCCGAGGTGCCGAAGCAATACCTGCGACTCGGCGATCGCACCGTGCTGGAGCATAGCCTCTCCCACTTCACGTCGCGGGCGGATATTGCGGGCATCTTCGTCGCGCTCGCGCCGCACGATCCCTATTGGCCAGAACTTTCGTTTGCGGGCAAATCGGAGCTGTGGCGCGTGGCCGGCGGCGCCGAGCGTGCGCATACCGTGCGCAATGCCTTGCGCGAACTGGCGCGTGTGGCGGCGCCGGAGGATTGGGTGCTGGTGCACGATGCCGCCAGACCCTGCCTGCATCGCGACGATCTCGACCGTTTGATCGGTGATCTTGAGCTGGATCCTGTTGGGGGTATCCTGGCGACGCCGGCACGGGACACCTGCAAGCGCGTGGGCGCCGATGGACGCATTGCGGAGACGGTCGACCGACAAGCTTTGTGGCTGGCGCAGACGCCGCAGATGTTCCGCTTGAGACTGTTGATCGATGCGATAGATGCCGCACTGGCGCGCGGTTGCGTGGTGACCGATGAGTCCTCAGCCATGGAGCTAGCCGGTCATCAGCCGCGAATCATCGAGGGGCGCGCCGACAACCTCAAGATTACGCGGCCCGAGGATCTGCCCCTCGCCGAGTTCATGCTGGCGCACCAACCGACCTGAGGCCTGCCGTGGCCAGTCGGGTGTCGCTGACGTATCGGATCCATCAGTCCAGAGGGCGCTTGGAAAAACGGATGTGCTCGGGCGCAACCGCCCCTCCCGAAATAATGAAGCTCATGGCCTCGTCCATGCTCCAGTCGGTCGGCACGAGATCCTCGACAGGCACGATTTCAAGATACCCCGAGGTGGGATTGGGTGTGGTCGGCACATAGACCGCCGCCAGTTCGCGTCCCGTATCGCTATCGATGAGCGTGCGTGTGACCAGGCCGACCGAGCGCATCTCGGGCGAAGGAAAGTTGATCAACACGACACGCTGTACATTGTCCGGTTTCTGCTGCAGGGCCGCGAGTAGTTTTTTGGTGGATCCGTACACCGCGTGCGCCATGGGTATATGACTCATCAGCCGGTCCACCAGCCCCAGCAACCTGCGCCCAACGATACGCGTGCTGGCCCAGCCGAGCAGGTAGAGCGCAAGCAGGGTCAAGGCGATCGCGAGCGCCGATTGCACCCACGGATAAAGCCAAAGACGGGGAGGCGGGCTGCCACTGCCGAACGTATCGGTCAGTGCGCGGATCCATGGAGAACCAAAGCTCGATAGTTGGGAAAAAATGAAATCGAACACCAGCCAGGTGATCCACAGAGGGATGACCGTGAGTACGCCGGTGATGAGATAGCGTTGTACCCTTTGCGTGAATCCGCTGCCAGCGTCAGCCATGCGCTTACCCGGTGGAAATGGTGCGTCCAGTTTAGCGGATCGGGGAGGCGGTCACGGCTCAGGATTGGTGGGCGCGCCTGCCCATGCGTGTTCGCGAAGACGCCGCGAGGGCGCCCTCAAGTCGCTTCGGCGGCGATGAATCTTGAAACGAAGCGGTGGTAGCGCGCATCTTCGCGCCGGTTGCCGCGCCGAGTCTGGGTGATGGCGCCGCGCGGCGAAAGCCCCGTGCTGCCATCGCGCCGGGTCCAGCGTATGCGTCCGGGCGTATCCGGCGGGATTTCATGATTACTCACCAAGGTGAAGCTGTGGCCATCGCCCACGCTGAGGTTGACGTAAAGTGGTTGTGGCGGTTTCGCATGCTCGGGCCAGAATTCGGCCGATAGCAACGGTGCGCTGCCGCGTTGATCGATCGATAGGTCGACACCTTGCAGAATCTCGTCGATCTTGCGTTGCCGCTCAGGCGTGATCTCAACGCCGTTGTTGCCCTTGATGTACTCGCGCGCCATGCCGCCCCCTCCTGCTGCCGTGGCAGCATCTCTCCATAAGTAAAGCTTAGCACAGGCATGCGGGGGCTTGACAAAAATCAAAGAAAGGTCATGCGGGAGTCCGTCGCTCTCCCGCATGACCGATCTCTAGCCTGTCTCAGAAGTTGTAGCGCATGCCGACCGCGATGACCGCGTTGGCCTTGGCGTTGGCGCTGTCCACCAATTCGCTGTTGGCGTAGCGATTGTTCAGTTGGAGTTCGCCCGAGCTGCTGAACTGCTTGCTGAAATGATGGTTCAGGCCGAGGGTAACGCGGTTTGCCGTCTTTTTGCTGATGGCTGCCCACTTGGCCTGGCTGTACTGGGCGTACACATAATTGTCTCCGGCCGTGTACGAACCCTGAACCGCGAGGGTCTGCACGGAACTGGTCACGCTGCCGGCGGTGCCGGTCACGCTGCCAAGCTGGCTGGGGCCATCGGCACGTGGACTCAGGCGCTGGAAATTGGCGTCGATACCGAATGCGCCGAACTGATAGCCAGCCGCAATACCGGCGATGTTCTTGGCGTCCCCAAGGCGGGTGGCGCCGAGCGAGGATAGATACCAGCCGCTATTGATGCCCACATTGTGCTTGGGAATGGACATGAAGGCGGCATTGACGTAACCGCCGCTGCCGAACGCGTACTTGGCGCCGACCTGGATCATCCCCTGCTGCTGACCCTTGCTGTCGGTGCCGGCGCCGACATAGGCGAGACCGATCTGGAGGCCATTCATGTCGGGGCTGAGGTAATTGATGGCATCGACGCGATAGGTATAGCCGTTGGCGTTGATCGGATTGATCGGTGCGTATACAACGTTGGTCACATAGGTTGCGTCTTCGATCAACGAATAGTAATAGTCGACTTGGCGGCCGATTGTCAGGCTGCCGAAACCCTTGCCTTTGACGCCGAGATAGCCGAAGCGGGTGTAGAATCCGGGGCTCGGCGTATGATAGGCGCTGCCGCTGTTGCCGATGCTGCCATTCATGGCGTTGTACCCGGCCTCGACCTTGTAATAGCCAGTGACGTTATCGTTGATTTTTTCGCTGCCCTTGATGCCTATGTTGCTGGAGTCGTCGCCGAAAAAGGTCGAGGCACTGCCGTTCGCCGTGGTTTTGCCAGCATTGTACATTTCCAGCCAGACGCGTCCGTACAGCGTGGCCTCAGCAGCCTGCGTGACCGCCGGTGCAATGGCGACGAGACCCAGCGCGGTTGCGATAACCGTCTTGTTCATGTGTATTGACCCCTTAGATTGATATATGTCGATGAATACCCGTATTGGGTGGCGACCTTATACCGACGCCGATAGTGGCTTATCAATCGCGACGACGGGATAAATGCCGCATAAATCAAAAATTCATATATTTGTACAGCCATTAACCAGAATTCAGCTGTGGCTATCCGATTTTTCGTGAATTTTTTGTTTTGGGGATGGCGGTGTTCGAGCGCTTTGGTATATTCCCCCGCCGCATGACATACCAGTGGGCTCTGGCATCAGGCATTCTGAGCGGATCGGGCGAGCTACTGATCAATACAAGGTTGCGCGATGGTGCGACTATCGGAGTGTCAATGATGAAATATCATTTCATCGCCCATCGCGGCGATAGGGAGTTTTATCCTGAAAACACCGTTGAAGGACTGATATCCGCAGCCGGTCTTGGCGCAGAGGGTTTGGAGTTCGACGTCCAAATTACGCGCGACCGCGTAGCGGTAGTGACCCATGACGTGGATCTGGATCGATGCTGCGGTGTGCGCGGCAACGTGCTTGACCTTGGAATCGAAGCGCTGAGTGGGATTTCAGCGGGCGAGCCAAGTCGTTTTGGTACCCTCTTTGCCGATTGCCGATTGCCAAAGTTATCCACGCTTGTGGATGCGCTTAACCGAACGAAATGTCCCGAGGTCTTCGTCGAAATCAAGGAAGAGAGTATTGATCGTCATGGTAGAGACGAGGCACTCGATATTCTGAGTGACGCGATGGCGCACGCGCAATTTTCATGGGCATTGATTTCCTTCGATTACGACATCTTGCTTGAGGCAAGACGCCAGAAGGCCTGGAAGATCGGCTGGGTTCTTCCGGAGGATACGGATTGGGATCGTTCGCTATTGAGCGATATGCGTCCGGAATTTGCGTTTGCAGCGCTTGCGACGCTCAAGTCACGCCGCAACAAGACCTGCAAAGGCCCTTGGCGCTGGGTTGTTTACGGCGTGAATCATCCTGGCGATGTCGAATTTCTGGAGAAAATGGATATTTTCGACTACGAAACGGATCGCCTGGGATTCATGCTTGAAAAAATGAACGGATAAGATCGTGCAGCCATATGATTTGATCGTCATCGGCGGCGGCATCCAGGGTGTCGGTGTGGCGCAGGCAGCCGCCGCCGCGGGATATTCGGTGGCATTGTTCGAGCAATACGGTGATTTGGCACAAGGCACATCCTCCCGATCGAGCAAATTGATCCATGGTGGCCTTCGTTATCTCGAAACCGGGCAGTTTTCACTAGTGCGAGAATGTCTGCATGAACGGGAGCTTCTGCTTGAAAACGCGCCAGATCTCGTGCGCTTGCAGCCATTTTATCTTCCGGTGTACCGGGGTGGCCGGCATGGTGTTTTGAAGTTGCGAGCCGGGCTGTCCGCCTATGCGTTGCTGAATGGTCTGCGTGCCGATTCGCGCTTCTCGGCGTTACCTAAAAAACAATGGTCGCAACTGGATGGTTTGCGCCGCGAAGGTTTGCGTACGGTGCTGCGGTATTACGACGGGCAAACAGACGATGCAGCCCTCACGCGCGCGGTCATGGCATCGGCGATGGCATTGGGCGCGGAGTTGCATCTGTCGCATCGGTCAGAACTTGTCGAACTGAACGCCGGCGGAGTCGAGGTGCTTTTCCAGACGCAGGGCGGGCAATTGACCTGTCGCGCCCGTGCCTTGGTCAATGCCGCTGGTCCTTGGGCAGCGCAGTTCCTGGCGTGCGTGAGGCCGACGCAGTCGACGCCGGCGATCGAACTCGTGGCCGGCACACACATATTGCTGGATCGTCCGCTTGAAGCCGGTATCTATTACGTCGAAGCGTCCGATGGGCGGCCGGTGTTCGTCATGCCTTGGCAGGGGCGTACATTGGTTGGCACTACGGAGCGGATCTATCATGGCGACCCTGGCGCCGTCAGCCCTGAGGATGCCGAAATCACCTATCTGCTGGAGACTTACCAGCATTATTTTGCGGATATGAATCCCACGATCCTTGACGCTTTCGCCGGATTGCGCGTGCTGCCCAGCGGAGGGGATCCCAATCGACGATCGCGCGATACGATGCTGCTGACGGATCGGGAGCACAAGCCCCGTCTGTTGAGCGTGCTGGGGGGGAAATTGACGGCCTATAGGGCGACTGCCGAGCGTATCATGAAAACCCTCGATCTGCCTGCTCGCGTGTCCCGTGGAGACACTCGCCGGCTGCGTTTGCCGAGCGAATGACCGCGGCTTTCAGGGGGGCGGACGAATATCCGAGAGCGTGTCGGCTACCGATGCCTGGCGGATGATTGCGAGGGTCAGTCTCGCCACACACAGCGGTCGCTGATTCTCGTCTTCTATTTGCACGTCCCATACGTGCGTCGAACGACCGAGATGCAACGGGCGGGCCGTCGCGGTCACTTCGCCGCTCTCCTTGCCGCGCAAATGATTGGCACTGATCTGAATGCCAACCGCGGCTTCCTGGTCCGGGTCGGAAAGGCACAGCCATGATGCCATGCTGGCGATTTCTTCGGTCAACGCGCATGAGGCACCGCCGTGCAGGCGCCCGAAAGGCTGGCGCGTGCGGACATCGACCGGCATGCTGGCGCGCAGGAAGTCCGGGCCGATCTCTGTAAAGCGAATGCCCAGATGTTCGCCCAGCGTACCCTGGGCGAGGATGGCAATCGTGTGCAGGTCGGAGGGCTGCTTCCATATCCGTCGCGGTGGGGGGCGGGGGGCGTTGATGCGTGTTGCGTCGTGGCGTGTCATGGTGGCGAATACTGCGTTGGGGGGCGATCTGCTCGCGCGCCCGGAGCGATGGCGACGTCCCGCTCGGCCAGCACGATGACTTGGGACGACAGCGGGTCGGTATAGAGTGTTTCGACCAGCGACTGGCGATGCTCCAGTACGGCGCGTTGATTGAGCGTGCCCTTGTCTGTCAGTTCGTTATGCGCGACCGATGGCGCTTCGGTCACCAGCAACAACCGGGTGATACGGCTGGCACTGCCGGCACCGCGACTCGCGGCCTGCCTGAGGATATCCACGAAGCGTTCGCGTACGAGCGGGTGACGCAACACGGTTTCGGCGTCCATGCTCGCATCGGCGCGGAGCAGGCTTCGGCACGCCTCGATGTCAGCAAAGACCAGTGCGCCGACGCTATCCCGATCCTGTCCGGTTATGGCGGCATCCCGCACGCACGGCGCACCGATTTCGACGAGCCAGGCACGCAGAGGGCCGACGCTCACCCACGTGCCGGTGGCCAGCTTGAAATCTTCCGCGACGCGCCCGTCGAACAGCAGGCCGGCTGCAGGCTGTCCTGGATCGGCAAATCGAAGTGCGTCCCCCAGGCGGTAGAACCCTTCGTCGTCGAATGCGCCGGCGGTGAGTTCGGGTTGGCGCCAGTATCCCGGCGTGACGTTGGGGCCGCGGATGCGCGCCTCCAGTTTTTGCCGGCAGGGCACAAGCTTAAGCTCGACGCCCGGCGCCGGCAGACCGACCAGGCCCGAACGGCGACTGTCGCGGTTGGCGCATAGGGCAAAAGGCGCGGTTTCCGTGGCTCCCAGGCCCGTCATCATCAGCACGCGTGAGCCGCCATGCGCCGCTCCGAGTGCGTCCCAAGCCTTCCAGACATGCTGCCCGAGATGTGCGCCGGCATAAAATGTCATTTTCAGACGGCTGAAGAAATGCTTGGCCAGCGCCTCGTCGAATGTCAGTGCGGGCATGAGCGCCTCATACCCCTTGGGCACGTTGAAGTAGAAGCTCGGGGCGACCTCGCGCAAATTGCGCAATGTCCGCTCGATGCCTTCCGGCGTCGGAAGGCCGTCGTCGATGTAAAGCGTGCCGCCGTTGTAAAGCACGAGCCCGAAATTATGATTGCCGCCGAAGGTGTGATGCCACGGCAGCCAGTCGACGAGCACGGGAGGCTCGTCGGCGAGACAAGGCCAGGATTGCCGCTTCATCTGCTGGTTGCTGCAAAGCATGCGCTGCGTATTGATAACGGCCTTGGGCATGCCGGTGGTGCCGGAGGTGAAGAGAAATTTGGCGATGGTGTCGCCGTCGATCGCCGCGTGCGCAGCTTCAACGGCCGAAGTCGGCGTGGTGCTGGCTAGATCGGCATACAGCCCCGCATGGCTGCCGGACGGTGGGCGGCGGCAGATCGTCTCGCAGGTATCGGACAAATGAAGGCGTTCGAGCAAGGTCTGTACCTGCGGCCACAGCGAGCCATCGTTGATATAAACCATGCCGGGCGTAAGCAGAGACAGGGCGTGCCGGAGTTTGGCGAAGTCGGCGGCCCCCTGGAGATAGGCTGGCGCCAATGGCGCATAGGGTACGCCCACATGCTGGGCGGCCAAGGCGAGCAGGCCGTGCTCGATGTCATTGCCGGAGAGGATGGCCAAGGGGCGCTGAGCCGACAGTCCGCGGTCGAGCAGCGCCTGGCCGAGGCGTCGGGCCATGATCAGTGCTTCACGATAGGTAATGCCCCGCCAGCGCCCGTCTTCGTCGCGGTCGACGAGAAAAAGCCGCTCCGGCGCACGCCGGGCCCATTCGATCAGGCGTTCGGTCAGGCAGCGGGGATAGGGGCCGAGTTCGATGGCATTGCGAAGGTAGTGCGTGCCGTTTTCGCCGCTGTCCTGGATGAGGCGGTAATCGGCCAGTCGGACCGGCCGGTATGGAATGTTCATTGGCAGCCCCCGCTTCACATGCACCGCGTCCGCAGGTGTGGAACGGGTAAATGCGTAAGCCGGCCACCCGGTTCTGGCCGGACTCACTTGCGGATACCGCGGGTACTATAGAATACTCGGGTAATAATGTTGGCATGTCAAACCAGCAGCCGGCTCCGTCGCTCGGTTGTGGTCGCGGACCCGCAGCGGCATCTGGACCGGTCGTGCCGCCGCTTTCAATGACTCAGCAATGGCTTATGGCGAAAACACCCGGCAGCAACCAGGACGGCATTCATGCGCTCGATTTTGGTCAACTGACGGACCTGGTTGGCTATCGCCTGCGCAAGGCGCAGATTGCAGCCTATCAGGCCTTCATGACGGGGCGCGATGCCCCGGGGCTGACCCCGGGGCAAGTGGGTGTGCTGATATTGATCGATCGCAACCCGGCGTTGACCCAGCAGGCGCTCAGCTATGGCATCGGCGTTGACAAGTCCACGTTGGTGGCCACACTCGACCGCCTCAGTGAACGCGGCTTGATCCGGCGCGTACGATCGTCCGTGGATCGACGCCAGAACGAGTTGCGGCTGACGCCCAAGGGGCAGCGGACGCTGACCGAGGCGCTGGCCTATATCGATCAGCACGAGCGCGCGTTGACGGCGCGCTTGAGCGATGACGAGCGCGCAACGCTGTTAGCGTTGCTGCACAAGATCGGATGAGCGCACCACTCCGGTCAAAACGGGGCGACGATGGATAAGGTCCGTCCATGAGCGCGCCTCGTCAAACCGCCGGCCTACTCGTCGAACAGCGCGATGCGGTGGCCTGGCTGCGCATCAACCGGCCAGCCAAGCGCAATGCGCTGGATGCCGGGATCATACGCGCCCTGTACGACGCCCTGAATGCTTTGCCCGAGCAGACGCGGGCCATCGTCCTGAGCGGCGAGGGCGAACATTTCTGCGCAGGCCTTGATCTGAACGAAGCCGTCGAAATGCACGCGGCCGAGGGCTTGTTCCACTCCCGTCTTTGGCAGCGAGCCTTCGACGCGATCGAGAACGCATCGGCCCCGGTGATTGCGGTCATTCAGGGCGCGGTGGTCGGCGGCGGGCTGGAACTGGCCGCCGCGGCGCATCTCAGGGTGGCGGAATCCACCGCATACTACGCACTGCCTGAAGGTCTGCGAGGCATATTCACGGGCGGTGGCGGTGCCGTGCGCATCCCGCGACTGATCGGCCTCGCCCGGATGACGGACATGCTGCTGACCGGCCGCGTGTTTTCCGCCGAGGAAGGGCAGCAGATGGCTCTGTCGAATTATCTCACCAAGGCGGGTGAGGGACTTGCGCTGGCATTCGCGCTGGCGGAACGCGTGGCGCGCAATGCGCCGCTGAGCAATTACGCCGTGCTGCAGGCCTTGCCGCGCATCGCCCGCACCGAGGGAGAGGCAGGTTATCTACTGGAAGCGCTGATGGCCGCTGTCGCGCAAGGCGATGCCGAGGCCAAGGCACGGCTGCGCGATTTTCTTGCCGGGCGCGCGGAAAAGGCCGGGCCGTCATGAGCGAGAGGGGCGGTTTGTACGCCGTCTGGCAGGACGCTTGGCTCATGTCCGGCGCCCGCACGCCTTTCGTCGATTACCGCGGAGCCCTGAGCGCGGCATCGCCCACAGACCTTGGCATCAAGGCGGCGCGCGGTCTGTTCGGGCGTGGCCGGCTCGCGCCAGAGGAGGTCGACGCCGTGATCGTCGGCAACATGGCGCAGGCAAGTTACGATGCTTACATGATGCCGCGCCATGTGGGCCTCTATGCGGGTGTTCCCGTGTCCGCGCCCGCATTGATGGTGCAACGCGTCTGCGCGACCGGGTTGGAGCTGCTGACTCAGGCGGCCGACACCATCGCACTGGGCCGCGCGCGCGCGGTATTGTGCGTGGCCGCGGAATCGATGAGCCGCAACCCGCTGACGAATTACACCCACCGACAAATGGCTGGCGAACCGCCCGTGTACCGGGATTTTCTGTGGGAAGCGCTCCACGATAGCGCATGCAAGCTCGACATGGGCGGCACCGCAGAACGCCTGGCGATGCGTTACGGCATCGATCGGGTAATGGCGGACGCCTATGCCTCGCGCAGCTTCGCACGCGCGCTGGCCGCGCGAGAGGGTGGCTGGTTCGACGAAGAACTGGTCACGCTGTCCGATGAGGATTTTGAATGTCCCGGCCTTGAACCCCGTCAATTGCGTTTGCACGAGAGCACCATCGTGGATCGCGATACGCATCTTCGGGCGTCGTCACCGGCTACGCTTGCAGGGCTCAAGCCGGCCTTTGGCGGCATACAGACGGCCGGCAACAGTGCGGGCATCTGCGACGGGGCGGCCGCAACGCTGGTCGTGTCCGGTGCGATGGCGAAGAAACGGGGACGACCGCTGGCGCGATTGCTGGCGAGCACGACGGTCGGCGTCGATCCAGCCGAGATGGGGATCGGTCCGGTACCTGCCATCCGCCGTCTGCTCGAATCGCACGATCTGGACTTGGCCGACATCGATTGCATCGAGATCAACGAAGCCTTCGCCGCACAGGTACTCGCCTGCGCGCAGGCCCTGGACATTGATGCGGCACGCCTTAACGTACATGGCGGCGCCATCGCCCTGGGGCACCCACTTGCGGCGACGGGCCTGCGCTTGGCGATCACATGCGCACGCGAACTGTCCTGTAGCGGCGGGCGTTACGGCATCGTCGCGGCCTGCGTGGGTGGCGGACAGGGAATGGCATTGCTGCTCGAAAATACGGGAGCATGGCCCGTCGAATTATAAAATCCGAACATTGGGCAATCGGAACCGTCCGGGGGAGTCTATGCGGATAGACGGACACAGTGCAGTCGTGAGCGGTGGCGCCTCTGGGCTGGGGTTTGCCACAGCGCGGCGGCTGCACGAGGCGGGCGCTCGCGTCGCGGTCCTGGACCGCGACGCCGAAGCGGTGGCGCGCGTGCTACGCGAGTGGCCTGACATCCTGGCGCTGACGTGCGACGTGGCCCGCGAGGACGCCTTGGCCGAAGCACTGACGAAGGTATACGAGCGCCAGGGGCGTGCGCGCATCGCCGTGGCCTGTGCTGGCGTGGCAGGCGCGCGTCGCCTGGTTTCCCGGGAAGGCCCGATGCCGATGACCGACTTTCTGCAGATTCTGCACGACAATCTATTCAGCAGCTTCAATCTGTTGCGCCTGGTGGCCAGCGACATGTCCACGCTAAAACCGCTGGGCCGGGATGGAGAGCGCGGCGTAGCCATTATGACCTCTTCGATCGCGGCCTTTGACGGACAGATCGGGCAGATCGCTTATGCCGCGGCCAAGGGCGCCGTCGCCGCCATGACCTTGCCAGCGGCGCGGGAACTCGCGCAATTCGGGGTTCGGGTGTTGGCCTTGGCACCAGGTCTTTTCGATACGCCGCTGCTGGATAATCTGCCCTCCGAAACGCGCGCGGCCTTGGCCCAGGCCATGCCATTTCCGAGACGGCTCGGCGACCCGGATGAATTTGCCGATCTGGTGCTGCACTGCATCGGCAATGTCGCGCTCAATGGCGAGGTGATCCGTCTCGATGGCGCATTGAGGCTGCCCGCCCGCTGACCGCGTGCCGGGATGTGTCGTCGTCATGTCCCAGTCACGATCCGCGCCTATCATTCCAGCCCCGTCAGGCAGGGCGGTCTGGCCCGATTCAACACAGAGGGGGCGTGCATGTACAAGACTCGGATATTGGGAGGACTCGGCCGCGCGGCATTGGCGGCATCGTTATGGGTGTCGATCGTCGGTGACGCGCAGGCCGCGGGAAGGGTGCAGGTCACCTTCTGGCATGCGATGGGCGGCAAGCTCGGCGAAGTGGTCGAGCATTTGGTCGACGAATACAACGCGTCGCAGCACGCCTACAGGGTTGTGCCCGTGTACAAGGGCAACTACAAAGACACCTTCCTCGGCGCCATCGCCGCGCTGCGCGCGCATAACCCACCGGATATCGTGCAGATATACGATGTCGGCACAGGCACCATGATGGCAGCCAAAGGTGCCTATGTACCCGTGTATCGCCTGATGCAGGAAAACGGCGTTGCATTCTCGACCAAGGCCTTCATCGGCGGGGCTGCCAGCTATTATGCGAATACGCGCGGCGAACTGGTTTCGATGCCATTCAACAGCTCCACGCCGGTACTCTTCTACAATCGATCGATGTTCGCCAAGGCGGGCGTCGAGCCGCCCAGAACCTGGGCCGAAATGGGCGAGGTGGGGCAGAAACTGCGCACGGCAGGCGATGCCTGCGGTTTTACGATTGGCTGGCCGGCCTGGACCCAGTTCGAACAGTTTTCGGTATGGAACGGACTGCGCTATGCAACACAGGACAACGGCTATCGCTCCGTCCACGAGGTGCGCCTGTTGATCGATAGCCCGGCCTACGAGAAACACCTTGCCCGCCTGGGCGCGTGGAGCAAGAACGGCATATTCGAGTATGGCGGCGCCGAATCCAAGGGGCGCTCGCTATTCATCGGCGGGCATTGCGCGATGTATATCGGCTCGTCTGGCTCGCTCGCGGCAATCAAGAATGGTGCGCAATTCCCTTACGGCATTGCGCCAATGCCGTATCAGGAAGGACTCAAGAGCGCTCCGCAGAATACGGTTGTCGGAGGTGCCTCATTGTGGGTGATGGCAGGTCAGCCGAAGTCGCATTATCGTGCCGTTGCCAGTTTC
This sequence comes from Acidihalobacter prosperus, assembly GCF_000754095.2. Lineage (NCBI taxonomy): Bacteria > Pseudomonadati > Pseudomonadota > Gammaproteobacteria > Chromatiales > Ectothiorhodospiraceae > Acidihalobacter > Acidihalobacter prosperus. Next base: position 410,697 of record NZ_JQSG02000001.1, read on the forward strand.
CTCGCTTTCATGATGTCGTCCAAGGCGCAAACCTACTGGGCAAGCCATACCGGCTACGTTCCCGTGACGGTGGCCGGTTACAAGGCGCTTGAGACCGATGGTTTCTATCAGCGTGAGCCAGGTGCGAAGGTCGCCATCGAGGAACTTACCTATCGTGCGCCAAAGGCCTGGACCATGGGTATACGGCTTGGATTCATGCCTCAGATCCGGCAGATCGAGCGCGACCAGATGGAGGCGGTGTTTACCGGTCGCACCAGCGCGCACCAGGCGCTTGCGACCATTGTCAAAAAGGGTGACGTGCTGCTGAAGCAGTTCGGCGATACGTATCGCTGAGTTCCGACATCGCGTCCGGAGTGTGGGCACCCGCGATTGGGTCGCGGGTGCCCACCTCGCCACAGACAGACCATCAACTCGATATCCATGAGCCGTACCGAGCCAGGCATATTCCCGAATCGCTGGTTGCCATACGTACTGCTGGCACCGCAACTTCTGGTCACCCTGGTGTTTTTCGTTTGGCCAAGCGCGGAAGCCTTGATCGATTCGTTTTATCAGGTGGGGATTTTCGGCATCCAACGGCATTTTGTCGGCCTTGATAATTTTGCTGTTCTGTTGGCCGACGGTGGCTTCGTGCATTCATTTTGGGTGACCCTGATCTACGCTGGATCGACCGCGTTGCTGGCCATGTCACTCGGCCTTCTGTTTGCCGTGCTCGCAGATGGGGTTCTTCGAGGCCGACAGCTCTATCGTCTGCTGTTCCTGTGGCCCTACGCGGTCGCGCCGGCGATTGCGGCGGTGTTATGGATGTTTTTGTTTGCCCCTCAGACGGGCCTGGGCAGCCGGGTTTTGATAGCACTGGGTGTGCACTGGAATTACGCGATGAACGGCACCCAGGCGATGTTGCTGGTGATTGCCCTCACGGTGTGGCAACAACTCGCTTACAACTTTCTTTTTTTCACGGCCGGTTTGCAAGCCATCCCCCCGACCCTGTTGGAAGCTGCCACATTGGATGGCGCAGGCCCATTCATGCGTTTCCGGGATATTGTGTTCCCGCTGCTGGCGCCGACCACCTTCTTTTTGCTGGTCATGAACACGCTATTCGTGTTTTTCGACACCTTTTCGATCATAGATCTCGTTACCGGCGGCGGCCCCGCCGGTGCGACCGAGACACTGGTCTACAAGGTCTACAGGGACGGCTTCCAGAATCTCAATCTGGGTTCGGCGGCCGCACAGTCGATATTGCTCATGATCATGGTAAGCACACTCACGGCGATCCAGTTCCGATTGATCGAACGCAGGGTGCATTACCGATGAGATCCGCAGGCCATTGGCTCAGGCACCTCGTGCTGCTATGTGGCGCACTGTGGCTGTTGTTGCCGATCTACGTCGCCATCGTTGCGGCAAGCCATGACGCACGCGATTTGCTCGGCAATTTCCCCTGGTTGCCCGGCCACCGGTTGTTCGCCAATCTTCACCATATACTGTTCGAAGGGCTGCCAAGCGCCATACCGGTATGGCGCATGCTGCTCAACAGCCTGCTGATGGCGCTGGGGATTAGCCTCGGCAAATTGGTTATTTCCATTCTGTCCGCCTATGCCATCGTATATTTTCGTTTTCCCGGCAGAATGATCGCCTTCTGGCTAATTTTCGTGACGCTGATGCTACCTGTCGAGGTCCGTTTCTTCCCGACCTACCGGATTGCTGCCGATCTCCATTTGCTCAATAGCTATGCAGGCTTGATTCTGCCGTTGATCGCGTCGGCAACCGCAACATTTCTGTTTCGTCAGTTCTTTATGACGCTGCCCCAGGATCTGGTCGATGCTTCGCGGCTGGACGGGGCCGGGCCGATGCGCTTTTTCTTCGATATGGCATTGCCGCTATCTCGCACGAATATCGCTGCACTGTTCGTGCTGGAGTTCGTGTACGGGTGGAACCAATATTTGTGGCCGTTATTGACGACCACGCACCCGGGGTACGAAACCGTGGTGATGGGTATGCAGGGCGTGATCAGCGCAGCCAACGGTTTTGCCGTGCCGCAATGGAATCAGGTCATGACCGTCGCATTGCTGGCCTTAGTGCCACCCGTTCTGGTGGTTCTGATGATGCAGCGCGTTTTCATCAAGGGTTTTACGGAAACAGGCAAATAGCGATGGCGAGCGTCAATCTCAAGGGACTGAGCAAATATTTTGGCGAAAGTCGAATAATCGAATCGCTCGATCTGGACGTGCTCGACGGGGAGTTTCTCGTGATCGTGGGACCATCCGGATGCGGCAAGAGCACGCTGCTGCGGATTTTGGCAGGTCTCGACGTCCCTACCGCAGGGGATATCGATATCGGCGGTCGGCGTGTGAACGACCTGGATCCGCGCAGACGCGATATCGCCATGGTGTTCCAGAGTTATGCGCTGTACCCGCATATGAGCGTTTACAAAAACATGGCTTACGGACTCAAGCTGCGTGGTCTATCCAGGCCTGCCATCGCCCAACGCGTGGACTGGGTCGCAAAGCTGCTGGGTCTTGAAGCGCTGCTTTCGCGCAAACCGCGTGAATTGTCAGGCGGACAGCGCCAACGTGTCGCGATGGGGCGTGCGATCGTACGCGAGCCTGAAGTGTTTCTGTTCGACGAACCGCTTTCCAATCTGGATGCCCAATTGCGCGCGCAGGTTCGCCTCGATATCAAGCGGCTGCACCAGCAGATCGGCACCACTACGCTTTATGTAACCCATGACCAGATCGAAGCGATGACGCTTGCCCACCGGATCGTGGTGATGAATCAAGGACGGGTGGAACAAATCGGGACGCCGGTGGAAATCTACGAGCGCCCGGCCAGCACGTTCGTGGCCGGTTTTCTGGGCAGCCCGCCCATGAATCTCCTGCGTGCCAGCCTGGACGGAGAAGGGCGGCGGATACGGCTCAAAGGTGGCGCCGAGCTGGGTTTGACACAGCCGATATCCGTATCCGGGGCTGAGGTCTGGCTGGGGGTTCGTCCGGAGGATATGGAGCCGATCGAGGCCAACCAGGCGGGATTGACGTTCGCGCTGGAATTATACGAGCCGCTTGGCGGGGAGACCTTGCTGCACGGTACGCTGGATACGCAGCCAGTGACGGTGCGTATGCGTGAATTCGATGCGCACACCGTGTCGGCGTGTATGCGATTCAGAGCCAAGCGCTGGCACCTGTTCGCTGCCGACGGCAGACGTTTGGAGGCATCGCCGGTACCGATACCCTAATTCGGGCCACCGTGGTCCATTCGGCGCATCAATGCCCGACAGGAATCTGATCCGCAAGCCAGAAGGCGAGCCCGCCCCAGGAGATGACCCAGACGATCGCGCCGAGGGAGCTCCACAGCGCGAACGAGCGGAAACGCATTTCCGCGCTGCCTGCAACATACCCCTGAAGTTGTCTCAGCGGCACCACGAATCGACCGCCTGCGACAACTGCAGGCCCGAAACGGGTGAAAAAGCGATGTGCCTTTTCCCAGCGAGGCGGGGTTACGCCGACAAACCGCCCGTATCGGATCACGAAGGGGTGTCCGTAACGGTCGCCCAGCCACCAGGCGAGATAACTGCCTAGCGTGGTCGCGATGATTGCAGCCACCGCCGATGGCAACGGCGGGAGCACGCCTCGACCGGCCAAAAAACCAGCGGCCACGACCATGGATTCGCCCGGTGCGAAGACCAGTCCCATGTTCTCGATGAACAGGATACCAACCAACGCGACGAGGCCGTATTCATGCAGGACCGGGGCGACGGCCTGAATCAGCGGGTGGATGTACTGAATGAAGAAATGGACGATGGCGTGCATGCGTTGCCCGGTAGGCATCGGGTGGTCGGGTGTCACGGCGGAGGGCAGTCTCGTCGCCCCGTGCGGAAGTCCGTACGGGTACCGCATCGCGCCGCCGCGCAACGGTATGACGCCTGGCTTGGGTCGGCTGCCGGCCGTGGAAGCCTGCATCGTATGCAGACTCAGGGCGCCTCAGCCCGCCTTGTCGCTGACGGGCAAGAAGGGAAATTGGTGGGCGGAGGACTATCAAACAAAACGCATAACCAATTGATTTTTAGATCAATCAATCAGTCTTCGTTGAGATGTTGCCCCCAAAGTTGCCCCTTGCTCATGAAGTCTTCCACCCTGTGAACGACGAGCATATCACTGATTACGTGTTAGCTGAGCCATCCTGGGATCATAGACGATATCAGTAATGGACCCATCCCGAATATGCTGAACCGCTTCATCAATCACATGGAGTGGCACAAGAAACCATTCTCTCGGCTTTACTGGATTGCCAAAGCGATCTTCGATGGTCAATTCGAGCTGCGCAGCGCCGAATAGGCGATGGAAGATGTTTTCCAGGCGGGTGCGGTTTACATTGTGGAGCTTGTAGGTGGCGACCACCTCCACTCCTGCCAACAGGTAGGTGGAATCCTTTTCTGCATGTGCTATGCGTGTTTCCACCTTGCCACCAGTAACTCCGATCTTGTGTATCAGGTCTCGATGTTCTGTGATGAATGGATGCTCGGATAAGCTACGCAGCACATAGATGGTTCCGGTTTCAACGTCATCGGGCTCGACCACATCGCCAAACAATGGCCCCATATCCGGAGCAGGGGTCAGGCGGCGACCAGTCTCGTCTTTGTAGAGAGCGCGTTGGAGTGAGCGGCGCAACAAGTTGCTTTCTGTGCCATTGGAGTAGATAACACGAAGGCGTGCATCGCTTGCACCATTTGGAGCCTTGATGGTTTCTCCAACATGGGCCACGTAGGCAAGCTGTCCGCCCAAAATGAAGAAGTCCCCGCTGACGATGCTGGCATTACGTCCGAACCGCAATGTTTTGCGGATGCCAGAATTAAGTTCCCGCTCTACTTGCTCGAATAACGGCTGGAACTGGTCGAAGTCCTCACATGGTATGCGGTCAGCCACTTCTTCCGCCGCGCGCCGTTCAGTGTATGAGCGCACATGACGCAACACAGTGAGGTCATTTTGCTCAGTGGGCCCATCGTCAATGCCTAGTTCGGCCAGCAGGGCATCCTCGTCCAGATCCTCAACCTCGACGGGGGGCGTGGCCGCACCCACGAGTAGACCAGGAGCATCGATCTCTGCTAGCAAGGCCTGCGCTTCCGGCAATTTGCGTATCTGATCCAGGCGCACGGCATATAAACGCTCGAAGATGTCGCGGTTCTCTCCATGCATCGGTGGGCGGCCGTGCGTTTCGTAGAAGCGAAGGACGTCCTCGAAACCTGCGAGGATGCGTTCCTCTCGCGGCGTACGACTGATGGTCTTGATGGGTGTGATTTCCACACCCAAGGCTTCAAGCAGCTCGTCATCGTTCATTTCGATCATGCCTCACGCACAACTTATGACAACTGTATTGATTCGGCTGACTCATCGCTTTCATCAATGGGGTAGTGGTAAGTGAAATAGCTTTCAGCCTCACGTTCCGCTTGACTAGAAATTTTTGAATTAGAAGGAAAAACACCATTTGGCATGTGCTTATTTAAAATGGCAGTTTTTTTTCTCTGTAATTTCAAACACGCTTTATTTATTTGCTTGTTTGACATGCTTCCATCAGAAACGGATTGCCATTCGTCTTCGGCGTCAATAAATAAGTATTCAAAATCACGCAAAATTGACGAATAAATTTTCAATCTATCTCTATAAGGTAAGTGCGGATAAATAGCATAAAGCACTTGGGAAGCCGCTATAATAGCACCCCAAATCCAAGCCCACTCTTGCCAGATCACCCATGCACCAATACTCGTGCTCGAAGTTATTGCAAAGGTTATTTTTGTCCAGCGCTCACTACGCTCAGCACGTAACAGTAGTTTTTGAATGAAAAGAGTTTGAACTTTTAACTGATGTAGCTCCCTCCAAAAACGTGGCTGTGACATGTTTATACCTTTTGCAATTGTTGTACTAATTTCGCTCAGTACATAACTGGATGATGGATTAGTGTCAAAGACTAGAAATAGGTTGGCCCTGTTAATTCGGGGGGCGATAATTGTTATTCCTTTTTGGGCTCAACGACTTTTGGCATGGGCGGGGTTCCATTAGGCGTTGGCAGCCCCTTATTTCCGGACTGCATTGCCTGCGCACGATAACGTGCCAACGCGGCTATTCCTTCGGCCATGCGCTTTTCCCAAGCATCAGGTGAATTGATGTCGGGCAAGCGTTCCCGTTCACGTTTGAACTGTAATGCCCGCTTCGCTAGCTCGCGGGCCTCATCTTCTGGAATGCTAACTCGTTTAGCGGCAATGCTGGCCTGCACCTGGCGCAGCGATTTTTCATTCATCGTTTTTGCGAGCACTGCATATGCAGCATCGAAAGGATTGATGCGGTCGATCAGATCGATATCCAGGTCGCGCACATTGACGAATCTCCGGACGCCATCCAGTAAGGCTGTACTGCCTTGGGTCGTACCATTGGCATCAGCCTGGGCCAGCGCTAGCTTGGCTTGCTGCGTTACATTCATGGCAGCGATAGCGTGCTGACGGATTGCTTCCTGGTCTTCCTCGCTCAGATCGGGGTAACGCTCGCGTACGATCTTGCCCATATGCAACTGCGTCAGCTCTTCGGGCAGGGTATTTTCCTTGTCGAACAACCCCCGCTCTAATACGGTCTTTTCCCGTAAAAAACTGGTCACGACTTCATTCAGATCTTCTTTGCAGATCCGTGTTGCCTCCGGGCTTTGCGGGGTTGATAGCCCATTGATTTCAACATGAATCTGCCCGGTGTCCTTGTTTACACCGATGTTATGCCCGTCATCCTGGTAGCCTTCTTCGCCATAATCGAACCCTTCTTTTGGCCCGGTATTTTTAGGTGTGAACTCGTAACGAGGTGCCAGCACCTGCTCCATCAACAAGCTAGCCGAGATGGCTTTGAGCATGTCGTTAACTGCTTCGGTTACGGCAGTTTGCTCGGCTGTCGGTTCGGCGATCAGATTGGTGAAGCGGGCACGCTCTTTACCTTCGGCATCACGAGTTGCTCGGCCGATAATCTGCACGATTTCGGTCAGACTACTTCGGTAGCCGATGGTCAATGCATGCTCGCACCAGATCCAATCGAAGCCCTCTTTCGCCATGCCTAGCGCAATGATCACATCCACATGATCACGGTTTTCTTTCTGCGAGGGATCTTTCAGTGCAGACAATACACGCGTACGCCTGGCCGGATCGCTGTCGTCCACCAAATCCGCCACCTTTAACGTTTGCCCCGCTGGCGTTTGTACCAAATGGAAGCCCGTGGACGAGTCAACACCTTTCCACTCACCCAAGGAATTCATGATTTCGTTTACTTCTCGCTCTTTGTCTTGCAGGCTCTCACGCGAGTTGACGCTGGGGATATGCACGATGGTTTTTAGTGCCGGATCTAAGACCTTTTCTACCGCATCTACATAGCGCCCGGTGTAGAAGAAGTAGCCAATATCCAGAGATTTTAGCCAGCGGTAACCGTTGAGTTGTTCGTAATAGGTGTATGTCACCGTTTCGAACCGAGCCTCATCCTCGGGTGCTAGCACAGCGACACTGTCCCCGCGAAAATAGGAGCCAGTCATGGCCACTAGGTGGACCTTGTCGCGAGCAATAAAAGTACCCAGTTGGTTGCCAAGCTTATTGTCCGCATGGCTTGAAACATGATGAAATTCGTCAACGGCGATCAAGCGATTATCGAAGGCTTCTACGCCTAACTCTTCGACCGCAAAGCGGAAGGTAGCATGGGTGCAGACAAGTACCTGCTCTCCGCTTGCCAGAAATGTGCGCACGGCATCGACCTTGGACTTGGCTACCCGCGGTTCGTCCACGCCTGGGGCGTTGCAGAGGTTCCATTGCGGACTGACCTGCCAGTCCCAGTAGAAACCGAACTGCGTCAGTGACTCGTCGGCAAAGCTGCCGCCGATGGAACGCTCGGGCACAACAATGATTGCTTGCTGCAAACCCTGATTGTGGAGCTTGTCTAACGCGATGAACATCAGTGCACGGGACTTACCCGATGCAGGGGGCGCTTTGATCAACAGATACTGTTCACCACGCTTAGCGTAGGCACGCTCTTGCATCGGCCGCATACCCAGTGCGTTGGCATGGGTTGAAGCGCCAGTACGCGCTGTGTTGATGGATACCGACGGTACGGTGTAGGCATTGGTGGGATTGGTATTTTGATCGCTCACGCTTTCTTCCTTTTCTTCACTGCCGCCAGAGGTTGTCCCTTCACCGTCGTCATTTTTGTATATAGATCGAACAGTTTTTCCAACCGTTCGGTATCGTTTCGGAATCGGCGGCCAATATAGATGCGTTCCAATACTTCGTCATTGCGTTTATGGGCGTGACGCAGGTTATCGGGCATTTTTTCTGGGTCATAAAGATCGGCGATCGTGGCCGGAAAATGCGCCTCTCTGGCGAGAAGAATGTTTTCCGCGCAAGTGGTTAGATCTGCTTTATTCTGCTCAGTGAGTAGTGGTACCGGGAAGGTGTTCCAGCCAAGGGTATTAGAATAACGGAAGTCGGTTTTCATCTTCCCGCAGACAGTGCCAATCCAGATTAGATGCAGACGAGAAGCAATGAGTGCCATGTTCCATAAAGGAGCATCGTAAAGAGCAAAGGCAAGGTTGCTGACAACGGATCTGTTATCAAGCAACCCAACAGGTAGGTATTCGCGGCCTTCTGAGGAAACACCAGGCAGAATTAAAGTGTGATGTGTTGCATGATTCATCTCGCGAAATTGATGGGCCCGCTTAGCCATATCTCTTGTGCCTGAATCTTTACTCGCTTCCCTCATGCTCTTTACGCTATCAATTCGCTCCCGTATGGCTCTTATTCCCATCGCCCTAGGTAAAGCCTCATCAGTAATCCAAAGGCAGTAACGAACCAATCCACGGATGAATTCAGCCGAGCCATAGATCCGGCGTAGAAATTGATCCGATTCAGGGGGAGACAAGCTCAGCAACGGAATTTCTTCCGCAGAGAGTAAAAGATTCCCACCATCAACCGGCATGTTTCCAAAGGACATTTCAGTTAGTCCTGATACGCTACTCCGTTGTCCGTGAACTACGATGTTTTCGCCGATAGTTAGATAAGGAGTGATGTTTGCTGCTTCTCGAACTATAAGTTCTCCATCTGCGGATGAGTCATACAGACGTCTTTTCTTTGAAGTTTCAGTCGATAGACCAACTATTGCTACTGTGACACCGGCATTCTTACTAGCAAGATTTGCCCATTTGAATGATGTGTGAGCAAAACGTATGAATGAACCCACCTCAAATATTTTTGGCCACAACAACGGTACAATTCTTCCCTGACAAACTGAGTTGGTACTAACAAAAGCTGATTCTGCTTTTGTTACCGCAGAAAAGGCCGCTGCTTTCATGAACCAACCGCCAACATAATCTATTTGCTTGGATGAAATTCCATAGGGATTAAATACGGATTCGAGGTCGGCTTTTTGATCTTTTGTCTGCGTCTGACTCCCTTTATATGGCGGATTTCCGCAAATATAAATTTCTCCTCCTTCGTTATCGAAGTTGATTTCAGTTTGCTTAACAGGTGCTCCAAACAAGTCGTCAGTCACAAGTTTGACACCCGTGCGGTGAACGTCCATAAGACTCAACCAATCCAAGCGCAGAGCATTGTCGCAGATGATCCAGTTCTGGGAGTTTAGCGGCAGAACCTCCGCCAGAGCATCCTGCTGGCCTCGATAGAGCACATCGCATTGGAACTCAGCAATTATCAGTGCCAGACGCGCTATTTCAGCAGGAAAGTCGCGCAGTTCGATGCCTCGGAAATTAGTTAGCGGAATGTCACTTCCCAGGTGGGCCTCGTCCCGGCGGCGGTTTATTTCGGCCTCGATCGCACGCATCTGCTTGTAGGCGATCACTAGAAAATTGCCCGAACCACATGCAGGGTCGAAAACGCGAATGCGCGCCATGCGTTTGCGCAAATTGAGCAGCTTGGCCTTGTTGTCGCCAGCCGCTTCCAGTTGCTCGCGTAAGTCATCGAGGAAGAGAGGGTTCAACACCTTCAATATGTTTGGCACGCTGGTGTAGTGCATGCCCAGAGCACCGCGTTCTTCATCGTCGGCCACGGCCTGGATCATGCTGCCGAAGATATCCGGGTTGATCTCCTTCCAGTTCAGATTTCCAGCATGCAGCAGATACGTGCGCGCCATGCGCGTGAAGCGCGGAACCTCCGTGCTGCCCGAAAACAGGCCGCCGTTCACATAAGGAAACTGATCGGCCCAACTCGGTAACCGGGGTCGGGTGTCGGTACGCTCTTCGATCTTGACGTTCATGGCGCGGAAGATTTCGGATAGCACCTGATGGGTATTAGAGCCGTCGCGTTCGCCCATTTGCTCAACGGTGCGGGTGAACAGTCCTTCGCCGTTGAATATGTCAGTGTCTTCGGCAAAGAAGCAAAACACCAGACGCGCCATGAAATGGTTCATGTCGTGGCGACGCTCTTCTGTCGCCCAATCAGGGTTTTCTCGTAGTAACTCGACATAGAGCTTGTTCAAGCGACCAGTCGCGCGAACGTCAATAGGGTTGTCTTTGATCTCCTTAATGGTGGAGATGCCCGCCAAGGCCAGGAAGAAACCGAAGTGGTCAGGAAAGTCTGCATAGTCGCAGGCGATAGTTTCCCCGCTTGCCATTTCTTCGGCTTCAAGTGTTTGCCCGTCAGTCGCTAGAATGAACTTCGCCTTGGCTTTGGTGGTGGCCGCGCTGCCGTGCAATGCTTTAAGGGTATCGCCCACATTGCCGGGCTCACACACGGCAATATGTATGTTGTTGCGTTGGAGCACGGCTCCGGGCACATCAGACGCGTTGTTGTTGCCCGTGCGCAGGCGTTTGAGCGTCGTTTCCTTGTTGCCGAAGGCAGCCAGGAAGGCGAATGGGAATTCAGCCGCGTCGAAGGTTTGAAGGGCCAGTTCCGATAATGCTGATTCGATTTCTACTGCGTTCATGGGGTTACTAGTCTTTGTGACGTTGTCAGGCAATGCGCAACGGAGCGCTAGCGACAGCTGTGGAATGCCTCCATACCATGCCGCATGGCAAGCCCGCTGAGGCTGGGCGATAGCCGAGCTACAAAGGGTACCATGCGGCCAGCGACGCGCGGGGCGATGTTCCGCGCAAGCACCGCACCTGGGAACGCACCGGCCCCAATCCGGTCGCTTCCAGGCAGGGGGGAGCCGACTGACGCTGGCGGCCCCAGACGCCAGAGGTCCGCCCACGGACCGGCAGTTAGTCGGGGGGCGCAGCCCCGGCGTCCCAAGCCGGAGGCGCGGGAAACCCGCCCAAGTCGAGCACCGTGAAGACCGAGGCAAAGCCGAAGCCACCTGCGTGTCCAGCGCAGGCGGTTGGGCGGGTTTCCCGCGCGTTGAGCAGTGCGCGGTAGCGCATTGCGAAAGGCGAGGGACGCCCCGACGTTCAGAGCGCGGGCATCGTCCAGATGCCAGAATGTCCGGCTGGTCGTTCAGACCAGGCATAGGACATGGCGTTCTTTGAAAAAATGTGGCTGTTCGCCTTTCCCATTCGGCCCCAGGCGACGTGCCCAACGAACTGGCTTAGTCGCTATACATGGTATGCAACCATGTGGGACAAGCCAATGAATAAGCACGATGGGCGAGTGATTGCCCAAGAGAATGAATTGCGTGTGTTACGCGCTCTCAACCGATTCGGTTGGCTGCGTACACGCGACCTTGCCGCTCTTCTATGGCAGCGCTGGTCACAGCAGCCACGCGAAGCACCGGACCTGAAACCCGCTCAACCGACTGCGAGCGGGTTACGTATGTCACAAAGGACCTTGCGCCGCTTGCGTGGCAAACGCCGCGTACTGAGCGCCAGAGCCCCAGACGGCAGCACAATCTATGCGCTTTCAGAAGCCGGAGCCCGTTCATTAAACCAACTAGGGATCGCGGCAGCCACAGGTAAAGACTTGCTGCGTAGTTTCAGTACTGCTCATTTCCGTCATCGTTGCATTGCCAACGAGATTGCTTTGGGATCCATAATCAAGGGTTTTCGTGTTTCAACGGAACGAGAGATCGCCCGTGGGTTATGGCTCGGTGGGGAAGAGGGCATTGCGGGGAAAAAACCCGATACGCTGTTGCGGGCTGACGGTAAGGTATGGTGGATTGAGGTTGAACGCAGCCGGAAGAATGCAAAGGATTATTCGCGGTTGTTAAGATGGCTTGACGTTGTTAAGCGTGACGCTAGTCAAAACGGTCCGTCTTCCTTGCTTGGGCAGGAGAATCGATGGGGTAACGTCATGTTCGTGTGCACCCTCAGTTTCGAGACGAAGCTGTGTCGTGATCTCGGAAAGCGGGGCTGGACAAAAGAGCAGATTTATAGGCACATTTCGTTCAATAATTCGCTATATAACTTCAAGGACATCATATTTAGCTAACAAAGGGCATGGGGGAACGGCTTGGGTCAGTGCCGCCCGTCAGACCACTTAAACAGTATGGCTAAAATACAGCCATACGCCCGCCGGACGCGTCACTGGCCTCGGCGGGTTTTTTATTTGTGGCACTTTATTAAACATGCCTCTGAACCATTCTCAGCAACAAAGCTCTAACTCGTTGTGAAAAATGGAGAAAGGAGCCCTGAGATGAAAGCTGAAGCGATGAACCTCGTGCAATGGCAAGCGCGGTTTGGCACGGAAGAGGCCTGCTTGGAGGCGCTGAAACAAAAGCGCTGGCCCGAGGGGTTTCAATGCCCCAAGTGCGGGCATGACCGCGGATACTGGATCGCTGGACGAAAACTCTTTCAGTGCGGGCACTGTCGCCATCAGACCTCGGTGACGGCCGGAACGATTTTTCATTCGTCCAATGTGCCCCTGGTGCAATGGTTCCTGGCCATCTATTTGATGGCGAGCGACAAGGGCGGACTGTCGGCCCTGCGGCTGTCGAAGCAGATTGGGGTCTCCTGGATCACGGCTCACCGGATGTTGCGCCGCATGCGCCGCGCCATGGGCGATCGCGACAGCTTGTATCGCTTGGAAGGGCTGGTGGAGTTGGACGATGCCTTTGTCGGTGGACGCCGGTCTGGCGGGAAGAGCGGTCGAGGGGCCGAAGGCAAGACACCGATCCTGGTTGCCGTGGAAAACCGGGGCAAGAAGGCGGGCTTTATTGCCATAGAGACGACGCCTTCGGTCTCTGCCGACCGGATTCGCGAATTCGCGCGGCGACGCTTGCGCCCCAAGCAACCTACCCGTACCGACGGCTTGATAGCGCTGCGGGTTCTCGGAGAGAGCCAGGAGCATGAGGGGCGCGTGACCAAATCGCAACAGGTGGACGAATGGTTGCCGTGGGTACACATCGCCATTGGTAACCTCAAGGCCTTTCTTTTGGGCACATTCCATGGGGTATCCGGCAAATATCTGCAGGAATATCTGAACGAATTCGTCTATCGCTTCAATCGCCGTTTCTGGGAGCCAGAACTGCCGTTGAGGCTGCTCAATGCCTGTATGGACCATCTGCCCGTCCGACTTGTTGCTGAGAAAGATTAATAGGCATGTTATTAAAATGAAATATGAGGCATTATGCCTAAATGATAGGATTATTCTACCTAACTATTATCTCGCGAACCGGGTCTAAGGCGATGCTGGTATCGATCTGGTAGCGCCGCCAATAGTCTATCAAAAAACATTAAATTCAAAAAATTAACTTAGAATATAATTCGCCTGCCGCATTTGGCGGGCAGGGCGCTGTTATCTGATATGGTTTTTGTCTCATTAGATGATGTTCCATTAAACCATTAGATCATTTTTCATGCGGCGATAATAAGTTGCGCGACTCACCCCCATAGAAACCCATGGCTTTCCACTAAGTGTTGTTGTCGCAGGACGCCCACCACGCTTGCCTCTGGCGGACTGAATAGCAGAAAAACGACTCTCGTTGAAGTGCTGCCAAGTCCACTTAGCGACACTTTTTGCAGTTGCTTTGACCTCATTATTAGGCAGAGGAATATCGAACACATTCAGATTTTCTGCTTGCGCGAAAACTGCGCGATGCCATTCTGACACTGTGGCCTCATTCCGCTTGTATTCTCTAACCCATTGATATGCCCAAGCCCTGAGTTCATCGAACATAGTACAGTTTCGCCCAAGGCCAAGCGTTTCGCGTTGAGCATTATGCTTGGGGAGATCCACCCACTCAGCCAACTCATTTAGATCGTAAAGATGATGAACCCATATTGACCGCCAATTATCGTGATAGGGATTTTTAGCGATGAGCCCAGCGTAGCCTGGATCAGCGCGCAGCTTAGCCAAGAAGGCTGCTTGCAGGGCGGCAGCGTAACGAATCGGCGCATCACGTGCGGCTTCACTCGTTACGACGGGTGTTTCCAATCCATAGAACAGGTGAGCGTGAGCGTTCTGCGGATTGATGACCGTCATCGTCGGCGGGGGAAGATTGGCATGCTCCCAAGCGAAGGCGGCACCGGGATAGTCTAGATCAAAGACCAGCCAGGCGACTGATAAAGGCGCGTTTGGCTGAATGTAGCGGTGTTCCATTGCGTCAATTGCTGGGCGAATCAGTAAACCTTGGCTCAACTCATTCGAGCAATATGGTCGACGCGGAAGTCGACTTTCAAATATTGTATGGATATTCATCGGGGCTTTTTTGCCCCGGCCGCGCGTTACCTCATTAGTGTCCTCTCGTATTCAGTCCCCGATATCTCCTCAATTTCGCATGCCGGGGTCCTCCTGTTTAGTTGTTATGGGATAATGTATAGCTACTAGATTGATGATCTGAGCACATTTAGTAACGGACCTTTCCGGCCTTGTATGCTGCTGGATCTGCCATCCATTTTTTGATTTCAATGGTTGGCCACGCCGTGGTTTTTTCTGACAGCTTTACTGGTTGAGGGAATGTGCCAGCTTTAACATGCCTCCAAAGTGTTGCTCTGGAAAATGGAAGCAAACCAATGCAGTTCTTTTGTATGTCACCAACCAACTGTTTTTCACGAAGAAATGCTGATTCTTCTAATAGTTGTTGTCGTTTATCTTTCATCTGTTAACCGTCATGTTTGTTTGGTTTCTTGTTCTGTTGAAAAGCATTATGTCAAAGAACAAAAATATGCTGTCCCAACAAACATGACTGTAAAGGTGGGTTTAGTGGGATGAGAGGATGTTGCGTATAGTTTTCTTATTAATCCTCATTCCTACTAACGATATAAGCTCATAAATACTGCCGGCAACATGCGTTTGCGACGATTTCCCACAATAGTGATCGAGAGTAACCTTTAAATGTAAAATCAGCGGGACCATCTCTTTTTCGCGAGCCCCCGGCTTATTACCATAATTTCGATTAGCAATGCATTCAAGCGCCTTGATCGCGCAATCCAGCGAGCGCTGCAATTCAAGAATATGCAGTTTTGGATATTCCAGGTTTTCAATTGACCCATCTAGTGAATAGAAATCATACGCATGTCGAAGCTGCGCCGGTATAGTGCGTGCCTTTGGCTCTTCAGATTGGATCTCAGAAAAAATAGCATTTAGAGTCGGCCCCAGCTCGGGTAGGTGGAGTAGGTCATCAAGAGAAGACAAAACGGATTTTGTATTAATTATGACGCCGTCAAGTGAAATTCTCTTTCTGATCTCTGTCTGCAATTTCCTGTAATTTTCTAATTCTGAAAAATGATCTAGATATACGGCGAGGTCATGAACCACAGCGTCATTTTCTGTCCACTCGTAGTCCTCGCTCAGATCAGTATCTAGGATTTTGTCAATTAATGACTTTATGCGGTCTGAATGTTCAGAGTTCATTAGTTTTTCACTTTGTCTAAACTGGTGGGCCATATTTGGGTCTTACTAGCTACTTTCCCTTTCCTCCCTTAATCTATCCAAATAGTCCGACCATGCCTGCATCATTTCCCGCCTACCTTCAAGATGCGCCGTTCTGTTGTATGCGCGACCGTTGGGATCACGCACTGCATGTGCGAGTTGATGCTCAATCCAGTCAACGCGAAAGCCTAGCTTCTCATCAAGTACGGTTCGAGCCATGGCGCGGAACCCGTGTCCAGTTATATCGTTCTTGGTTGAATACCCCATTCTGCGTAATGCCTTGTTGATGGTGTTGTCTGATATCGGATTTCTTGGTCCCCTCCCACTGAAAACGTAGATACCGCCACCCGTAAGCGGTCTAAGTTCGGAGAGAATTTCGAGGACTTGTGAGGAGAGGGGGACGACGTGATCCTGGCGCGTTTTCATCCGATTAGCAGGTATATCCCAACGTGCAGCATTCAAATCAAACTCTTTCCATTCAGCCAGGCGTAGTTCACTTGGTCTTAAAAAAACATGCGGAAGCATCCGAAGCGCAGCTTTGACTTGTAAGCTGCCCCGGTATGCATACATGTCCCGAAGTAGGGGGCCAATCTTCTCTGGATCGGTGATGCTTGCGAAGTGTTCGGGCTTCCAGGGGGTTAGTGCACCTTTAAGGTCAGAGGTTACGTCACGTTCAGCTCGACCTGTTGCAACTGCATATCGAAAGACCTGCCCACAGTTTTGTTTCGCTCTGTGAGCAGTCTCGACTACTCGCTCTTCAATCCGACGCAATACAGTCAGTAGTTCCTGAGGCTTGATGTCGGCTATGGCACGTCGGCCTATCCATGGGAATACATCGCGCTCGAAGCGACGCATGACCTTATTCGAATGATTTTTAGATTTGGTGGTCTGCCACTTCGCAAACCATTCCCGCGCTACTACCTCGAATGTGTTTCCATTTGACTCAACTTTGGCAAGCCTGGTGGCTTTACGATGCGCGCTCGGATCGACACCAGTGGCGACTAGCTTTCTGGCCTCATCCCGGCGGTCACGAGCCAGTGCTAGGCTAATCTCGGGATATACGCCAAGAGAGAGGCGTTTTTCCCTGCCATCGTAGCGGTATTTGAAGCGCCACCATTTGCCGCCAGAAGGAGCAACTTCGAGATAGAGGCCTTTCTCGTCGGAGATTTTGTAAGCTTTGTCTTTGGGTTTGGCCTGCTTGATTCTGATGTCATTTAGCGGCATTTGGGGGCAACTCCTTGGGCGCTTGGAGAGTTGCCCTCAATGTTGCCCCCAGTTGCCCCAAGATGACAAGGGACTACATGAGGCAACGTGAGACAAAGAAAAAGCCGCATAGCTAGTAACTATGCGGCTTTTGAGACGCCAAGAGATGGCGTGAGACTGTTTGATGGTGGAGCGGAGGAGGATCGAACTCCCGACCTTCGCATTGCGAACGCGACGCTCTCCCAGCTGAGCTACCGCCCCATCAAGGTCGCGCATTGTAATGCCAAATTCGGGCGGTGACTAGCCCCATGGCGGGACAGCGCGCAATCCGATACTGTGGCGGGCACTCATGAAGGCGCGCCTGTCCGGCCTCAAGAATGACCGTTGCGGCGCCGATATCCTGGGCAGGGTCTACGGGGCCGCAAGGCGCGTAAACCGCACGATCAATCATAACAATAGCGCGCGATTGCGCGACGGCTGAGGAGAACGACGCGATCATGCATTTCATCCGGGAAAGCATCCGCAACAAACTGATTTTGATCACGGGCCTGGCGACCGCGATGCTGCTCGCGGCTTCCGTCTATGGCCTGTGGGTTTCCTGGTCGGGCAGCGAAGCGGTCCGACAGCAGCTGTCCGGCGTTCAGACGATCGATACGACGGGTGTCCAGCATCTGCTGCAGGTGGCCGGCAGCATGCGTTGGCACATCGAATTGAGTTTTTGGCTGATGGGGCTGGCCGTGGCCATTTCCTTCGTGTGGTTCATGGCAGTACTCGAGGCGACCATCGTGCGGCCGGCGAGAGTCCTGGTGGGCGATCTCGAGCGTATGGCCAGTGGCGATTTCACCCGGCCGGTGACGTCGCGCACCCGGGATGAGCTGGGTCGCATCGCAGGTGCGGCGGCCAGCGTGCAGTCGGCGCTAGGCGATATCATCCGCCAGATGCGCAGCGCCGGCGACGAGGTTTGCCGTTCGGTGATCGATCTCAAGGGCATCACCGAAAGCACCAACGATGAATTGTCCAGGCAGGACGCGGAGACGGGCCAAGTGGCCGCCGCGATGAATCAGATGGCCGCCACCAGTCAGGAAGTGTCGCGCAGCGCCATGGAGACCGCCGACGCCACGCACAGCGCGCAGGAACTGTCGCACCAGGGCGCGCTGGCATCAACCACCGCGATTACCAGCATCGATATGCTGAGCCAGCGTGTGGTGAAGGCCACTGAGGTGATCCAGCGGGTCGAATCGCAGACCGAGGACATCAGCAAGATCCTTGAGGTGATCACCCTGATCACGGAGCAGACCAACCTACTTGCACTCAATGCGGCCATCGAGGCCGCCCGAGCCGGGGAACAGGGGCGCGGTTTTGCGGTGGTGGCCGACGAGGTGCGTTCGCTCGCGAACCGTACGCAGTCATCGACTGCCGAGATCCAGGGCATGATCGAGCGTCTGCAGGGTGGAGCCAGGGAAGCGGTCTCGGTGATGGAAGGGGTGCGGGAGGAAGCCGGCAACAGCGAGGGGCAGGTGGAAGCCGCCGCGATCTCCTTGGCCGAGATAGCTGAAGCGATCAAGACCATCGACCGGATGTCGACGCAGATCGCGACGGCGGCCGAAGAGCAGAGCGCCGTCGCGGAGGAGGTCAATCGAAGCCTGAGTTCGATCAGCGAGGGCACCCGCGTCGCCCGTGCCAGCGCCGGGAATGCGGCCGAGCAGAGTGCCAGGCTGGAGGATCTGGCCGGTCAGGTGCGCAAGGCCATCTCGCGCTTCAGGCTGGACTGATCAGAGGCTCAAACGCTTGAACAGCCGCTCCGGGATCTGGCGGATGATCCACAGGATGCCGAACCAGAACCAGGGCGTGTAGATCACGTCGCGGCGGCGCCTCAGGCCGCGCATGATGTCGGACGCCACCGCTTCCGGCGAGGCCACCAGAAACAGTCCGGGCAGGCCATAGGTCATCGCGGTGTCGACGAAACCCGGCTTGACGGTCATCACGTGAACGCCGGCGCGGTAGAGGCGATTGCGCAGACCTTGCAGGTAGAGTGCGAAACCGCCTTTGGACGCGCCGTAGATGTAGTTGCTCTGGCGGCCGCGGTCGCCGGCGACCGAACCGATGCCCACGATGAAACCGCCACCCTTGGCCTCCAGCCTGCGTGCGCATCGATTGAGAAATAGAGCGGGGGCGGTGAAGTTGACCGCGAAGACCCGAGCGGCCAGATCGTCATCCTCGCGCGCCTGTGGCCAGTCGCCCAGTAGACCGCTGGCCATCACCACACCACCGAATCCGCCCAGGGTTTCATCCGCTGCCGCGAGCAGATTTTCGTGGCTGTTCGTGTCGGCAATATCGTGAGAGCCGAAAGCGGTCCGCACGCCAAAGCGCACATGGAGATCGGCGGCAAGACGGGCCAGTTCGTCGGCATCGCGGGCCGCGAGATAAAGGTCGTGGCCAGCCGCGGCGAGTGCGCGCGCAAGAGCGCGGGCGATCGCGGAGGTGGCGCCGATGATCAGTACGGGTTCAGTCATCGGGGATACTCAACCGCCGGGCCAGCGCGGAAACGAAACGGTTTTCAGGATCCAGGCGACGCTTGACCTGCAGCCATTCGCGATAGCGCGGGTACATGCTGCGGAATCGATCGCCGTCGAGACAGGCATCCTTGGCGAGATAGACGCGGCCGCCATGTGCCAAGGTGATGGCATCGAGTTCGGCGCACAGGTGCAGTGCTTGTTCGCCAAAAAGGGGCAAGTCCATGGCCAGGGTGTAGCCGGCGCGCGCAAACCCCAGTGGGGCCGGCCCGGCCTTGCCCATACGTTTGAGAACGGCGAGGAAAGGCGAGAGACCGGCGCTTTGCAGGCGCGCCAGCAATGCGCGCAGGCCGTTGTCTGCGGTGTCATCCGGCAGCACGCACTGGTACTGCACGAAGCCGCTCCGGCCGTAGAGACGATGCCAGTTGCCGAGCGTATCCAGCGGGTAGAAGAAGCGACGGTAGTCGAGCAGGCGGGCTTCCGTGCCGCCACGCAGGTTTGCGCGGTAATACAGCGCGTTGAAGGCGGAGACGGTATGGCGGTTGAGCAGTCCGCGGGGCAGATCGAAGGGGAGGGATCTGACGGCTCTTGCCGGCGGACTGAGCGCATGCCTCCGCCATGCGGCCGGTAGGCTTTCCAGGGGGGCGTGGTGTCCGCGCATGAGAATGCCGCGGCCGCCGCGCAGGCAGTCGATCCAGGCCACGGTGTAGTCATCGTCGTACTCGGGGTCGGCCAGCCGGGCCATCAAGGTCTGCAGGTCGCGCGCAGGATGGTGACGCGTTTCGATGTAGCCGGTTTCCACGCGCTTGAGGCGCAGGGCGACTTCGCCGATCAGGCCGGTGAGTCCCATGCCTCCGGTGGTGGCGTGGAATTCGTCCGGCGTTTTCGTGCGGTCCAGCCAGTGGGCCTGCCCATGTGCGTCGATCAGGCTCAGGCCGTCCACGTACGCGGAAAAGCTGCCTTCATGATGATGATTCTTGCCGTGCACATCGCTGGCCACGCAGCCGCCGAGGGTGACGTGGCGCGTGCCCGGCGTCACGGACGGGAACCAACCCTGTGGTAACAGGCATTCAATCAGGGCCTGCAGGGTGAGCCCGGCTTCGGCGCGCAACAGCCCGCTTCGCGGGTCGAAGTCGAGGATGCGATCGAGCCGGAGCATATCCACCACCCGTCCGTCGCCGTCAAGGGCGGCATCGCCGTAGCTGCGGCCACAGCCGCGCGCGATCAGGGGCGTGTCGTCGGCAAGCACCACCTTCTCGAGCAGGCGATAGCGCTCGGGACGGAGCACCGGTGCCTCGCGTCGAGGGTATTGTGCCCAGCCGGTCAGTGTCTGGATGCTCTGTGCGCTCGTCATCGACTGTCGAAATAGCGTTGGGTAAAAGGGCAGGACCCGACGGGCAGCCAGCCGGGAAAGTGATAATAGCGTTCGCGTATCTGCGTCAGTATCGTGCGCCGGTAGGCCGGGTAGCGGAAGCCGTCTCCGAGGATCAGGCTGATCGGCGCACCGTCGATCTCCACGACGCGTTTTTCGACGTGTGCGAAGTAGGGGGCATAAACCGAGGCTGGCAGATTGTTGGTGCTGATCAGGAGTACGTTGCGTCCGTTCCAGTGCATGAAATCGGTCAGCACGTCGTCCTCGCGGCCGTGATCCGAGCCGCTGCCGAAGACGGCGAAATGACGGCCGGTGTGATACTCCAGTATGGCCGCGGAGGCATAGCCGCGCGTGGCCAGATGACGTCCCTTGGCATACGGCTCCGCGGCCTGCCAGATACGCTCGGTCTGCGTGCCGAGGACGACCATGGGGTAGTTCTTGCCGGTAAAGCGCAGGTCATGCACGGGCAGGGCGAGCAGGGTGCCTAGGAGCAACACATGCAACAGCGAGAACACGGTCATGAAGCGCAGGCTTTGGCGATGCGAGCGCCCGTCGGCGAGCGCGCCGAAGAGTACGAAGACGAAGGGATAGAAGCCCAGCAGCCAATGCAGCCCGATCACGTTCTTGAACGACAGCAGCCCGAACAGCAGCAAGGGGACGCCCGCGAACACGGCAAACCCGCCGACCAGCGGCTCGCGGATGCGCGCAAGCAGCGCGACCCGTGCGCGAAAGAGTCCCAGCAGCAGCGGCGGGGTGATCAGGTAGAGCAGGGTCAACAGGTACAGCGGTGGCCCGGAGGGTGTGAATCCCTTGTGGGTACGGTTGGACAGATTGAACAGGAAGTTGTCCCAACAGTGCTCGTAGTTCCAATAGAGGTTGATCGCGAACAGCGCCGCGCTGATGGCGACGATCAGGAGCAGACCGATGAAAGCCTTGGCGCGGCGATCGATCAGCAGCCAGTACGCCGCAATGGCGATGGCCATCAGGCCCTCGAAGTATTTCGAGAGCATGCCGAGGCCGACGGCCACGCCTGCCAGGGCGTAGTCGCGCAGGTGTCCGTTCAGACTGGCGCGGTAGCAGGCCCAGCCGCTCAGGAAAATGAACAGGATCACCGGCGTGTCGGTGGTGATGAATACGTTGTAGAGGCTGACCGGGGAGATCAGGAACAAGGTCGCGGTCCAGTAGGCCATGGGGCCCGTGCGCGGACGCAGGATACGCATGATGCCCCAGGCCATGACGGGGCTGAGCAGTATGGCCGGCATGCGCAGCCACCATTCGGCTTTGCCGAGTGCGAGTAGGGCGGTGAGCCACCAGCCGACCATCGGAGGATGGTCGTAATAGCCCAGTGCGGGATGCATGCCCCAGACCACGAAATAGGCCTCGTCGCCGGTCATCGGCAGGACCGCGGCGAACAGAACCCTTAGAATGAGCGTCCCCGCCAAGGCGGCATAAAACACCCGGCGCGCCGACGGCGTTGCCGGATCATTCAGACCATGGATTCCATCGCCGGACATGCGTGCATACATCAGACTGCTTCGACCCCATCAGTGGACCAAAAACCTGTTCGTGTTCACTGGCATCGTGTTTTCTCACCGCTGGGGCGAGGCGGGCCTATGGTATCAGGTCATTTCTGCCGCAGTGGCGTTTTCGTTGGCATCCAGCGGGATTTACGCGATCAACGATGTGGCCGACCGGGAGCAGGATCGCGCCCATCCGCGCAAGCGCCGGCGGCCCGTGGCCAGCGGTGCGGTTTCGCCGTTGCAGGCGCTGATCGTCGGTGCGGGCTGTCTGGCGCTGGCACTGGCACTGGTGGCGCAGGTGTCACTGGTCGCATTCTGGCTGCTGACGGCCTACATCCTCATGAACGGCGCCTATTCGTTCCGCCTCAAGCATGTCGTCGTGCTCGATATTTTCATCATCGCCGCCGGCTTCATGTTGCGTCTGCTGGTCGGCACGGAAGGTGTGGGCATCGAGCCCTCGCGTTGGCTGTTGCTGTGCGGTTTCATGCTGACCCTGTTCCTCGGGGCGGCCAAGCGCCGGGCCGAGCTGATGGAGATCGCCGGCCGCGACGAGGAGTCGGCCGGTCGGCACCATGGCCAGCGCCGTGTGCTTGACGACTACACGCCGGCGCTGCTGGATTTGATCCTCGGCATTACCGCGACCGCCAGCATCATCACCTACGGGCTCTACACCATGAGTCCCGAGGTCATCCGTATCCAGGGTACCGCCAATCTGATCTACAGCCTGCCTCTCGTAATCTACGCGCTGTTCCGTTATCTGTACCGGCTCTATGGCCATGGCAGCGGCGGCGACCCGTCCACCGACTTGTTCCGCGATCCCCACCTGCTGGCGGTTGGGCTGTTGTGGGTCGTCGTCACGCTGGCACTGCTGAGTTGAATGCCGTCCGGCACCAAAGATACGCGCGGCGAATCTTCGGCGCGCCACTTTGGTGCAATAAGTGTCACTCAAGGCGGTGGATTGCTCGAATCCTGCCGGTTTTCAGGTTTGGCACGGTCTCTGCATTACTACGACCAGGATCAAAGTTATGCCTTGATCCTGGTCGACTCCTCCTGCTTCTGGGGCGCCATTGGCGCCCCTTTTTTTATTATTTATTCAATGAGATGCCCCCTTTCGCATAACATGGGCGCTCGTGGTTCTGACTTAGCCGGGTTGCGCGGCTTGGGCTCAGCCTGCGGCTGACAAGGCTGCGGGGCCGAGATGAAGCGCATAGGCGATCCAGCCGAGGCTCAACAGGATCAACGGAAAGATCGTCCAGGGCGTAATGAGGCGACGGAAGATCGCGCTTGCGGGACGATATCCAAGGCCATAGATGAAACCGCCCGCGGCGGCCAGTGTGGCAAGCGCGAACAGTGGCTCGCGAATGCCCTCGCCCGAGAAGGCGATCGTCCACGGATAGGACATGACCAACAGCGCAACCGCGGCGCCGCCACACAAGGCGATGCCATTACTCAGGCGTGCAAGGGTTTGAGGCGACATGGGTGACCGGCATCATGGGGTTGAGTCGGGATGCGGGCCCGCTCCGCCGGGCCCGCCGCGCACATCCGTGCTGTACTAGTGTTCGCCGCGACCCTCTCCGGATTGGCGGGCCTCGATCTGCGTGTCGAGCAGGACGCCGCCGGCGGCCGAAATCAGCACGATCATGACCGTACCGACGATCCAGGCAAAATACCAGGGTCCGTAATCGCCGATGATGACCGTGACGAATATCAGCAGCAGGGCGAGCAGTGTGTAGACGAGATATCGCATGATTTGGTTTCCCCTGTAGGTGTCGTATCGGCGGGTGCCGCAGCCGCCTCAATAGGCATGGTCGTCGGTGGTCACGTGTTTTGCGGTGACCTTGCCGCGCATCACCCAGTAGCACCAGCTGGTGTACACGAGGATGGTGGGTACGAACACGATGGTCCAGCCGAGCATCCAGCCGAGTGTGGTGGCGCTCGACGAGGCGTTCCAGACCATGAGGCTGTGGGTGGGGTCCGTCACCGACGGCATCAGGAAGGGAAAGGTGGCCGCGCCCACAGTGCCGAGAATACCGATCCAGGCGAGCGCCCCCAGCCACCAGGCCACATGGGAACGCCCGGCCCTTGCCAGCAAAGTGGCCAGCGCGACGCCGGCATAGGCCAGCAGCGGCAGCAACCAGAGAATCGGATGAGTCGCGTAGTTGTGCAGCCACCCTCCGGGGACAATGGAAACGGGCTGCGTCACCAGCGGGCTGGCCTGCATGCCGGGATCGACCGTACCGTCGATCACGAAGCCCTTCATGTTGGCGACCCAGATGCCGGCCACCGTGAACAGCACCAGGGCAAGCGGCCCGGCCAGCGTCGCCACGCGACGGGCGCGCTCGTACAGAGCGCCTTCGCCCCGGTTCATCAGCATCAGCGCGCCCATCAGCGCCGACATTGCGACCGAGAGTAGCCCGGCCAGGATCGCGAAGGGATTGAACAGGCTGATGAAGCTGCCGGTGTAGACGGAGACGGCGGTGCCTTCCTGTGCGAAGTGGAAGGGAAAGCCCATCAACACGTTGCCCATCGCGGCGCCGTATACGAGCATCGGCACGAAACCGCTGACGAACAGGGTCCAGTCCCATACGTTGCGCCACTGTGGCGAGACCAGCTTGCTGCGGTATTCGAAGCCCAAAGGACGAATGATCATCGACCACAACAGCACCAGCATCACCACGTAGAGCCCCGAGAAGGCCGTGCCGTAGATCGTCGGCCAGGCGGCGAAGATCGCGCCGCCGCCGAGAATGAACCAGACCTGATTGCCGTCCCAATGCGGGCCGATGATGTTGAGCGCGATGCGGCGATCTTCGTCCGTGCGCCCGACGTAGCGCAGAATGGTGCCGACACCCATGTCCATGCCCACCATGATGGCGAGCCCCATCAGTAGTACGCCAAGCAGCAGCCACCAGACGATTTTGAGTATTGCGTAGGTCGTGAATACTTCCATGATGTCCTCTCTCGCGCTCAGTCGCGGTTGGGTGCCAGCAGGGGATGGGCAAACACGGGCTGGCCGGCCAGGCTGCCGCCGGCTTGAGAACCGGGTTCGTCGGGACCCTTGCGCACGAACTTGGTCATCAGATACATCTCGACCACGATGAAGCTGGTGTACAACAGGACAAACCCCGTCAACGAAAATATCATGTAGCTCGCGCTATGCGTCGAGGCCGAAATCCAGGTCGGCAGCTGTTCGTATACCGTCCATGGCTGGCGCCCCACCTCGGCGGTGACCCAGCCCATTTCGCAGGCGAAGAAGGGCACCGGAATGAACCAGGGAGCAATCTTGAGGAACCCGGTTCGCCGGCAGTCGGTCTTGAGCGAATACAAGGTCGCGAAGACCAGGAAGATGAGCATCGCAAAGCCCGCCGCCACCATCAGACGGAACGACCAGAACAGGATCCAGACCTCGGGAATGGTGTCCTTGGCGGCCTTTTCGATCTGCGCGGGCGTGGCTTTGGCAACGTCCGGTGCATAGCGCTTGAGCAGGAAGGCGTACCCCAGATCCTGTTTGTGTGCGTCGAAGGTGGCCAGCGCTTGCTTGTTGTCCGGATTCTGCTGGATCGCTTCCAGTGCGGTCAGTGCCGGAATGCCGTTTTTGATGCGCTGCGCCGCCTCCTGTTCGAGTTGTTTGATGCCGACGATCGGCGTGCTCAAATCGTGCTTGACCA
This sequence comes from Acidihalobacter prosperus, assembly GCF_000754095.2. NCBI lineage: Bacteria > Pseudomonadati > Pseudomonadota > Gammaproteobacteria > Chromatiales > Ectothiorhodospiraceae > Acidihalobacter > Acidihalobacter prosperus. The sequence goes on from NZ_JQSG02000001.1 coordinate 436,727, forward strand.
GAATGGAAAGCAGATAGGGAATCTTGATCGAGTACAGATTGCGCTGCTCGTCCTGGCTTGGAAAGGCGATGGCGTTGAAGCTGGCCGGTGCCTGCTCGGTTTCCCACAGCCCCTCCATCGCCGCCAGCTTGGTTGGCTGGCGGCCGCCATCGATAAAGCCAAGGGCGTCGCCGAGGGTGATGACGCCGACCGACGACAACACACCGAACAGCGCCGCCATGCGCAGCGAGCGCCGCGCCAGTTCGACATGACGTCCCTTGCCGAGGTACCAGGCACTGATGCCGACCACGAAGATCGCCGCGGTGACGTAGCCGGCCAGCGAGGTATGCACGAACTTGGCCTGCGCGTCCGGGTTGAACAGCAGGTGCACGAAGCTGGTGAGTTCAAGGCGCTGGGTGAAGGGGTTGAAGGTAGCGCCCTGCGGATCCTGCATGAAGCCGTTGGCGACCAATATCCAAAGGGCCGAAAGATTGGAGCCGAGGGCCACCAGCCAGGTCACGGTCAGATGTTGCACGCGGCTCAAGCGATGCCAGCCCAGCAGCATCATGCCGACGAAGGTCGACTCCATGAAGAAGGCCATCAGCCCCTCCACTGCCAGCGGCGCGCCGAATACGTCGCCCACGTAATACGAGTAGGTCGACCAGTTCGTACCGAATTCGAACTCCATGGTCAGGCCGGTGGCCACCCCGAGGGCGAAGTTGATGGCGAAGAGCTTGCCCCAGAACTGTGCCATTTCCTTGTAGATCTTGCGTCCAGTGGTGACGTAGACCGTTTCCATGGCGGCCAGGATGAAACTCAGTCCCAGCGTGAGCGGCACGAACAAAAAATGGTAAAGCGCGGTGGCGGCGAATTGCCAGCGCGACAGATCTACGACCAGATCGCTTGGAACCATGCTCTCCTCTCCTCAAGCAGAATGGCGGATAGTTCGGGCAGGCGGACGCTCCGGGCCCGACGGAGCCTGCGGCTGTGGCCTGGTTGTGGGTTGAGTTAAGCCTAGCCCTGGCCGCGAAGAGAGTATGTTGAAACGCTAATATAGAAACGTTGACATTGGTCAATTCAATTGGGATTAGCGCGCAGCAGCACGTAGACGGCTCCGGTACCGCCATCGACAGGGCGTGCGGAAGCGAAGGCCAACACCTCGTCCAGCTGGCGCAGCCAATGGTTGACGCCCGGCTTGAGAACTGGCCCCTGATTGCCCGAGCGCCAACCCTTTCCGTGAATGATACGCACGCAGCCCATCCGTCTGCGCTGCTGCTCGCGTATGAAGCACAACAGCGCCTGCCGGGCTTCCTGTAAGCCGAGGCCGTGCAGGTCGAGTTCCGCGTCAATGCGGTACTGACCGCGCCGAAGCCTTCTGACGGTTTGCCGGGACGTGCCTGGACGGGCGTAACTTAGTATGTCGCCGGGTTGTAGATCGGGGTCGTCGGGCGGATCCTGAAGCGAATCCTCGATCATCTGGCTGGCAGGCGGCGCCGGCTGCAGCGGACGGGCCGGAGGTGCGGGGCGATGGTCCGGACGCAGCACATCGGCGCGGATGCGCCGTACCCGCCCGACCGTTTGGCGGAAAAGCGCCTTATCATCGTCATGGCTGCTGCTGGACATGCGTGGTTCTCCCGCGATCATGGGGGCGGAAGCCGCCTGTTTGCAGTATATTAGCGCGCGTTCGTACCGGGGGGCACATGCACTTTTTGCTGAGCAACGACGACGGCTATCTATCCGAAGGGTTGGCCGCCATGGCGGAAGCGCTGAGCCGGCTGGGCCGCGTCTCCGTGGTCGCGCCCGATCGCGACCGCAGCGGCGCCAGCAATTCGCTGACCTTGACGCGCCCGTTGCGCGCCACGCAGATGCCCAATGGTTTCGTGCGAGTGGACGGCACACCGACCGACTGCGTGCATCTGGCCTTGACCGGTTTGCTCGACGAGGAACCCGACATGGTCATCGCGGGCATCAATCACGGCGCCAATCTAGGCGACGACGTGCTGTATTCCGGCACCGTGGCCGCCGCGACAGAAGGGCGTTTTCTCGGTTTGCCGGCAATCGCCGTCTCGTCAACGAGCTTCCAGCCGATCCATCTGGAAGCAGCCGCGGCTGCATTGGTGGGTATAGTCAAACGACTGCACGACGAGCCTTTGCCGCGCGATACCATCCTCAATGTCAACGTGCCTGATCGTCCGGCATCCGAGCTCAGGGGTTTTCGTGCCACACGACTCGGCAGCCGGCACCGCGCCGAAGGCATGGTGAAGACAACGGACCCGCGCGGGCGCAGCATTTATTGGGTCGGGCAGGCCGGTCCGGAACAGGATGCGGGGCCGGGGACGGATTTCCACGCTGTCAATCAGGGCTGTATTTCCGTGACGCCCATCAAAATCGACTTGACACGGCACGAAGTGATCGGCCATCTGCAGGAGTGGTTGCACGCATGTCCGATTTGACCACGGATGCGTTGAGCGGCATCGGCATGACATCGCAGCGTACGCGTGATCGCATGGTCGATCGGCTGCGCGCCCAGGGCATCCAGAATGCAGCCGTGCTGCGCATCATGGCCGCGACGCCGCGACACCTGTTCGTCGACGAGGCGCTGGCGACCAGGGCCTATGAGGATACCGCGTTGCCGATCGGCTTCGGTCAGACACTGTCGCAACCCTATGTGGTTGCGCGCATGACCGAGCTTTTGCTCGAGGCCGGCACGCCCTCAAGCGTGCTCGAGATCGGCACCGGCTCCGGTTACCAGGCGGCCGTGCTGGCCCAGCTCGTGCCCATGGTGTACACGGTGGAGCGCATCGGTGCGCTGGCGCAACGGGCCAGGCATCTGTTGGAGGGCGTCGGATTCCGGAATATCCGCTTCAAACTCGATGACGGTCACTGGGGCTGGCGGGAACAGGGGCCATATGACGCCATATTGCTCACCGCAGCCCCCGATGAGGTACCCGAAAGCCTTTTGCAGCAGCTGGCGCCCGGTGGCCGCCTGCTTGCACCGGTCGGCAGCGACGAACGCCAGCGACTCGTGATGGTGACGCGCGAAGAGAAGGTGTTCGTCCACCGCACGCTGGATGCGGTTTCCTTCGTACCGATGCGTTCCGGACGAGAATTCTGAGGCCGTGTTCGCGGGTCTTTATGCCAGGGTGTTCGAATGGTCCGGGCGTCCTGCAGCATGGCGCTACCTTGCCGGACTAAGCTTCGCGGAATCCTCGTTTTTCCCAGTGCCGCCTGACGTCATGTTGATCCCGATGTGCGTGGCAAAGCCCACACGCGCCTGGCGCCTAGCCTTCATCGCCACATTGTTTTCGACGCTCGGAGGCTTGCTGGGCTACGTGATCGGTTGGCTGGCTTATGACGCGATCGCACCGCTGCTCCAGAATGCGGGTTACGCAGCCCACGTCGCCGAAGCCGAAGCCTGGTTTGCTCGCTACGGCGTCTGGATCGTTCTGGTCGCCGGTTTTTCGCCTTTGCCCTACAAGGCGTTCACTGTTACGGCCGGCGCGCTGACCATGCCCCTGTTGCCATTTTTGCTGGCTTCCTTGCTCGGTCGTGGCGCACGTTTCTATCTCGTCGCAGTCGTCGCGAAATGGCTGGGGCCGCACGCGGAACCCTGGCTGCGCCGCTATGCCGAATGGCTCGGCTGGATGCTGGTTGTCCTGACGATTCTCGCGCTACTTTGGCTGAATCTCCGGTAAACTTGAGATATCGTTGCCAAGCCTCTGGTTGATCGGGAAATGATGTACGCCACCGACGAGCATGTGCAACCCGCGAACACGCCCGGCGAATGCTTGCCCCTGCGGCGAAGCATGAGCGGTCCGACGGCATGATGCGAGGACCATTGCGCTGTATCCTGCCCATGCTCGTGGCGTTCGCGCTGGCGGCCTGTTCCGCGTTGCCGTATCAGGGGAGCGGGTTCCGCGCCGGCCACGTACAGGTGCGAAAAGGCGAAACGCTGTATTCGATCGCCTGGCGCTATGATCTCGATTACCACCAACTCGCTCGATGGAACGGTTTGACCCCGCCGTACACGCTGACGCCAGGCCAATGGATTCGGATGAATCCGCCGGGACCTGGACAGACCCCAACACGGATGGCAGACCATCGACCGTCTCGTCCGGTGGCGCCTACCGCAACGGCCGGCGTTGCCCGGCCGTATCACGCGTCGCCGCCGCCTCAAGCCAGGCCACTCGATCGTTCGCCTGGTTCGGATAACGGTTCGACAGCACGCGTGCAGTGGGTCTGGCCGACTCGGGGGCGCTTGCTGCAGCCTTATTCGAAAACCGATCAGGGCGTCGAGATCGCCGGCAAGCTGGGGCAGCCGGTAGTGGCCGCCGCATCGGGGCAGGTCGTCTACAGCGGCAACGGCCTCCCGAGTTATGGCAACCTCGTCATTATCAAGCATAATGGCCGTTACCTAAGTGCTTATGGCCATAACCAGAAGCTCTTGGTGCGGGAAGGGGATGTGGTGAAAAGAGGTCAGACGATCGCCTTGATGGGGGAAAGCGGCACCGGCGTCACGCGCCCGATGCTGTTTTTTGAAATCAGAGTGGACGGCGATCCCGTAAACCCGATACCCTACCTTCCTGCAAGGGCCAATTAATAGATTTTATATAATTAAAACGAATCATCAACAACCGGGGACCACTGACGTGGAATGGAGGGTTGTGACGCATGAACATCCGGGGAGATGTGGATCCGAGAACGCTGAGCGATCTTGAGAAACGCGAACCAGACGAGGACCTCGTGGAGGCGCGCCGGCAAGAGGCCGTATATGCCGAAGTCACGACGTTGGACGCTTCGGGAGAAAGGCTGGACGATCTTGAAGAAGACGCGGACGACGACGAAGATGACGGCGACGAGACCATCGCGGAAGTAGAGGTATTGCAGGCGGATGCGGCGCCAGAACCGCCTCCCGCGAAAAAGCCGCGGCTATCAACGTCGGCGGCGGACATGGACGCTACTCGCCTGTATCTCAAGGAAATCGAGTATTCCAAGCTGCTGACACCCCAGGAAGAGGTTTACTACGCACGTCTCGCGCAGCGTGGCGACGAGACCGGCCGACAGAAAATGATCGTCTGCAACCTGCGTCTGGTCGTGAAGATCGCGCGCCGCTACATGAATCGCGGGCTGGCGTTTCTCGATCTGATCGAAGAAGGGAATCTGGGACTGATCAGGGCGGTGGAAAAATTCGATCCAGAGCGCGGATTCCGTTTTTCGACTTATGCGACTTGGTGGATTCGCCAGACCATCGAACGTGCGATCATGAATCAGACACGCACGATCCGGCTGCCCATCCATGTCGTCAAGGAACTCAACGTCTACCTCCGCACCGTGCGGGCATTGACCCAGCAGTTCAATCGCGATCCGACCTTGAATGAGATTTCGGACGTGATGGGGCGCCCGGTCGATGAAATCAAACGTTTGTTGCAGCTCAGCGAGCGGGCGACCTCGATGGATGTCACCATCGGCCAGGACAGCGGCCGTTCGCTGTCGGAAATGATCCCGGACGAACAGTCGCAGGAACCGGCCGACCTGCTGCAGGACGAAAACATTTCGGACTACGTGAGCCACTGGCTTGGGCAGCTTGACTCCAAGCAGCGCGAAGTGATCGTTCGTCGATTCGGCCTGATGGGTTACGAGAAGGCGACATTGGAGGAAGTGGGCAGCGCACTGGGCGTAACCCGCGAACGCGCAAGGCAGATTCAAATGGAAGCGTTACGGCGCTTGCGACAGATTCTGGAAGGCACGGGTTTCTCCGAAGAGGCGCTGCTCCAGAACTAGGGCATTGTACTGCAGGCGGCACTTCCCGCGGGACAAGGCCCAGCAGGAAGTGCCGGTCAGTCGGATTGCAGTAGCGCTGCCGCCACCCGACGCTTCTCCGCCATCAGGATGGTATAAGTCCGGCATGCGGCGGCGGTGCTCATGAATTCGCACCCTGCGCCGATATTCGCCAGCCTCGCCAGGCAGGTGCCATCTGGAAAGCGTTGACGTTCACCGGTTCCGACCAACAGGATTTCCGGCCTTTTGTCGAGCACCGACGCGAGGTCGTCAACCTCGAAATCGTCGAAACGGGCTGGGCGCCAAGGCACCAGCAGCCATTCGGGCATCACAATCAGGCTGTCGCTATAGGCGACATGATTGATGCTGACCCAGCCTGGGCCGTGTGCGTCGATGATGTAGCTGGCGTCTGCCGAGTCTTCGATAAAGCGCATGGCGCCAGTTTATCATTACTCCCGCACACGATTGACAGTCCTCGCGCACATGCGTAATGTCGATTGCTTTGCAATCGGCATCCCATCAGTCCCGCAGGCCATTGTGTGAAAGACGAATTCCCGCGCATCCAGCGCCTCCCGCCGTACGTGTTCAATATCGTCAACGAGCTCAAGGCCAAGGCCCGCAGCCGCGGTGAGGACATCATCGATTTCGGCATGGGCAACCCTGATCGTCCGACGCCCGCGCACATCGTCGATAAAATGATCGAAGCCACGCGGCGTGGAGACACGCATCGCTACTCGGTTTCACGCGGCATCCCTCGCTTGCGTCGCGCCATTTGCCAATGGTATCGCGAACGCTTTGGCGTGGAACTCGATCCCGAGTCTGAAGCGATCGTCACCATCGGGTCCAAAGAGGGGCTTGCGCACCTGGCGCTTGCCACGCTTGGGCCGGGCGACGCGGTGCTCGTCCCCAACCCCGCTTACCCGATTCACCCGTACGGCTGCGTGATTGCGGGCGCCGATATTCGCCATGTGCCCATGACGCCCGAAGTGGATTTCTTTCAGGAGCTGGAGAAGGCCATCAAGGACAGCTGGCCGCGGCCGAAGATGCTGATCCTGAACTTCCCGGGCAACCCGACCGGGCAGTGCGTGGAATTGGACTTCTTCGAAAAGGTGGTGGCGATTGCTCGCGAGCACGGGATCTGGGTGGTGCATGACATCGCCTATTCCGAGATTACCTTCGATGGCTACGTCGCGCCTTCCGTGCTCCAGGTTCCTGATGCCAAGGACGTGGCGGTAGAGTTCTATTCGCTTTCGAAGACCTACAACATGCCGGGTTGGCGCGTCGGCTTCATGTGTGGCAACGCAAAGCTGGTGGCCGCCTTGGCGCGAATGAAGTCATATCTGGATTATGGAATGTTTACTCCGATCCAGGTGGCGGCGATCACCGCGCTCGAAGGCCCTCAGGACTGCGTGGCCGAAATCCGCGACACCTACCGCAGGCGACGGGATGTTTTGTGCGATGGCCTCAACGGTATCGGCTGGAAAGTGGAGCGACCTAAGGCGACCATGTTCGTATGGGCAAAAATCCCGGAACGCTACCGCGAGCTGGGTTCGCTCGAATTTTCAAAACGTGTACTCAAAGAGGCCAAGGTTGCGGTTTCGCCTGGTATCGGTTTCGGATCCTATGGTGACGATCACGTCCGTTTCGGCCTGATCGAAAACGAACATCGGACACGGCAGGCGATTCGCGGTCTCAGGCAGATGTTCAGAGAAGGTTAGCCAGCGGGCTCGCCTTAAAATAAGGTGCTTGCGACGCGGCACCGAATATAAGTTTTTTCGGAGGAAGTTTTGGAAGCAGTCAAGGTCGGCCTTCTTGGGCTGGGCACCGTAGGCAGCGGCGTCGTGCGTGTGCTGGCCCGCAACGACGAGGAGATCAGCCGCCGGGCGGGGCGTGCCATTCGTGTCGTCCGCGCCGCTTCGCGCGACCTATCGGTCCGTCGCGATTGCGATCTGAGCGGCATCGCGTTGACCGATCGCGCGCAGGATGTGGTGGACGATCCCGATATCGACATCGTGGTCGAACTCATTGGCGGTACCGGTATCGCTTACGAAATGGTGCTACGCGCGATCGATCAAGGCAAACATGTGGTCACCGCCAACAAAGCGTTGATCGCCCTGCACGGCAATGAGATCTTCGCGCGGGCCAGCGAGCGCGGCGTGACCGTCGCGTTCGAGGCGGCCGTGGGCGGCGGCATACCCGTCATCAAGGCCATACGCGAGGCATTGGCCGGGAATACGATCGAATGGCTGGCCGGCATTATCAACGGCACTGGCAATTTCATCCTCAGTGAAATGCGCGACAAGGGTCGCGATTTCGAGGATGTGCTCTCGGAGGCACAGAGTCTAGGTTATGCGGAGGCCGATCCGACTTTCGACGTCGAGGGCATCGATGCCGCGCACAAGCTGACCATTCTGGCCTCGATCGCCTTCGGCATACCGCTACAGTACGAGCGTGTCTATACGGAAGGCATCACCCGCATCACGCGAGAAGACGTCACCTACGCGGCGGAATTGGGTTATCGCATCAAACACCTAGGCATTGCGCGCCGGCGTGATTCCGGCGTGGAACTGCGTGTCCACCCGACTCTGATCCCGCATCGCCGCCTGATCGCCAATGTGGACGGCGTCATGAACGCCGTGCTGGTGCGTGCCGATGCGGTGGGTTCCACGCTTTACTACGGCCCCGGTGCCGGTGCGGAACCGACGGCCTCCGCCGTGGTCGCCGATCTGGTCGACGTGACGCGTGCGCTGACGGTCGATCCGAACAACCGCGTGCCGCACCTGGCATTCCAGCCGGAAGCATTGATCGACCTACCGGTACTGCCGATTGGCGAGGCCGTCACCGCCTATTATCTGCATTTGCGGGCACAGGATCGCCCTGGTGTATTGGCGGATATCACGCGCATCCTGGGTGACTTGTCGATCAGCATCGAAGCCGTACTGCAACGGCAACCAGCCGAGGAGGCGACGGATGCCTCGATCGTGATCGTCACTGCGGCGGTGCGCGAAGCCAACATGGATGAAGCGATACGTCGCATCGAGGCGCTGGACACGACCGCAGACCACGTGACCCGTATCCGCCTCGAAAATCTGAATTGAGTGTGAGTGCGGTTGCCCGGCGCTCGTGGATGATCTGCACGGTGTACTTGCGCCCCCTACCGAATGTCGTGGGCGGCCGTGTTTTCAGGCGGCGCCGTCGCCCGGATGGTCTGCGTTCAGCGAGTTGAGCTTGGCTGCAATGCGCGCGCGGGCCTCGTCCGGCAGGGGCAAGGCATGAGGGGATTCGGCCAGACTGTCCATGGCCTGGTCGATCCAGCGCAGCTGCACTCGATATCGCCGGCAGTTGCGACAAACGGCGAGATGCATGGAGAGCTTGGCCCTAAGCGGCCAGCCGAGCGTCTGCTCCCGCTCCAGCGAGAGGTAGTAGCCCGCTTCCCGACAGCTGATCATTCCCATCATGGTGCGGCCCCTCCGAACCAGAGTGCTTCCAGGCACTGACGGATCGACAATCTGGCTCTGTGCAGCAAAACATACAGATGGTTCGGTTTGACGCCGAGGGTTTGTGCGATGTCATCGCCGCCATCGGCCTGCAATTCATGCAGCGCGAAGGCATCGCGCTGCAGGTTGGGCAATCTGCCCATACAGACTTCCAGCACCTCCCACAAGGCACCGGCTTCGGTCTCCTTCAGGGGATCGCGCCCCCATTTTCCCAGATCCTGCCGCCAATGCCCATCGTCGTCGAAAACGCGATGATCGATGGCGCTGCCGTCATGCTCCAACGCGTCTAGATCGACCGTATCCTGTGCGCGTTTACGTTGCCGGTAATGATCGGCGATCTTGTGGCGGAGAATGCCGGTGAGCCAGGTTTTCTCGCTCGAGCGCATGCTGTACTGATCTCTATGCTGCCAGGCCGACAGCAGGGTTTCCTGAACGATATCTTCTGCAACGGCAGGATTCCCCGTGCGTAGCAATGCGTAGCGATAGAGTGAGTTGCCATAACGCGACAGCCAATGCTCTGGCTGGGATGTCGGTGCTTCTTTGGAAACGCTCAAAATGCTGCCACCTCGTCTGCCCAAGCTGAGATTAGCACATTGGATGGGGAGGTCTTTTGCGTGCGGCTGTAAGAAAGTCGGTGTGCGCGACGACTCAAATCGTGAGGACAGCATTGGCCTCAACCGAGTGGTTCACAACCGAATGCAAAGGGGGAAGGATGAACAGTAAACAGAAGACAACGTATGCGCTGGCGGCCGTGCTCGCGATGACACTGGGCGGCATGAGCATGGGCGTGTCGGCTGCACCGGCCATGGAGAAGTGTTACGGAATCAGCAAGGCGCAGCATAACGATTGCGCCACTGCAACCAACTCCTGCGCGGGCACCACGACCATGGACCGGGATCCACACGCCTTCATCGCCGTGCCGGCGGGCGTGTGCCAGAAAATCGCCGGAGGCAGCCTCGTAAAACCCTGATTGCATGGCGTAAACCCTGGATGCCGCATCGATGCGGCATCCAGGGAGATGTTTTTCGTGACGACCACCGAAGCCGGGTCGGCTTATGTGACCCTGATTTCGTATTTCTCCATCAAGCGATAGAGCGTAACGCGTGAAATACCCAGATTGCGGGCGGCTTGGGAGATGTTATTGTCGGTGCGCCTCAGACATTTGCGGATGGCTTCCGCTTCCGCATCGCTTCTTGCCTCATCCAGGGTCATGAGCTTGACCGACGGATCATTTCGCCCGTCCAAGCCTAGATCCGCGGGTGTGATGAATCGCTTGTCGGACATGACCATGGCTCGCCGCACGCGGTTGATCAATTCGCGCACGTTGCCGGGCCATTCGTGATTTTTCATCGCCTTGATGGCAGCATCGCTGAACCCCTTGATACGATTGCTGCCGTCGGTCGAGAACTTCTTGAAAAAATATTTCGCGAGAATGGAGACGTCGTCACCTCGTTCACGTAACGGCGGTATCTGCAGGCTCAAGACATTCAGTCGATAATAAAGGTCTTCACGAAAACGTTTTTCCTTAACGGCCAAGTCGATGTCGACATGCGTGGCCGCAACGATGCGCGCATCCACATAGAGTTTTTCTCGGCTTCCCACACGTTCGATCGTGCCTTCCTGCAGAAATCGCAGCAGGTTGATCTGGAGCTCATGGGGCAAGTCGCCGATTTCGTCCAGAAAAAGGGTTCCACCCTGCGCGGCTTCGATGAAGCCGATTTTGCGTTCGTGCGCCCCCGTAAAGGCTCCCTTCTCGTGACCAAAGAGTTCGGACTGTATCAGCGATGCCGGCAGGGCGCCGCAATTGACGGCCACGAATGGCGCCTCGTGCCTCGATGAACGTTCGTGAATGGCACTGGCGGCCAGTTCCTTGCCCGTGCCGCTTTCTCCGGTGATGAGAACCGGAGCGTCAACACTGGCGACCTTGCGAATTTGTTGGAACAGGGCCTGCATCGAGGTGCTGGTGCCCACCATCTCATCTTCCTGCTCGTCATCGATGGTCGGATGCTGTTGGGTGAGCGCGCGCACCATGTCGGCCATGCCGTAAGCATGCCCGAGGGAAAAGAGCAGGCGGTCGCGGTCGGCCGGCAGGGTATGGTAGTCGTAAAAATAGTCGGCGATGCACTTGCGCAGCGGCTCCGCCGCGAGGCTGTCGATCGGGAGCAGCGCCACCCATTCGACATGCTGTCTGAAGGTGCCGTTCATGGGGTGAAGCTGATTCAGTGTATCGGTACAGTCAGCCGTGCCATCGAGCTGAAACAGTCCCACCTTGATTTCTTGATGGTTGAGCAGTTCGACCGCATCGGGCACGGTATCGGCGAGATGTACCGCCCAGCCTGCCGCGCTTAGCTGGTCGATGAGTGGGAGCGGTTGCGGATCCGTCTGGTAGAACAGCAGGTTGCGAGCTGCACTCATGCATCCCCCTTGGATGTGTATCTGGCGAACTCAAGGCCCAAAGCCGTTGCGATACGTGTCGCTGCGGTCTTTCACGAGTTCGTCGAAGCGAGCGTACAAGCGTACTGTACGTTGTACTGTCAGGCTAACAAGTATATGCGCTGAATTCCCAGTCTCAAGGCGTCATATCATTGACGGAAGTCATGGCGGCCAGGACGTCGGTCGCTGGCGAGCGTCGATTGGGTGACGCTGCGTCAGCGCCAGTTGACCGGTAAACCCTTGTCCGCAAGCTGGCGCAGGGTGCTGGCAACGCATTCGTCGACGAAATCGATGCGAACGGGATTGGCATGAGCGCGCCGGGCCCAGGCTTCTGGCTGTTCGAGACCCGCCAGCCGATATAGCGCCGGCGACGGGAAATAGAAGGCTTCCACGAACTGGCGGAAAACCCTGTTGAGCAGGGGACGATAGAGAGGGGCAAGGCGCCCGGCACTGGGCAGATGCAGATCGAGCGTCTCTCGCGCGTGTACGATGTGGCGCGCTTCGTCGATGGCATGCAGCGTGATGATGTCATAGATGGTGTCCGCGATCTCGCCGCGATGCTTGCGTATCGTACGATTCATGCGGTCGGGCACCTGCTCACCGATCAGCACGGCTATCCAGAAGGCAGCAGAACGGTAGGGCGCATGACGTCCCACCCAGGTCGCAAGTCGAGGCCGTGTGAATGCGCTGGGCTCGATGGGCAAGCCGCTGCGCCGGATCAACTCCACGAACATGAGGCTGTGGCCGGCTTCCTCGCGCAGCTCGTGCAGACGGTAGAGTGTTTCGGATGGCTGGCCCAGGGAATTGCCCAAGGCACGGCTGATCCGTTCCATGAAGATGCCCTCAAGCCATAGGGCCTTCTCGATGAAGTTGATGAACTCGTACTGGGAAAGCCGTATGCGCCGGGCTTCGGGGAGACGTTCGTAGGCAGGAATGCCATGTAGACTGACAGCGGCCTGCGGCAGCCACCAGCCCTCGAGATCGAGATCCTGCCAATCGATACGGGCCAGCGGATCCCGGTAAGGATTGCTGCTGCGATTGAGCTGTTCGGTAAGGGCGCTGGCTTCCGCAACCATGGATGAGTGCACGCTGGAATCTGCGTGCGATTCTAAGGCATTACGCTTCCAGGCGACAGGGCGCCGCCTATTCGGCTGGTGAATCAAGGCATCGCCAGGTCGAACGGGCTGCCATTGAGGCGTATCTGGCCGGCTTCGAAGCGTATGTCGGTATCATAGCCATCGCCTTGAGGGGTGATCAGACCTTGCTCCTCATACGCAATGATGCGCCGCTGGGACTGCGCGCGCCGTTCGACGGGGGAACGTGATGCGTCTCTTGCGCCACCCCGCTCGTTCAGCAGCCTGATCAGAAGCGGCCGTGCGATGCGCAGTCGCATGTTGGCGTGAATCAAGTCCAGCAGCGCGCCGATGTCCGGATTCTTGGTCGTGGGCGCCGCGGCAACATGCGCGTGCCCACTGAGTTCGAGGCCGCTCCCATCCGCCGCGAACCTGAATTGCGCGTGCTTGAGCTGCGGCTGATGGCGGAGCAATCGGGCGAATCCGTACAGGGCCTCGTTGGCGAGCGAGGCCGGGTCGGTCAGACGCTCCGGATGCAAGGCCATGAACCAACCGCGGTGACCAAATTCGACCAGGGCCGGTCTATACAGGTGCGCCAGTTCCACGTCCAGCGAAATCGGCCCAACCGCATTTTGGCCGATTGCAGACAGGCCCAGGGCGAACGAGAAATCGCCGGCAAGATAGTCCGCGCCTTCGCTTTGCACCATTCCGCTGATGCGCGAACCATTAAGCAATGCGATCCGACGCGAGTCCATGGTCAGCACGATTTCACCTGTATCCAGGGCGCCATACGATTTCAGTCTTCCCCGGACGATTTCGTGTTTTGATTGCCAGTTGATCGGCGATACGGCGACCACGGCCGTTTGCCCTTGCCGGGTCGTCATGTCGAGATGCAACCGCCCGACATGCGCGTCGCTGCTCCAGCCGGCGGCACCTGCGGGGATACGAAGACGTGCGATGGCCGCCTGCCATGCCAGACGGCCATCTTTGGCCAGCTTCAGCCTGCCGGGAGAAAGATGAACGTTTATGCTGGCTGATCCGTCGAAATGAATGACGACAAAAAATTGATAGCGGCTGTCAGTCGGACGGAGGAGCTTGGATAGGCCGGGGATTCGGCCATCGATCAACGCTGCCACTGGCTTTAGCTGAAGGTCTTGTCTTCGCCATGCGGCAAACGGCAGGGGGCCGTAGGCGATATCGAGCGCCAGACGGATAGCGGGGGCCCCCATCAGCCGGGCGAGCGAAGCGCTCAGCTCCGGGTTGCGAGGCTGGAGTATCAGGGTGGCATGGCCGGAAAACCAGCCAGGTGCGACATCGGTGAGCCGTGCGCGCCAGTCGCCCTGTGCGTTGATCAGGCGGACGGCATTTTCAAGGCCCTGGTGCACCGTAGTCCTTAACGCGATCGGCGCGAGCGCAGTGCTCAGCAGGATGATCGCCGCAACAATGCCCGATGCCAGCAACTGCCTGTTATGCATCGGAATCCTCGTGTTCTTTTCGCTTTGATAGGCGATGCCTCGACGGAGTATGTATAGCAGTTCACGACAGCCTTGGCAGGCTGCGCGCCGCATGGGGCGCTGCGGGGTTCGGCAGAGTTTGCCATGGTCGGCGTGTTCGGGTAATCTTTCGCCTCTTTGCGGGGCGTAGCGCAGCCTGGTAGCGCACCTGAATGGGGTTCAGGTGGTCGGAGGTTCAAATCCTCTCGCCCCGACCAAATTTCCCTCAGTATCCTCTGCCGGCTTGAAGGCGGCGACTCGGGCGCCTTGTGCGTACCGCCATTGCGGGTGCAAGTGCTTTGCGGATGATGACCAAGATCCGCACAATGCCCATTCCCTTCGGTTGAACATGCCCTGTCGGCATTCGTCAACGACACATGCCGACGGCCACGGCCAGCCGTACCTTTGTTTGCGTACTTCGCACACGCCTTTGCAGACGCCGATTGCGCATTCATGTCCGGCATCCGGGGATATCATGTCGAGGCACTGTCGATCGTGTCAGGTCTGTTCCAACTGCGCGGTCGCCAGCGGCGTTGTGGGTGCGCAACCCGAACCGAGCGCTCGAACAGGGAGACCAAGCGTCTTGATGATTGCGCAATAGGGGCATGCGCGGCCAGGGTCCACCCGTCGCGCAGATGGGGCTAAACTGCCCAATCATGGGCGCCAATGGCGCAAACGATCATACGCACGTCATGTGCGGCAAATGAAGGATGCAGCAGGATGGGGCGTGCCGGCAGCACTGGAGTTGCGGACGAGGCCTACGATGCGCTCCCGACGCCGGTCTTCCATGTCCATAACGAGCGTTTGCTTTACGCGAATCCGGCAGCCCTTGAGATGCTGGAGGCGGATGCCTCCGACGATGTCGTTGGACGATCGATATTCGATTTCGTACACCCGATCGATCGCGTGCGGATCGTCACCCGCTTGAAGCGCTTGGAAAACAAGGCCAGACGGTACTTCGGCATCGAAATGCTGATCCGAACGTGCCACGGCGAATTGCGTGGCGTGACGGTTTCCGCTGTCGCCGCAAGCCCGCCCGCCCAGGGCATCATCGTGGTGGCGATGGATGTCACGCGCCACCGCATGAAAACCTATCTGCGCGAAACCGAACGTAATATCGTGCGGCTGTTCGAGAACACGACGGACATCTATTACCGTATCGATGCAGAAGGCAAGCTGCTGATGGCCAGCCCCGCGGTGGAGAGAATTCTCGGTTACCGTGCCGACGAATTACTGGGTCAGGATTCCAGTCTATTCTACGCCGATCCGAACGACCGGAACGCCTTGATCGAGGTGTTGATGCGCGACAAGGCCATTGCCGACTACGAGGTGCGGCTGAGAGGCAAACAGGGGCAACTGGTCGATGTTTCGGTCAGCTCCCATGCCTTGTTCGATGAAGAAGGGAATTACATTGCGGTCGAAGGCGTGATTCGCGACCTGACCGAGCGCAAGCAGCTTGAGCGCCGCTTGCGGGTGCTTGCGACCGCGGACGAGTTGACGGGCATCCGTAATCGTCGGGTGTTTTTCGAGCATGCGGCTTCGGCGCTGCAGCGCGCACGGCGACACCGTCGGCCGATGGTGCTGATGATTCTGGATATTGATTGGTTCAAACGCATCAATGACCGATTCGGTCATCTTGGAGGAGATCGGGCATTGCGCGCGTTTGCGCAGACGGCAGGACTGGAGCTGCGCGATATCGATTTGTTCGGACGCCTCGGCGGCGAGGAGTTCGGCGTGGTGCTGGAAGACTGCCCACTGGGCGAGGCGCGGGCGGTGGGGGAGCGGATTCGCGCGCGGGTCGCATCCCTGAGCCTTGATATGGGGGAAGGGGTGAGCTTGCTGATGACGGTAAGCATAGGCGCCACCCTCAGCGGGCAGGCTGACGCACGTATCGAAGCACTATTGGAGCGGGCCGACCGGGCGCTCTATCTGGCCAAACAATCAGGCCGGAATCGCGTGCAATGGGATATTCCAGGGCCTCAACCCGCCGGCATGTAGGGCATGCCGTGGGCTTGAAGGTTAGGCGCTTGCACCCGACTCGGGGCTTGGTTCCACCAAAACGGGCCGTATGAGGCGGGCGTTTCCCGCGCTAGCGGCGACGCCCCTTGGCCTTGGGTTTTTCGTCACGAACCTTGAGGTTGTTGCCGAGGAAGGTCTTGCCGTCGAGGGTGGCCATCGCGGCACGCGCCTCGTGTCCTTCCATGTCGACAAACGCGAAGCCCTTGCATTTGCCCGTGAACACATCGCGTGGCAGTTCGAGCTTGCGCACGGTGCCATATTCGGAAAAGAGTTCCTTGACGTCGTTTTCGGTTGTCTGCGGCGCCAGATTGCCGACGAAGAGCGTTTTCATCGGTGAGCCCCCGTATGATGATTGGTTCGGTGTCGCCGGAGCGCGCCGCTGGATGGGCGCCTTTGGCGACGGGAATGCGAATCGGGCCGGATGCCTAACCCTTCCTTGCCGGAAGAGGGCAGCACCGGCCCGATGCGCAACCACGCTCTCCTCGCGGAGGGCGTGGCTTCACGAGGCGTTTACTGTGCGGAAACGTTGCTCGCCTGAGGTCCCTTGGGGCCGTTCTCGACGTCGAAGGTGACCGGCTGGCCTTCGGCCAGGGTCTTGAAGCCCGAGCCCTGAATGGCGCTGAAATGCACGAACACGTCCGCGCCGCCATTGTCCTGGGAGATGAAACCGAAGCCCTTGGACTCGTTGAACCACTTCACAGTGCCTGTCGCCATGCTTGATGTACCTTTGGAAAATGAAACAAATGGTTAGGTTCGCGAACAGGTATAGGAGAGAGGTGGTCCAGGAGGTAACCGGAAAGGAACTGCTGAAACTGCCAATTTCAATATCTGCCGCTGGCGTCGACTATAGGCCAATCGTTCTCCGAGCGCCA
Source organism: Acidihalobacter prosperus (assembly GCF_000754095.2). Taxonomy (NCBI): domain Bacteria; kingdom Pseudomonadati; phylum Pseudomonadota; class Gammaproteobacteria; order Chromatiales; family Ectothiorhodospiraceae; genus Acidihalobacter; species Acidihalobacter prosperus. The sequence continues at coordinate 453,871 of NZ_JQSG02000001.1, forward strand.
CCAATTTTGTCGGCAGCTCCCGATAAGAGGCGCTACGCCGGCGTAGCGCCGACAGGCGCTAGACTATGCCTCCCATCGAGACACGACAGGCTATCATGCATTTGCACTTGATCGTTCCGGGCTTGGCCCGGCCGCTGCGTCGTTGGCAACAGGATTACGCCTGGCAGCCGCATGCCGACCATCTGGAGGTGCTGCTTGCCGGCGCGCGACACCGGGGTCGCGGCGCGCACAACCATATTGCCATGGCAGCAGAGGTACTGGGATGGCAGGGTGACAACCTACCGATTGCCGCGTTCCGGGCGCAGGGGCGCCTGCCGCCGGCAAAGGCGGGATGCGACTGGGTTTGCGCGGATCCGGTGCATTTGAGTGCCGACGCCAACTCCGCCGTGGTCTGGGATTCCAGGCGGTTCGATCTGCGATTAGACGAAGCGCAGGAACTGGCGGCGGCCCTGAACCGGGCATTGGGTGACGGTGACTGGCACTTTCGCGTCGAAACGGCCGGGGAGTGGTATCTGAGCGTGCCGGCCGACGACGTTCCGAATGCGGCGATGTTGCACGAGGTGGCGGGGCGCGATCTCCGTCACGTAGCCGCACCAAACGCGGGATCCTCCAAGTGGCGCACGCGTCTGACCGAAATCCAGATGATCTTGCACGGCCACCCGGTGAATCTGGCGCGCGAGGCGCGCGGCGAACCCGCGGTGAACAGTCTCTGGTGTTGGGGTGGCGGACATCCGGCGACATGGGAACCCGATGCGCTTGCACGGGTAATCGGTGGCGGCAGCGTGCTCGCTGGGATGGCTGCTGCCGCTGGATTGACGCACACAAAATCCGAGCTCGACGAATTTGCGCCCCCCCTTCGTGGCGGTGCGATATTGTTGGTGCTCGACGACTTGGCCGAGGCGGCGGCCTACGACGACATTCAGGCCTGGGAGCGGACGCTGGGCAGACTGAATTCAACCTGGTTCGCGCGTCTCGTGCGCGCGCTGGATACGGGAGAGGTGGCGGATATCGAACTGCATGCCGACGGCAACCGTTGGCATATCCGACGGCGCAGCCGGTTGGCGCGCTGGAGACGCCCACGAGCGCTCGCAGCACAATTGGCGGACTCATGAGGATGCGAGCGATTGCCTTCGGGTTCACTCCGCCCCGGTGTGCAAAACCGGGCCGCCAGCAGGGGCGGGGTTGACCGCGATGAAAACCTGCCGAGACAATCGTCCCATCGCCTGCGGAACTGTTTCCCATCGGCTCGTCGCCGGGATATCGGCAAGACCATCGTCTGTACGCATGACCGTATTCGCCATCACCGAGCAACCACATACTGCGTCATCGTCCCGCATGGGTCGTTCCACGCATTCGCTGCGGGCGGGCCTGTCGTCATGAGACATCCGCGCCCGCTATTGCGCCGCCGGTCGGTGGCGGCGCACGCCTTGCCGGACAGCGTGCCGCCGCTGCTGCGCAGGATCTATGCCGCGCGCGGAGCCACCGCGGCCGAAGGCCTGGTCAGGGATCTGAATGGCCTGGCGGATTATCGCCCCTTGGGCGGCATGGAGGCCGCGGTTGACTGCTTGGAGCAGGCGTTGCGCGAGCAGTGGCCGGTCATGATCGTCGGTGACTACGATGCGGATGGCGCCACCAGCACGGCGCTGGCGATCGAGGCACTGCGTTCCTTGGGCGCCCAGCACGTCGGCTACCTAGTCCCGAACCGCTTTACCCAGGGCTACGGGCTGTCGCCAGCACTGGCCGAAGAGGCCGCTGCACGCGGCGCACGTCTGCTCATCACGGTGGACAATGGCATCGCCGCGCATAGCGGCGTGCGCGCGGCACGCGCGGCAGGTATGGCGGTACTCATTACAGATCATCATCTGCCGGGCGAAGTTCTGCCTGAGGCCGATGCGATCGTCAACCCGAACCTGCCGGGCGACATCTTCCCCAGCAAATCGCTGGCGGGCGTTGGCGTGATTTTCTACGTCATGCTCGCGCTGCGGGCGCGCCTCCGGACCCAGAGCTGGTTCGAAGCCCACGGGCGGCCCACGCCCAATTTTGCCGAGCTACTGGATCTGGTTGCCGTGGGTACGGTTGCCGATGTGGTCGCTCTGGACGCGAATAATCGCATTCTGGTGGAGCAGGGATTGCGCCGTATTCGTGCCGGCAGGGCCCGTGCCGGGGTGCGCGCGCTGTTGCGAGTGGCCGGACGGGATCCGGCGCGCGTGGCGGCGAGCGACCTGGGTTTCGCCATTGGACCGCGACTGAATGCCACCGGACGCCTGGACGATATGGCACTGGGGATCGAATGCCTGCTCGCGACGGACGAAACGCGCGCCGCGACATTGGCGCAACGCCTCGATGCGCTCAACCGTGAACGGCGGGAGTTGGAGCAGGATATGCGGGAACAGGCGATGTCGGCCGTCGAGGCCGCGTTCGCGCGCCTCGACGGCGACGCATTGCCTGACGGGCTATGCCTGTTCGATCCAGACTGGCACGAAGGCGTGGTGGGGCTGGTGGCCGGACGTGTCAAGGAACGATTTCATCGCCCGGTTGCGGTATTCGCACCGGGCGCCGACGGCATGCTCAAGGGTTCGCTCAGATCGGTGCCCGGCATCCATATCCGCGACGTGCTGGCGGATATGGCCGCCCGCGATCCGGATCTGTTGCCGCGTTTCGGGGGCCATGCGATGGCCGCCGGACTTTCGCTAGAGGCGACGAGACTCGATGCTTTTTCCGCCTTGTTTGCGCAGGCCGTCTCGCGCCATGCGGACGACGAGGCCTTGCAACCCGTGTTGTGGAGCGACGGCGAGCTTGCGCCCGGCGAATTCGACTTGCAGACGGCCGAGGCCCTGCGTGCTGGCGGCCCATGGGGGCAGGGGTTTCCCGAACCCTTGTTCGACGGCGTGTTCGCCGTGCACGCCGCACGCGAGGTTGGTCAGGGGCATCTGAAGCTGCAGTTGCGCGACCCCAGGGATGGCAGGCTGCATGAGGCGATCGCCTTCCACTACGCTGAACTCGGCATGTCGCCCGATGGCGGGCGTGACGAGGCTCGATATGCCTTCCGGCTCGATGTCAACGAATACCGTGGCGAGCGACGTCCTCAGCTGCTAGTGACCGGCTACGATCTCATCGTGGACGAGGCCGGCGGCGACAGTGCCCATATTTGATACGCAGGCGCCGTGCCCGACATCAATCCGGCAGGGCCAGCAGAGCGAAATAGGACAATAGGGCGGGGACGGCATAATCGAGCGTCAGCACCATCCATACCCAAGCTGGCGGAAATTTTTCCAGCAGATGCTGGTGCAGATCGAACAGGACGATCCAGTTGCCGAGCACCAGGCCGCCCAGCAGGCTGTCGCGTATGCGGGCGGGGCGCAGCAGACGTCGCCGCCCGGGGCGGGGCGCGTGCATGATTGCCGGCTCGGTCGGGTCTTGGCGCGGTTTGGGCATCGTCATGTCCGGTCAGGGTTGTCCCGTCGACTCAGACCGCCGCGGCTGTCCGCGGTTCAGCCGGCGCCAGGTCCACCGGCGCCACGCAATGCTGTAGAATCGGGCGTTTTTCGCTCAAGGGAATGCCGAATGGAACTCAACCCGGTTTATCAGCGGATCCGTGACCTGCGGGGGCGTCTGGATGCCCTCAGGGGGTATCTTTGACGTAGAGGTCAAGCGCGAGCGTCTGGAAGAGGTCCGCCGCGAGCTGGAGGATGCCGCGGTGTGGAACAATCCCGAGCGGGCGCAGAGCCTGGGCAAGGAGCGGGCGCAGCTGGAGGCCGTGGTCGAGACCATCGACACGCTCGCCGCCGGCCTCGTGGACGGCGAGGAGCTTCTGGAGCTGGCAGAGGCCGAGAGCGACGACGATACCGTCGACTCCGTCGAGCGCGATCTCGACGATTACGAAGCGCGTGTGGGCCAGCTGGAGTTCCGTCGCATGTTCTCCGGCGAAATGGATGGCGCCAGCGCCTTCCTGGATATTCAAGCGGGCTCCGGTGGTACGGAAGCCCAGGACTGGGCCGAGATGCTGCTGCGCATGTATCTGCGCTGGGGTGAACGACGGGGCTTCAAGACCGAACTGATCGAGGAATCTCCGGGCGAGGTGGCCGGCATCAAGAGCGCCACGGTACGTTTCGAGGGCGAATACGCCTATGGCTGGCTGCGCACCGAAACCGGTGTCCATCGTCTGGTGCGCAAATCGCCCTTCGACTCCGGCAATCGCCGTCATACGTCGTTCGCTGCGGTTTTCGTATCGCCCGAGGTCGATGACGATTTCGATATCGAGATCAATCCGGCCGATCTGAAGGTCGACACCTATCGCGCGAGCGGCGCGGGCGGTCAGCACGTCAACCGTACCGAATCCGCGATCCGCATCACGCACATGCCATCGGGGATCGTGGTGCAGTGTCAGAACGATCGTTCGCAGCACAAGAACCGCGCCACCGCCATGAAGCAACTCAAGGCCAAGCTCTACGAACTCGAGCTGCAGAAAAGGCAGTCCGAACAGCAGGCGGTCGAGGACAGCAAGTCGGATATCGGCTGGGGCAATCAGATTCGTTCCTACGTGCTGGACCAGTCGCGGATCAAGGATTTGCGCACCAGCGTCGAGACCGGCAATACGCAGGCGGTACTCGACGGCGGGATCGACATTTTCATTGAGGCCGCGCTCAAGAGCGGACTTTAAAGAACTTCGGCGGAACGTAATAAACAACATGAGTAACATCCAGCAAGACGATGAAAACAAACTGATTGCTCAGCGCCGCGAAAAGCTTGAGCGCTTACGGGAGATCGGTGAGGCTTTCCCCAACGACTTCCGTCGCGATGCCGTGGCGGGCGAACTGCACGCGGAATACGACGAGATCGACGCAGAAACGCTGGAAGCCCGCCAGCTGCGTGTGCGCGTGGCCGGGCGCATGATGCTCAAGCGTGTGATGGGCAAGGCAAGCTTCGCGCAATTGCTGGACATGTCCGGACGTATCCAGCTCTACCTGCAGCGTGATCAGCTGGGCGATGGCTACCAGGCCTTCAAGGGCTGGGATATCGGCGACATCGTCGGTGCCGAGGGTCAGCTCATCAAGACCAAGACGGGCGAGCTCAGCGTGCGCGTCGATACCATCCGCCTGCTGACCAAGGCTGTGCGGCCGCTGCCGGAAAAATTCCACGGCCTGACGGACCAGGAGGTGCGCTACCGTCAGCGCTATCTCGATCTGATCATGAACGAACCTTCGCGCGCGACCTTCCGCCTGCGCTCGAAGATCGTGCAGTTCATCCGCAATTTCATGAGCGCGCGCGATTTTCTGGAGGTCGAGACGCCGATGATGCAGGCCATTCCCGGCGGCGCCACGGCGCGGCCTTTCGTGACCCATCACAATGCGCTGGACATGCCGCTGTTCCTCCGCGTGGCCCCCGAGCTGTACCTCAAGCGCCTGGTGGTCGGCGGTTTCGAACGGGTATTCGAGATCAACCGCAATTTCCGCAACGAAGGTGTGTCTACCCGGCATAATCCCGAGTTCACGATGCTGGAGTTCTACCAGGCCTACGCGACCTACGAGGATCTGATCGATCTGACCGAGACCATGCTGCGCGAGATGGCGGCGACATTGCTCGGCACGGAAAAGCTGGCCTATCAAGGCGAGGAATACGATTTCAGCAAGCCGTTCGCGCGTTTCACCATGCGCGAATCCGTGCTGCACTATAATCCGCGCGTCGAGGCCGGGCAGCTTGATGATCCGACACGGCTGCGTGCGCTGGCCGATGCGCTGGGCATACCCGTCAAGCCGGGTTACGGTCCGGGCAAGATCCTGACCGAGATTTTCGAAAAGACGGTCGAGCACCGGCTGTCCGAGCCAACCTTCATTACCGAATATCCGACCGAGGTTTCGCCGCTGGCCCGTCGCAACACCCGCAACCCGGAAGTGACCGACCGCTTCGAGTTCTTCGTGGGCGGCCGCGAGCTGGCCAATGGCTTTTCCGAGCTCAACGATTACGAGGATCAGGCCGAGCGTTTCCGGCGGCAGGTGGCCGAGAAGGAGGCGGGCGACGAGGAGGCCATGCACTTCGACGCCGATTATATCCGCGCCCTGGAGCACGGCATGCCACCTACCGCAGGCGAGGGCATCGGCATCGACCGGCTGGTCATGCTGTTCGCGGACGCGCCGTCGATTCGCGATGTTCTGCTGTTTCCGCACATGCGACCGGAATAATGGCCGCATGTGCGCGGGCATTCACCCCGTTGCGGCGACTTCGAGCGAATAGGGCAGTTCGCGCAGCGTGACGTGAGCGCCCTTGCGCTGGCCGAGTCGCAGCTTCGCTCCCTGATCGGCACTGCCGATCTGCAGCACCGCCAGCCCTTCCAGACCGCCGTCCGGATGGCGGTAGGCTTCGACCAGTCGGCCGGCAGGATTGCCCTCGGCATCGGCATCGACGATCTCGGTGCCAGGATCAGCCGCGTCCGCGTCGATATGCACGCGGTACATGCGGCGCTTCAGGTTTCCGAGGTATTGCATGCGCGCGACGATCTCCTGCCCTGGGTAACAGCCTTTCTGAAAGCTGACACCGCCGATCAGCTCCATATTTGCCATCTGCGGCACGAAGGCCTCGCTGGTCGCGGGCTGGACCACGGGAATCCCCGCCAGCACGTTCAGCAGCCCCCAGCATGGCGCGCCCACCGGCGCGCCATGCACGTTCAGCCGGGTCCAAAGCTTGTGCAAGGGCTCCAGTGAGCCGTAAATCTCGTAGCGAGGATGGTGGCCGATGATACGCGCCACGGTGATGCCGTCGCGCGTGAGAGTGTCGTCGACCGCTTGCGGCGGGGTACACCCCAGGGCTTCGCCAAGCAGCGTGGCGGCATCCGGACCGGACAGCCCCATCCTGATCAGGCTCGCGCTGGCATCTTCAAGGGTCACGCGGCTGCGCAGCACGTACATGCGCAGTCGTTTGAGCATCGGCTCCAGCAGGGCTTGCGGCAACCGCAGATAATAGGTGCCGTCGCGTCGGATGACGCGGAAATTCGCCAGCATGCGCCCCTTGGGCGTGCAGTAGCTGCTCAGTTGGCTGTGCCCGGCATCGACCGCTTGGATGTCGTTGCTGAACTGGCCCTGCAAGAAATCGGCGGCATCCTCGCCGTAGGCCGCGATCAGGCCGTAGTGCGAGAGGTCGCAGATCACGTTGCCCGCAGTGGTCACCCGGCGCTCGCGCTCGGGATTGCCGAAGCTCACCACACTGCCGTCCTCGGCGAATTCGGCCCCGTCGTCCTGCAGGTAGGCCTTCCACTCGGGTTTCATGCGATTCTCCGTCTCGGGTGACTCAGTATCCGGCTATGGTAGAACAAGCGTGGAAGCGCTGTCAGCCACGTGCGTGGGCTTGCTTATCCGCAGCCTTGTTCTGCTAGACTCAAACTCCCTCCGGCCAGCCGATAGAAGTCGCCCACAGGATCACAAGGACCGTCGCCGATGAATGCACGTCCCGTCTATCTCGATCTGCTCAGAATTCGCCTGCCGCTGCCCGGAGTGATTTCCTTCGCCCACCGGATTTCTGGCGTGTTGCTGTTTATCGGCATTCCCTTCGCGCTCTACCTGCTCGAGCTGTCACTGAATGGCCGCGCAGGATTTTCCCGTGCCCATGCGCTGCTGGCCTCACCCTGGCTGGCGCCCGTCCTGCTGCTGCTGGTGTGGAGTCTCTGCCACCACCTGTTGGCCGGCATCCGCTTTCTGCTCATGGATATCGAAATAGCCGTGGACCGGCGCGGCAGCCGCCTGAGCGCCGCCTGGGTGGGCGGATCGGCGCTTGTGCTCGCGTGTGTGTTGCTGCTGGAGTTCTATCTGTGAAAACGGGGTTGAGCGGGCTGCGAGCCTGGCTGATTCAACGCGTGAGCGCCGTCTATCTGGGCGGCTTTTTCATTTTCGCCCTCGTCGCACTGGCAATCCATCCTCACCTCGACGCGGCCCGCTGGCAGACCTGGCTGTCACAGCCGCTGCTACAGCTGGCGCTGGCGCTCTTCATGATCATGCTGCTGGCCCATGCCTGGGTGGGTGCGCGCGACGTGATCGTGGACTATGTCCGACCCATCGGCCTGCGCCTGGGGCTGCTGGCCGTCGTGGCCTTATTTCTGCTGGGCTGCGGACTTTGGGCCGCACGCATCTTGTTACTGGCGAGTGGATCATGAAGCTGACGAGAAGACGATTTGACGCCCTGATCGTGGGCGCCGGCGGCGCAGGCCTGCGCGCGGCATTGCAGCTGGCGCGCGCGGATGCGAACGTGGCCGTGGTGTCGAAGGTGTTTCCCACGCGTTCGCATACCGTGGCCGCCCAGGGCGGCGTGAACGCGGCGCTTGCCAATGTCGTATCCGACGACTGGCACTGGCACATGTTCGATACCGTCAAGGGCAGCGACTACCTGGGCGATCAGGACGCCATTGAATTCATGTGCCGTGCGGCGCCGAAGGTGGTCTACGAACTGGATCACTACGGCGTGCCGTTTTCCCGGCTGGAGGACGGCACCATCTATCAGCGCGCCTTCGGCGGGCAGAGCCGCCACTTCGGCAAGGAACAGGCGGTACGCACCTGTGCAGCGGCCGACCGCACCGGGCATGCAATCCTGCATAGCCTGTATCAGCAGAACATCCGCGCCAAGACCCATTTCTTCGACGAATACTTCACCGTCGATCTGATCAAGGACGCGGACGGCCATGTGCTGGGAGTGCTGGCCTTTTCCATCGAAACCGGCGAGCCGATCCTGATCGAGGCGAAAACGACCCTGCTGGCGACCGGCGGGGTGGCGCAGCTCTACCGCACCAATACCAATGCACTGATCAATACCGGCGACGGCATGGCCATGGCGCTACGCGCCGGCATCCCGCTCCAGGACATGGAGTTCATCCAGTTCCACCCGACCGGTATCGCCGGCCGCGGCATGCTGATTACCGAGGGTGCAAGGGGCGAGGGCGGCTATCTCGTCAACAGCGAAGGCGAGCGATTCATGGAACGCTACGCGCCGCACGCGAAGGACCTGGCTTCGCGCGACGTGGTGAGCCGTGCGATCTATACCGAGGTCAAGGAAGGCCGCGGCTGCGGCCCGCGCAAGGACTATTGCCTCCTCAAGGTCGATCATCTCGGCGCGGACGTGGTCAAGAGCCGCCTGCCCGGCATTCGCGACATGTGTCTGACCTTCCTGCATCTCGATCCCGCCGAACAGGCGATCCCGGTCTATCCGACGGCGCACTACACCATGGGCGGCATCCCGACCAATCGCTTCGGGCAGGTGGTGGTACCGGTACGCGACACGCCGGAGGCGCCCGTGCCGGGTCTGTATGCAGCCGGCGAATGCGCCTGCGTGTCCGTGCATGGCGCCAATCGCCTCGGCGGCAACTCGCTGCTCGACATCCTGGTATTCGGGCGCGCGGCGGCCAATCACATCATCGAATACCTGGCGGATAACCGCTACCACCGACCGATGGATGAGGATAGTGTCGAGGCCGCCATGGCCCGGCTCACGCGCTGGGATCGTCGCGGCGACGGCGAATCGCCGGAGCAGGTGCGGCACGCCCTCAAGCAGGCCATGGAGGATCACGTCGGCGTGTTCCGCGAACAGAGCCTGCTGGAAGCGGGCGTGGAGCAGGTTCGAGCGGTGGCCGAGCGCCTGCAGTCGGCCGTCCTGCGGGACCATTCGCGGGTCTTCAATACCGCCCGCGTCGAAGCCCTGGAAACGGAGAATCTCGTGGCCTGCGCGCAGGCCGTGGCGCAATCGGCCCTGGCGCGCACGGAAAGCCGCGGCGCACACAGCCGGGTCGATCATCCCAAGCGCGACGACGGTCGCTGGATGCGCCACAGCCTTTATTTCCTCGCCAGCGACAATCTCGATTACAAGCCGGTACGTACGCGGCCGCTGACCGTCGATTCGTTTCCTCCGGTGGAGAGGGTCTACTGATGAAATTTTCTATCTACCGCTACGATCCCGAGGGCGCGGCGGCACCGCATATGCAGCCGTTCGAGCTCGCCGACGGCGAGATCGAACCGGGCATGATGCTGCTGGGTGCGCTGCTCAAGCTCAAGGAGCAGGACGAGACCTTGAGTTTCCGCCGTTCGTGCCAGGAAGGCGTGTGCGGTTCGGACGGCATGAACATCAATGGCACCAACGGCCTGGCCTGCATCACGCCGGTCTCCGGTCTGAAACAGCCGATCGAGATCCGGCCGCTGCCGGGCATGCCGGTGGTGCGCGACCTGATCGTCGACATGGACAACTTCTACGGCCAGTATCGTGCGGCGGAACCCTATCTCAAGCTCACCGATCCCGAACCGGAGACCGAGTTCCGACAATCCCCGGAACAACGCACCAGGCTTGATGGGCTGTATGAATGCGTGCTCTGCGGCTGCTGTTCCGCGGCCTGCCCGTCCTATTGGTGGAATCCGGACCGTTTCCTCGGCCCGGCCGCACTGCTACAGTCGGCACGCTTCGTGCTCGACAGCCGCGATCAGGCTACGGATGAACGGCTGACCCAGCTCGACGACGCCTACAAGCTCTACCGCTGCCACAGCATCATGAACTGCGTCCAGGTTTGTCCCAAGGGATTGAATCCCACGCGTGCGATCGGCCAGATCAAGCACGCCATGCTCAAGCGCTCGATCTGAAGTGGAGGCGGACGGGCGTTTGCGTTGGCACTGTCGGCGCGGCATGCTTGAACTCGACCTGCTCCTCGGCGCGTTCGCGAATCACGGTTATAACGTACTCGACGATGCCGGCCGTTTAGCGTTCGAGCGCTTACTGGAGTATCCTGATCAGGTACTGTTGGACATCCTGATGGGCCGGATGGCCCCCGCAGACCCGGGAATTGCCCATGTCGTCACCCAGATCCGTGGAGCCACTGTATCTCCAGCCTAAGCCGTCCCGGCAGCTGGCGGGTTTTTTCGTATTGCTGCACGTCACTGCGGCCGCGGTATTGCCGTATCTGAGCTTGCCGGCCTGGAGCCTCGTGTTTCTTGGTTTGCTGCTGGCCTGGAGTCTTTACCGCAATCTGCGTCTCTATGTGCTGCTCAACAGCAGCCGCAGCGTGCTGCGGCTGGTCTGGGAGGTCTCGGGCAGCTGGCGCGTGTGGGATGGGCTGGGGCAGGAACACCGGGCACAGCTCGCACCGGATTGCTATGTGCATGCACGCATCATCGTGCTCAGCCTGCGCATGATGGACGGCGACGGCCGTCGGGCAGTGGTGCTGTTGCAGGATTCACTCGAAACCGATGCCCTGAGGCGCCTGCGCGCGCGCCTGCGCGCCGAGCATTTCGGGCGAAATGACGAGCATGACAACTGAATTTTCTCTCAAACGCATGGATTTGGCCGAAACGCAGGGAACACTCGACGCCCTGCTTAGCGACGACCCCGAACACCATTACAGCGAGGATGAGCTCGACGCCATCGAGGCGATCGATCCTGAACTCGCGTTGCGTATCGACAGGGTGCAGACCCAGGCTGCGCGTGCGCTGGCCGAAGGCCGTCCCGCAACCGGGCCGATCGATCTGGATGCGGTACGCGCGGCCATCGAGGAGGCACGCGCCATTCTCCTTCAGGATGGCGGCGATATCGAATTCGTGGCGCTGGAGGAGCGCACGGTGCGGGTGCGGCTCAAGGGTGCCTGCGTGGGCTGCCCGCGCGCGACACTCGATCTGCGCAACGTGGTCGAGCGGCTGGTGCGCAGCCGCGTGCCTGGCGTGGCCAAGGTCGCCAATCAGTTCTGACGCCCCCGGCATTCGCGGGCAATGCTTGCTCAGGTGATGACGTCGGGCGCATCGCGGCCCGTGAGACCTCGGATATCCGCGATTTCTCCCGCCAGCGCGATGAGGTCGGCCAGCTGTTTCTGCGCGTCGGCCTGCAGGTACTCGCGGCGTGTTTCCAGGCGCTCGATGTATAGCCGCAGGGTGGCGCCCTGTGTGCCGGTGCCGGACAACCGGTACACGATGCGGGCCTCGTCGCCGAGGAGCAGACGCACGCCCTGGGCGGCGGCATGGCTGCCGTCGACCGGGTCGGTGTAGGCGAAATCGTCGGCGCCCGAGACGGCGTGTCTGCCTATGGTCTGCCCTATGAGGGTACTCAGACGGTCGCGCAGACGCGCCATCAGCGTGCCGGCCGCGTCGCTGTCGATGCCCTCGTAGTCGTGGCGGGTGTAGACGTCACGCCCGAAACGCAGCCAGTGCTCGTTCACGATTTCGGCCACCGACTGGCCGCGCACGGCCAGCAGGTTGAGCCAGAACAGCACGGCCCAAAGACCGTCCTTCTCGCGGACATGATCCGAACCGGTGCCAAAGCTCTCCTCGCCGCACAGGGTGATGCGCCCCGCGTCCAGCAGGTTGCCGAAGAACTTCCAGCCTGTGGGCGTTTCGTAACACGGGATATCGAGTTTGTGCGCGACACGGTCGACGGCACGGCTGGTCGGCATGGAGCGGGCGACGCCGCGCAGCCCATCCCGGTATGCGGGCACGCGCGTGGCGTTTGCCGCAAGAATGGCGAGACTGTCGCTGGGTGTCACGAAGCAGCCGTGTCCCATGATCATGTTGCGGTCGCCGTCGCCATCCGATGCGGCGCCGAAATCCGGGCCTTCCGGACGCCCGAGCTGGCGTACCAGTTCGGCGGCATGCGTGAGATTGGGGTCGGGGTGGCCGCCGCCGAAATCGGCCAGCGGCGTGCCATGGATCACCGTGCCCGCCGGCGCGCCGAGCATGCGCTCGAATATCGTATGCGCGTAGGGGCCGGTGATGGCGTGCATGGCGTCGAAACGCATGCGGAAGCCGCCGCGGAAAAGCCCCCGGATACGTTCGAAATCGAATAGCGATTCCATCAGCCGGGCGTAGTCTTCCACCGGATCGATCACTTCGACCGTCATACCGGCAAGGGTCTGTTCGCCGAGCGTGTCGATATCGATATGGCATGCGGGCGCGATGCAGTAGCGATCGATGGTCCGGCTGCGCGCGTAAATGGCCTCGGTCAGGGCTTCGGTGGCCGGTCCGCCATTGGCCGAGTTGAATTTGATGCCGAAGTCGCCGGCTGGACCGCCGGGGTTGTGGCTGGCGGAAAGGATCAGTCCGCCGATCGCCTGGCGTTGGCGTATCAGTGCCGATACTGCGGGCGTCGAAAACAGGCCACCTCGGCCGACGATCACGCGTGCAACGCCATTGCCGGCCGCCAGTCTTAGAATGGTCTGGATCGCTTCGCGGTTGTAGTATCGCCCATCGCCGCCCAACGCAAGGGTGGCGCCCCTCAGCCCTTCCACGCAGTCGAATACCGACTGCACGAAGTTTTCGAGGTAGCGCGGCTGCATGAAGGTTTTGACCGGCTTGCGAAGACCCGAGGTGCCGGGGCGCTGGCCGTCGAAGGGTTGGGTGCGGCAGGTCTCAGTCATAGCGTGTCGGCCGGTTCCTGGTTGTGCGCAGACCCGACGTTAGCAAATCCGTGCGCGATTGTCCCTGTGCTATTCTCGCCCCATGTTCATTCAGCACCGATATCCAGGACATCTGTTCAGCGCGCCGCGCAGCTTCGCGTCGCTGATGGAGCTCTACGAGCAGAATTACATTGCGCTCAGACGGCTGTGTCCGCGTCTGCCGGCTCAAGGCGAACACTGGGTGTCTGCTCCGCAAGGGGCGCCCCGGCTGTATCTAAGCCTGATCGAGCACACCCGTTACACCAGCAGCCTCGAACTCACGCACCGCTTCGACGCACCGCCGGACGACATACTGGCGCCTTCGCTATCCGTACGGATCTATCATGACGCCCGCCAGGCCGAAGTATTGATGCGGCATGGCGCGAACCCTGCCGGCAGCCGCCACCCGGCCTTCGGTTCACCGGATGGAACCGGAGAGCTGCGCGCCCGCTGGTCGGCGAATCGATTCCTCAACCGCTGGCTGCACTACTGTCTGGGGCAGGGCCATACCTTCTCTGGCGGGCGCGCAGCCCGTGCCGGCTCCCTGGTGCCCACAGCCGAGTAGCGCATGGGCGGATCACCCTGTCAATTGTTGACTGATGTGGTCGGTTAACCTAGAGTAACCAACCAGCACACTCGGGATTTATCCCGGGCGTCCAGTCACAATCAGACAAAGGCGATCGACCATGAAACTGTCAACGAAAGGCCGCTACGCGGTCACCGCGATGATGGATCTCGCCATCCATGACAAGGTTGGCCCCGTCACTCTGGCGGATATTTCCGTATGCCAGGGCATTTCCCTTTCCTACCTCGAACAGCTGTTCGCCAAACTGCGCAAGGAGCATCTGGTCGAGGGTGTGCGCGGTCCGGGCGGCGGCTATCGGCTGGCGCGACCGGCCGATCAGATTACGGTCGCGCAGATCATTTCGGCGGTGGACGAATCCGTCGATGTTACCCGCTGTAACGGGCAGAGCGATTGCCAGGACGGCGAGCGCTGCCTGACCCATCAGCTGTGGGACGATCTGAGCCAACGCCTTTACAGCTTCCTGGACGGCATCACCCTGGCCCAGTTCGCCAACCGTCCCGACGTGCAGGCCATCGCTGAACGTCAGGACAAGGCCGGCCGTCGCCAGTTCATGACGTATCGCCGTACTGCCGCCGCCTGATGCGGAGCATCGCGATGGACGAAGTGAAGACGCCGATATATTTGGACTATGCGGCGACGACGCCGGTGGACGGTCGAGTGGCGGACGTGATGTGCGGTTATCTGACGCGAGAGGGCGTGTACGGTAATCCGGCGTCGCGCAGCCACTGTTTTGGCTGGTCGGCGGAGGAAGCGGTGGAGCGCGCGCGCGCCGAGGTGGCGGGGCTGATCAATGCCGATCCCAAGGAGATCGTGTGGACCAGCGGCGCGACCGAGTCGGACAATCTTGCGATCAAGGGCGTGATGCATTTCTACGCGCGCAAGGGCCGGCACATGGTGACCAGCAAGACCGAGCACAAGGCGGTGCTGGACACCTGCCGGCAGCTTGAGCGCGAGGGCTGCGAGGTGACCTATCTCGATCCGGAGCCGAACGGCCTGATCGATCTGGGCAAGCTTGAGGCGGCGCTGCGCGAGGACACCGTGCTGGTGTCGCTGATGCACGTCAACAACGAGATCGGCGTGATTCAGGACCTTGAAGCCGTGAGCGCGCTGACCCGTGCGCGGGGCATCCTGCTGCATGTGGATGCCGCGCAGTCCGCCGGCAAGGTGCCGCTGGACGTGCAGGCCCTGGACATCGACCTGGCCAGTCTCTCGGGGCACAAGATGTACGGCCCCAAGGGCATTGGTGCGCTGTACGTGCGGCGCAAGCCGCGGGTGCGCCTGGAGGCGCAGATGCATGGCGGCGGGCACGAGCGCGGCATGCGCTCGGGCACCCTGGCGACGCACCAGATCGTCGGCATGGGCGAGGCGGCGCGGCTGGCGCGCGAGGAGATGGGTGCCGACCTCGAGCGCATCCGCGGCCTGCGCGACCGGCTGTGGGCCGGGGTCAACGACCTCGAGGCCGTTTACCTCAACGGCGACCTGGCGCACGGCTACCCCGGCATTCTCAACGTCAGTTTTGCCTACGTCGAAGGCGAGAGCCTGCTGATGGCGCTCAAGGACCTGGCGGTCTCCTCCGGCTCGGCGTGCACCTCGGCGAGTCTTGAGCCGAGCTACGTGCTGCGCGCGCTGGGCCGGGACGACGAACTGGCGCACAGTTCCATCCGTTTCTCGATCGGGCGTTACACCACGGCTGCGGAGATCGACCACGCGATTGCCGAAGTGCGCCAGGCGGTGGGCAAGCTGCGCGAGCTTTCGCCGTTGTGGGAGATGTACCAGGACGGCGTGGATCTCAAGAGCATTCAATGGGCCGCCCACTGAGGGCGGACGGACACGGGACACGGAGGACGCAAAGATGGCATACAGCGACAAGGTAATCGATCACTACGAGAACCCGCGCAACGTGGGCACCCTGGACAAGGGCGACGCGAGCGTGGGCACGGGCATGGTAGGCGCGCCGGCGTGCGGCGACGTGATGAAGCTGCAGATCAAGGTCAACGCCGCGGGCGTGATCGAAGACGCCAAGTTCAAGACCTACGGCTGCGGTTCGGCGATCGCCAGCTCGAGCCTTCTGACCGAATGGGTCAAGGGCAAGACGCTGGCGGAGGCGGGCGAGATCAAGAACACGCAGATAGCCGAGGAACTGGCGCTGCCACCGGTGAAGATCCATTGCTCGGTGCTGGCGGAGGACGCCATCAAGGCCGCCATCGCCGACTACCAGGGCAAACAAAACGACAATAACCAGAACGCTCAGTCCGCTTGATCAACCTTTCTTTTCCATGCGCACTCTGACCGGTTCGCCGGTCCTTTGGCCCGCCTTCGCGGGCCTTTTCGTATCCAGGTCCGCCAGCGCTCCGGCGACCGCCTGCCGCAAACGCGCCAAGCGCCGGGAACGTGACTGCTCGCCGGGACCCGCCGCGGCAAAACGCGCTTCCAGGTAGGACGTCGCAACCTGGCCGGCGCTGGCCGCCAGGGCCGGCCAATCGCGAGCGAGCCTCAGGGCAAAGGCCTGCACACCCTCCTGCCTGGCCGGACTCAGACCGTGACGGCGGAGGCGGCGCAGATAGCGTTGATAGAGTCGCTGCTCGGGAGTGGGCGGCGGCGGCCGGTGGCGCCAGTAGGTCCAGGCAAAGCCGATCGCGGCGAGCAAGGCGAATCCGGCGGCGAGATAGCCGGCAAGCGCGCCCCAGTCCGAGCGTAGCCCGAGGCGATGGAGCAGCGCACGCTGTTCGGCCGGGCCGAAGGCGATGACCCAGGTGTCCCACAGATATCCGGCGGTATCCCAGCCCGAGCGCAGGGAGTCGCCCCAGTGCGCAAGCCAGCCGCGCTGTTCGCTGCGCAGGCCCAGTCCGCCCTCTGCCGTGGCGCCGGTGCCCGCTTCGACGCGGGAGGCGGCCACGGCAGCCGTCGGATCGACGCGTGTCCAGCCACGGCCATGCAGCCAAACCTCGACCCAGGCATGCGCATCCGCATCGCGCACGGTGAAGTAGTGCAGCGCGGCATTCCAGCGGCCACCCATATAACCGACGACCACTCTCGCCGGGATATTGGCGGCGCGCATGAGTACGGCAAACGCGCTGGCGTAGTCCTCGCAAAATCCCTGACGCGTATCGAACAGGAAGCGATCGGTGATGTCGCCGTTCAGTCGTGGCGGATTGAGCGTGTAGTAAAAGGGTTGGTCATGAAAATAGCGCAATGCGCGGGCAATAACGGCTCGTGGCGCCGGATCCGCCGCCTTCCAGCGCCTCGCCAGCGCATAAGCGCGCGGCGCGGCGTTTGTCGGCAGACGGAGATAGGCGGCCAGCGCTGCGGGTGGGAGTCGCGCGCCCAGGCGCGCGGCGGTAGGCGCTGCGTGCAGGCGGAAACTGCGCACGTTGTTCTCTATGCGGTTTGCCCGCAACGTATGCCCCGCGATCAGTCGTGTCCCGGGTGGGGCGGCGACCGGCCAGCCGAGCACGGGGACGGCGCGGTGATCGGAGGCCTGTAGCAGCAGCGTATAGGTGATCGGCCGGCCGGAAGCCCGCAGGCGCCCGGCCGGCGGGGCTGGCGGGCCGGGGTGCCAGCTGCGTCCGTTGAAGCGGTCGAGGACGTAGGCGCGCCAGTAACGGGCCTGCGGTGGTGGCGGAGACTCTGGAAAATGCGCGCGGAACGCGATCGCCTGCGAGCGCACGAGTTGAGAAATCGCCCCCGGCGACATGTGGTCGCTGAGGCCAGTGACGGCCTTGCCACGGTCCGGCAGCCGCCCCCAAAGCGGGCCATCGATGCGCGGAAAGAGCACGAACAACATCAGCATCAGGGGGATGGCGGCCGCGATGCGACCACCGGAGACGGCCAGCAACCGATGCGTCGATAGCATGCTGCGCCGGCTCTGGATTTGCTGCAGCACTGCCGTGAGCCATACCAGATTGGCCAGTCCGAACAGGGTACGGAGGATTCCCTGACCGAACAGAAACAGGCTCGCGGTGAGCAGATAGGCACTCAGGGCGACGACCATCAGGTCGCGGGTATTGCGGGTTTCGAAACATTTGACCGCGACGATGAGCAAAAGCAGCGAAACACCGGCTGCCGCGCCGTTGAGTGTATGAAACCACAGCCAGACGCCGAGCATGGCGGCCAGTCCTAGCATTGCGAGCAAAAAACCCGGGAGACGAGGCCAGCCACGATACAGGCTGAGGGCGCCAAAACCGAATGCTGCGATGGCAACCGCAGATGCCCAGGCCGGCAATGCGCCGAAGAGCATGGCCGCGATGGCGGCGAGACTCGCCAACAGCGCGTACAGCGCGCTATGCATCGTTGCGGGCAGATCGTTCTGCCGGCGCCCCCGGTTGACGTGACGGTGCTTCACGTGCCGGTCTCGTATAGGGCCAGCATTTCCAGACACTGGCGACGATGATGGGTACCGGTGTTCGGCGGTATTTCGCTGCCGGGCAGGGCGAGACCGTATGGCGCGCCGTTTGCGTCGGCATCGAGCACCCAGCGGCACAGGACCGACAAGCGCGTTTCCGTGTCGAGCAGCGGCGTGTCTTCCCAGCGTAACCAGCGGACGTGCATGCCGGTTTCACTTTCGAACTGCTTGCTGAGCAGGGATTCGCTACGTGCCGTGGCGCGCCAGGCAATGCTGTGCGGCGGGTCGCCGTGTCGATACGGGCGCAGACCGGCAAACACATCGTCATCCTCGCCGAATCTGGCGCGAGCACCCTGGGCTGACGCGCCGGTGCCGATCGGGCGATATAGATCGCGGGGCGCTGGAGCCGGCGCGACCAGCAGCGGCTGGGGGAATCGCAGCAGGCTCCAGGCACGAAAGAGTCCGAGCGGATAGCGCGTGCTGATGCGGATTTCAGGGATCTGCCTGCGTCCACGTCGCATCGGTGGCAAGTCGATCCGCAGCGCCGTCGTGGCAAGGATGTCACAGTCATGCGGCGTGTGCTTATCTTCAGCGAGCTGACAAACGATGGCCGGGCGAGGTCGTGCGTCTGGGATACCCAGGCGCAACACGAGCTGCGATGGCAGGCCGCCCAGCGGCGTCGCAGGCGGTTCGGCCTCGATGCGGAGCCCGAGGAGGTTGCGGTGGGTTTGCCAGATCGCATTGATTGCGATACCCGCGAGCAGGAAAGTGGCGGCGAAGATCATGCTGTTGTTGTAGTTGAGCGCGAACAGCAACATCACGGCCAGCATGGCGCCATAGCCAAGACCCGCGCCCGTCGGCAGTATGAATAGACGGCGGCGCTCCAGCGTGACGGCTTGGCCGGTAATCCGCAGCCGGCGCTGCGCCCACCGCGCCACGATGCCGACATGCGATGCGGGACGGGCGACCCTGCTCAGGGTAAGGAAACCTGATCCAGCAGCCATCCCGACAAGGATTCCGCACTTTGCAGGTCGCCGCCCGGGGTCCCGAGGCGGTGTCCCGCCACGGCGCCGAAGACCGCCTGAACATCTTCCGGAACGACGTAATCGCGCCCTCTGATCGCGGCGAAGGCGCGACTCGCGCGTACCAGGGCCAAGCCCGCGCGCGGCGATAGGCCCGGCTGAACCTGTTCGGAATGCCGCGAGACATGCAGCAGCGCCTGAATGTAATCGAGCAGTGGAGCGGAAAGATGCACGCTTTCTACCTGCGCTTGCAGGGCGGTCAGTTCGGGCGGCGTGAGCAGGGGTTGCAGCGTTTCGAGCGTGTGCCTGCGGTCCTCCCCGGAGAGCAGCGTGCGTTCGGCGTCGGCGTCGGGATAACCGAGGCTCAAGCGCATAAGGAAGCGATCGAGCTGCGATTCGGGCAGGGCGAAGGTACCCAGTTGCTGCAAGGGATTCTGCGTGGCGACGACGAAAAACGGTTGGGGGAGGGGTCTGGCTTCGCCATCGAGCGTGACTTGGCGTTCCTCCATCGCCTCGAGCAGGGCACTTTGCGCCTTGGGTGTGGCGCGGTTGATTTCGTCGGCAAGCAGCAACTGCGTGAATACGGGACCAGGATGAAAGCGGAATTCGCCTTGTTCGCGGTCGTAAATCGAGAGACCCAGGATGTCCGCCGGCAACAGATCGCTGGTGAACTGCACGCGCTGGAAGCGCAGACCGAGCGTGACGGCGAGCGCGTGAGCCAGGGTGGTTTTGCCCATGCCGGGCAGGTCTTCGATCAACAGGTGCCCGCGTGCGAGCAGGCACGTAAGCGCGAGTTCGATAATCGAAGACTTGCCGAGAATAACCTCTGAAACAAGGTTAATTGTATCCGACAGCTTATTGTTTATATTTATAATTGATGCCATTTAGCCTGTTCTCGGGGAACCATGCCAACAGGATAGGCGATTCGCATTGTCAACGCGAGCGCCTTGGTCCGGGCCGCAATCTGCGCCTGGATCGATGGGATTCAGGGTTTTGCCGACGGTGCCAACGCACTGCGGGCTAGTGCGAAATCGCCCGGGATCATGCGCTGGTATTTTGCCGCCTGTTTTTCCACGCCCTCGATCGCGATCAGTTCGTCGTGGGTGACTCGCCCGCTCCCCGCCATCTTGATCCACACCTGTGCGGCGGCTGCCAGCATCGTGTAGCGGGCGCGCGTATCCTCCAGTGCCTTCCAGGCAGCCTGGCGGGCGTGCGTGTTGTGTAGCTTGGGGATCGGGATCGCCGCCAGGGTTGCGCCGACCTGGTTGATGGTGTCGTAGGTCTGGTTGGCTGCCTGCGACAGCGCGCCAAAATCCTTCTTCTGGCTGAGCACGACGGTCTGGCGCTTGAACTCGCTCCAGGCCTGCTCGGCGGGCTGCGCGGTTTCGTTGACATGTTTTTCGAATACGGCAAGCGCGGTACGACTCTGCTGCATCGTGTCGGTCTTGCTCGGAAACAGGGTGACCAGTGCGAGTGCCGCCAGGGCGGCGACCACCATGATCGGCATGATGTAGCGGCGGATCGATATCGAGCTCATTGTCTGGATTCCCTGATTCTGTGATTTCGGCATGCGCTGCACGCTATTCCACCGCTTCGAGTATGCCTCGTTCGAGCAGGTTGACCATCAGTCCGGCGCTGCCCGGCGCGTCGTCCAGCAGCCGGCGGCAGAGAGCGGCGGGGTAGTCGAAACGCTGACATAGGACGGCGACCGGCTCGAGAAAGTTCATGTCGAGCGGGTATTCCTGGCCATCGGCGTACAGAAACAGCCTGTCGTCGCGGATAAAGTAGGCGAGCCGTGCGGCAGTGTTGCGCTTGAGTCCCCGCCCAGAGGCCAATTGCGCGCCCAATGCCGCCTCGTCCCAGTTATCGGGTGCGAGATACAGTCCGATCAGGTCGGCGCGCGGCTCGGTGATGTAACGTCCGAACCAGCGTTCGAGCGCCACGTCGTCGCGCGCCAGCGCCTCGCGCATCAGCGCGATGATGGCGTCGCGGGAAGCCAGGTCGATTTCACCGGGATTGTCGGCCACGGCGCGGCCGGCGTCGCCGAAACGCCGCTCGGGGTCGAGCGCGGCGGCGACGTCGTCCAGCCAAGCGCTGACGAGATCCTGCTGACTGGGAGCACGAAATCCGATCGAGGCGGTCATGCAGGGGTCGAGCGCCAAGCCGTAATGCGCGACACCGGGCGGCAAGTACAACATGTCACCGGGTTCGAGCACCCACTCCGACTCGGGCTCGAAATGAGCAAGGATACTCAGTTCCGCGCCAGGCAGGCGGTTGCCTGGATCGACCGGACGCGTATCGATCTGCCAGCGGCGCCGGCCTTCGAGCTGCAGCAGAAAAACGTCGTAGGCGTCGGTGTGCGGCCCGACCGAGCCTTGCGGGGCGGCATAACTGATCATCAGGTCGTCGATGCGCCAGTCCGGCAGGAAGCGAAAGGGTTTCACGAGATCGTGCAGTGCGGGCACGAATTTTTCGAGGTCGGTGACCAGAAGGGTCCAATGCGTATCCGGCAGTGCCGCGAAGTCGCTGTCCTCGAACGGACCGTAGCGCACGCTCCAGCGCGCGGCATCATGCTGCTGGACCAGACGCGAGGGTACGTCGGACTCCAGTGCCAGACCGGCCAGCTCCTCGGCGTCGAGCGGTGCACGGATGCCGGCGAAGGCCTGACGTACCAGCAGTGGTTTTCGCTGCCAGTAATCGCGCAGGAAGGTCCGTGGCGCCAAATCGCCCAAAGGTCCCTCGCTCACACGCGTTTGGCCTGCTCGGCAGCCGTGCCGGTGTAGCCTGCCGGCGTCAGTTCGAGCAGCGCGGCACGCGCCGCCTCGGGCAGATCGAGCGCCTCGATGAAGCTGCGCAGCCGTGCCGCATCGATACGCTGGCCGCGTGTGAGCGCCTTGAGCTGTTCGTAGGGATTGGGCAGCCCGTAGCGGCGCATGACCGTCTGGATGGGTTCCGCGAGCACTTCCCAGTTGGCTTCGAGATCGGCGGCCAGACGATCGTGGTCGACCTCAAGCTTGCCGAGTCCCTTGAGCAGTGCGCGATACGCGATCAGGCTGTGCGCCAGGCCGACGCCGAGATTGCGCAGCACCGTGGAGTCGGTCAGGTCGCGCTGCCAGCGCGATACCGGCAGCTTGCGGGCGAGGTGTTCGAGTATCGCATTGGCCAAGCCGAGATTGCCTTCGGCGTTTTCGAAATCGATGGGGTTGACCTTGTGCGGCATGGTCGAGGAACCGACCTCGCCCGCCACCACGCGCTGGCGGAAATAGCCCAGCGAGATATAGCCCCATGTGTCGCGTGCGAGATCGAGCAGAATGGTGTTGAAGCGCGCGACGGCATCGAACAGCTCGGCGATATAGTCGTGCGGCTCGATCTGTGTGGTGTAGGGGTTCCAGGCAAGTCCCAGACCGGTCACGAAGCGTTCGGCGAAAGCCGCCCAGTCCAGGTCCGGATAGGTGATGGCATGGGCGTTGTAATTACCCACGGCGCCGTTGATCTTGCCGAGAATCGATACTTCCGCGATCTGCGCCCGCTGACGCTCCAGACGCGCGACCACATTGGCGAATTCCTTGCCCAGCGTGGTCGGGCTGGCAGGCTGCCCGTGCGTGCGCGACAGCATCGGCGAATCGGCCAATCGGTGCGCCAACGCGCGCAGCAGCGCGACGATCTCGTCCATCGCCGGCAGCAGGACCTCATCGCGCCCGCGCTTGAGCATCAGGCCATAGGCCAGGTTGTTGATGTCCTCGGAAGTGCAGGCGAAGTGCACGAATTCCTTGACGCTATCGAGCGCCGGATCGGCAGCGGCGAAGCGTTGTTTGATGAAGTATTCCACCGCCTTGACGTCGTGATTGGTGGTGCGCTCGATGGTCTTGACCTCGACCGCGTCGGCCGGGGAGAAATCGTCGATCAGGCGTTCGAGCACGGCCTGCGAGGCAGCGGGCAACGTGTCGACCTCGGGAATGCCCGGCTCGGCGGCCAAAGCCTGCAGCCAGCGCACCTCGACGGTGACGCGAGCGGCGATCAGACCGAATTCGCTGAAGCGGGCACGCAGCGGCTGCGTCTGCACGGCATAACGTCCGTCCACCGGGGACAGGGCGGTGAGGGGGGTGATTTCCATCCGTCGAATCTCGGTCGCAAAAAAGCTGCATTATAATACCCCAAGCCCGCCAGACCGACCCCAGCTAGCAGGGAGCAATGCATGGCATCAGTCGAGCAATACCGTATCGAACACGACAGCATGGGCGAGCTGCACGTGCCTGCCGAGGCGCTGTGGGGCGCCCAGACGCAACGTGCGATCGACAACTTTCCGGTCAGCGGCCAGCGCATGCCCGCGCGTTTCATCCAGGCCGTGGCGATGATCAAGTCGGCCGCCGCGCGCGCGCATGCCGGTCTCGGGCTCATGTCGACCGAGGTCGCCGCCGCCATTGCCGCGGCCGCCGACGCAGTGGCCGAGGGGCAGCACGCGGATGCCTTCCCGGTCGATGTATACCAGACGGGTTCCGGCACCAGCACCAACATGAACGTGAACGAGGTCGTCGCGCGCCTGGCCGGCGAACGACTGGGCCGCGCGGTACATCCCAACGACGACGTCAATCGCGGCCAAAGCTCCAATGACGTCATTCCGAGCGCGCTCCACCTGAGCGCCGCGCTGGCCTGCCAACAACAGCTGCTGCCGGCACTGGATCACCTGGCCTGCGTCATCGAAACGCGTGCCGGAGAACTGGACGGCGTGATCACCACCGGGCGCACGCACCTCATGGATGCGATGCCGGTGCGCCTGTCTCAGACGCTCGGCGGCTGGGCAGCGCAGGTTCGCATGGGCGCCTCGCGCATCGAGACGCTGTTGCCACAGGTGCGCGGACTCGCACAGGGCGGCACCGCGGTCGGTACCGGCGTCAATGCGCACCCAGAGCTGGGTGCGCGCATCGCCGCGCTGCTATCCGAGCGCACCGGCATCGACTTCCACGTACGCGCCAACCTGTTCGAGGGACTGAGCGCCCAGGACGACATCGTGGCGCTGTCCGGTCAGATCAAGAGTGTCGCAACGGCATTGATGAAGATTGCCAATGATCTGCGCTGGATGAACTCCGGTCCGCTGGCCGGGCTGGGGGAGATCCGCTTGCCGGCGCTGCAACCGGGCAGCAGCATCATGCCGGGCAAGGTGAACCCGGTGGTGCCGGAATCGGTTTGTATGGTGGCCGCACAGGTGATCGGGCTGGATACGGCGATGACCCTCGCTGGACAATCGGGCAATTTCCAACTCAACGTAATGCTGCCTCTTCTTGCCAACAATATACTTCAAGCAATTGAATTGACAGCAAATGTCTCGATCCTTCTGGCCGACAGGGCGATCCGCGGCTTTGAGGTCGACCGCGAGCGAACGGCCACTGCGCTGGCGCGCAATCCGATTCTCGTCACCGCACTCAACGACGTCATCGGCTACGAACGGGGCGCGGCCATCGCCAAGCAGGCCTATGCCCAGGGCCGGCCGGTGATCGAGGTCGCCCTGGAGATGACCGACCTTGACGAAACCTCGCTGCGTCGACTGCTCGACCCGGCCGCGTTGACCGGCGGCGCATGATTCGCGCCCCGCGCAGTCGGATGTGCCGGCCATGGCAGTCCGCAGGGCGATGTGACTGTGTCTGATCCCGAGCGTCTCAGCGAACGCCTGGCACTCGGCGTCTGGCCGGGCCTGCGGCGCTCATGGAGCCGGTTGTACCAACTACTGCGCGCGGACCGCTGGTTCCCTCATGTACCGCTGTCGCTGGGCGTGGGGCTTGCCGGCTTGCTGCAACTGGTGCCCGATCTGCGCAAGCTGCTCGGTCTGACGCTCTCGGTACCGGATCTCGGCCACCTGAACGAAGGCTTTTCGACCCTCGCCATCCACGGCATCCCGCAGTTCGCCGTCGGCATGCTGCTGCTGGTCATGTCGCTGGGCCTGCTTTGGCACTCCCGACTCGCCTGGGTGACCACCATGCTGGTCACGCTGGCGGCGGTGGCGGTCCAGTTGATCGCCTCCGGCGGACACTATCCGCTGGAAACCGGCTACAACGTCATGCTGCTGCTGGCCCTGTTGGCAGGACGCCGCTATTTCGATCGCAGCAGTCTCGCCACGGGCACCCTGTTTGCGCTGACCAGCGTGCTGCTGACGCTCGGTTACGGCGTCTTCGGCGCCTATCTGCTTGGCAGCCAGTTTCATCCAGCCATCACCGGCGCAGACGACGCGCTGTATTTCGCTGTCGTCACCATGTCCACGGTAGGCTATGGCGACATCGTGCCGGTCACCCCCGAGGCGCGCCTGTTCGTGGTATCTCTGATCGTGCTCGGACTGGTCATTTTCGCCACTTCGCTGAGTGCGATCCTCGGCCCCTTGATGAACAATCGCCTGATTGCCCTGATCCAGCCAAGGAGATCCCGAATGGAGCGCGCCAATCATTACATCGTCGTCGGCGACACCGCTCTTGCGCGCAACAGCTTCAAGGAATTGCAGAACCGCGGGCAGAAACTGACGCTGATTCTGCCGCGCCAGATGGACGAGGGTCCCTATCAGAACGCCGACATCATCGTCGGCGACGGCAGCGACATCGAAATCCTGCGCAAG
Organism: Acidihalobacter prosperus; assembly: GCF_000754095.2. Classification (NCBI taxonomy): domain Bacteria; kingdom Pseudomonadati; phylum Pseudomonadota; class Gammaproteobacteria; order Chromatiales; family Ectothiorhodospiraceae; genus Acidihalobacter; species Acidihalobacter prosperus. Next base: position 479,794 of record NZ_JQSG02000001.1, read on the forward strand.
GCAGGCGCCGAACGCGCCAAGGCCGTGCTGGCGCTGGGCGACGACGATTCGGAAAATGCGTTCGTGATTCTCGCCGTCAAGGAGATCGGCGAAGGCATTCGCACGGTGGCCGCGGTCAGTGACGCGCGTAACCTGTCGCGCATCAAGCGTGTACAGCCCGATCTGCTGCTGGCGCCCCAGGTGCTCGGCGGCGAACTGCTCGCGATGGCGCTCAGCGGCGAGGAGATCAATTCCGAAACGCTGTTCGATCAATTACTGCACGTGCGCTGAAACACCGGCATTACGACAGGGAGAACCTTCATGGGCTTCGATTCGCACCGTACCCACACCCGCAAGATCGGCAGTGCTCCGGGAACGTTGATCGATCTTCCGGTCACTTCCCCATCCCGGCTCTGGGCGGTGCACTATCGCGGCGAGGAGATGCACGAACACCTTGACATCGATTTGGACGATGCTCGCGCGCTCGTATCCGCCGACAGCGTCACCTGGATACATATACAGGGTCAGCCCGACCGGCGCCTGCTCGACCGGCTCGGCGAGGTCTTCGACCTGCACTCGCTGGCTCTTGAGGACGTCCAGTCGCTGGTGCAGCGGCCCAAGCTGGACGTCTACCAGGAACAATTGTTCGCCATCCTGAACCTGCCGCGCTGGAACGGCGAAGGCGTCGAACTCGAGCAGTTCAATCTGTTCATGGGCGAAGGCTACGTGCTCAGCATCCACGCCGGCGAGGAAGAAGTGGTGCAGGCCGTGCGCCGGCGCATGGCCAAGGTCAGGACGCGTCTGCGCACCCACGGCGCGGACTATCTGTTCTATGCCCTGATGGATCTGGTGGTCGATCAGGCCTTCCCCGTGCTGGAGACCTTCGGCGAGGAGGTCGAGGCATTGGAGGAGGTGCTGTTGGAGCGCCCCAGCCGCGACCTGCTGTCGGCCATCTACCAGCACAAACGCAACCTGATGATCTTGCGCCGCCAGCTCTGGCCGACGCGCGAGGTGGTCAGCCAGCTGATGCGCGGCGCCAACGACGAGGAGTATTTCGCCCCCGACCTACAGCCCTTTCTGCAGGATCTCTACGATCACACCGTGCACATCATGGATTTGCTGGAAACCTACCGCGACGTGGTCGCCAGCATGCTCGACGTGTATCTGTCGAGCGTCAGCAACCGGCTCAACGACATCATGCGCGTGCTGACCATGATCTCGACCATCTTCATCCCACTGACCTTCATCGTCGGCGTCTATGGAATGAACTTCGGCAACAACACCAAGAGCCCGTGGGCGATGCCCGAGCTGAACTGGTATTACGGCTACCCGCTGGTGTGGGGGGTGATGCTGCTGATCGCGGCGGCGATGACGATCTTTTTCCGGCGCAAGGGCTGGCTGGGCGGCAGCCGGTAAGCCGGTCGGCCACCGCCGAACGCCATCAGGCGGTCGCGACGTTTTCCGGCGGCGCCATGAATTCCGGTCCCACGGAATCGGGAATGCATTCCCGCAGGATGGCATCGATCGCAACGCGGTCCGCAACATCGATGGACCAGCCCATCACCGCATCGACGGGATCGAGCTGGTCCGGGCGTCGGGCGCCCCACAGCGCGGTCGCCACACCCGGCTGGTCGATCAGCCAACGCAGCGCCAGATGGATGACGCGACGGTCGTATTGCTCCTGCGCGTACGCGTCCAGCCGGCGCACCGCCTCGAGGTAGTGTCCGAAACGCGGCATCTGGAACTTCGGATCGGACAGGCGCAGATCGTCGCCGGTAAAGCGCGTGTCGGCCTGCATGCGTCCGGAGAGCAGCCCGCGGCAGAGCGCGCCGTAGGCGATCATGCCGATACCCTGCTGCACGCAGTAATCGGCGACGCCGCCCTCGATCTCGCGCTCGAAAAGGTTGTAGGGCGGCTGATTCGTGGCCAGCGGCGCCGCCTTGGCGAAGGCGGCCATCTGCTCCGGCGAATAGTTGCTCACCCCGATCGCGCGGATCTTGCCCTCGGCGCACAGCGCTTCAAGGGCGGCCGCGGTCTCCTCGAAGGGCACCGCACCGTCGGGCCAGTGCACCTGATAGATGTCGACGTAGTCCGTGCCCAGACGACGCAGCGAATCCTCGATTTCTTGGCGGATGCGTGCCGGCGAACTGTCGCGGCTGACGCGCCCGTCCTGCCAGGCCAGGCCCACCTTGGTGGCCAGTACGATGCGGTCGCGCCGGCCGTACTGGGCCAAGGCCTTGCCCACGATCTCCTCCGAGCGGCCGAAGCCATAGACGGGCGCGGTGTCGATCAGCGTAATGCCGCGGTCGAGCGCGGCGTGTACGGTATCGATGGCCGCGCGTTCGTCCGTGCCGCCCCACATCCAGCCGCCGATGGCCCAGGTGCCCAGACCGATCTTCGGCACTTCGATATCCGCGTGTGCCAGGCGGGTGTGTTCCATACAGACTCCTTGTGTCGCGATGATCTCGGTCGGTCCGACACCGTGCGGTCGGGACGGCGCACGCAGGTGTCAAACCGCTCGGTCTGTATTCTGACCCGTCTAACGGTCGCGAGTTCAGCGGCGCATATCCACGCTCGATCGTTGACGGCCGACGGTGTCTGGGTGCCGGGGCGGGAATCCCGTCATGCGTCCCGTGCGAGCAGTCCCGCATCGCCGCCGACCGCGGCGGTATTGATCGTCAGCACCCGTTCGGTGGAGAAACGCAGCAGATAATGCGGACCGCCCGCCTTGAAGCCTGTGCCCGATAGCCCTTCGCCGCCGAAGGGCTGCACGCCGACCACGGCACCGATCATGTTGCGGTTTGCGTATAGATTGCCGACCCGGGCGCGATCGGCGATCTGGCGTATCCGTGATTCGATCCGGCTGTGCACGCCGAGCGTCAACCCATAGCCGGTTGCGTTGATGGCGTCGACAATCTGATCGAGCGTGCCCGCGCGCCAGCGCACCACGTGCAGAAAAGGCCCGAAAACCTCGCCTTCAAGTTCATCGATGCCTTCAAGCCGGAAGACCGCCGGCGCGACGAAGTGGCCATGAGCGCATGCGGCGGATAGTTCGGCCCGTGCCAGCAGGCGGCCCGCTTCGGTCAGGCCAGCCGCATGCGCTTCCAGGTCCGCCCGCGCGTCGGCGTCGATCACGGGTCCGACGTCGGTGGACAGACGGGCCGGATCGCCCGTCGCCAACAAATCGAGCGCGCCGCTCAGCATGGTTAGCACGGTTTCCGCGATCTCGTCCTGGAGGTACAGCACCCGGAGCGCGGAGCAGCGCTGACCTGCGCTCGAAAAAGCCGATTGCACCACATCCCGTACCAGCTGTTCCGGCAAGGCGGTGCTGTCGGCGATCATCGCATTGAGGCCTCCGGTTTCCGCAATCAGTGGCACCATCGGCCCTTGCCGTTCCGCCAGGCCGCGCTGGATATGCTGTGCGGTCAGCGTGGAGCCGGTAAAGGCGACACCGGCAATGCGCGGGTCACCCGTCAGCCAGGGGCCGATGCGACTGCCGTCGCCGGGCAACAGGGCCAGCACCGACGGCGGAATACCGGCACGCAGCATGAGCTCGACCGCAAGTCCCGCAATCAAAGGCGTCTGCTCGGCCGGCTTCGCGATCACGGCATTGCCGGCCGCCAGCGCGGCCGCGATCTGACCAGTGAAGATCGCCAGCGGGAAATTCCAGGGACTGATGCAGACGAAAACGCCGCGTCCGTGCAGACTGAGACGATTGTCCTCGCCCGTCGGTCCGGGCAACCGGTGTGGCGCAGAGAACAGATTGCGTGCCTGCGCGGCGTAGTAGCGGCAAAAATCGACGGCTTCGCGCACTTCAGCCAGGGCGTCGGCCACGGTGCGCCCGGCCTCGCGCACGCATAACGCCATCAGCGCGGCCCGGTGCCCTTGGTAGAGATCGGCCAGCCGATCGAGGCACGCCGCGCGTTCGGCAACCGGCGTGGCGGCCCATGAGGCGGCTGCGGAATACGTCGTCGCCAACGCCTTTTCGACGTCGGCCCGGGTGGCTTCGACCACGCTGCCAACCTGTCGCCGCAGATCGGCGGGGTCGTAGACCGGGCGCGAGTCACCGACCGAGGAATGTCCGTCAATCAGTGGGGCGACAAGACGTGGCGGCGCGAGAGTGGCCTGCATGTCGTGATCGAGCTTCCGCAGAGTGCCCTCGTCAGTCAAATCCAATCCGGCGGCGTTGGTGCGCATGTCGCCATACAGCGACGAGGGCAGGGGGAGGAGGGGATGACGCACAGCGGTCCCCAGGCTGCGCAGATGTTCGGCCGGGTCCGCACACAGCATTGGGTCTTTGTCTCTTGCCGCTGCCCGTACGCGATGCACGAACGAGCCATTGGCCCCGTTTTCCAGCAGCCGCCGGATGAGATAGGCCAACAGGTGATCCCGTGAACCGATCGGCGCATAGACGCGGCAGGGCGGCGCGGGGCGGCCCTGACGCGCCTGCCGAACCGCCAAACGCGCATAAAGCGCGGCCCCCATGCCGTAAAGCCGTTGATACTCGAAACCGCCACCGTCACCCGCCATCTCCAGCACGGCAGCCACGGTATGGGCGTTGTGGGTGGCGAACAGCGGATAGCAGCGGTCGCGGCGCGCCAGCAGGCGTCGGGCGCAGGCCAGATAGGCGACGTCGGTGCCGACGCGGCGGGTGTAGACGGGATAGTCGTCGAGTCCGGCCTGCTGCGCGAGTTTGATTTCAGTATCCCAGTATGCGCCCTTTACCAGTCTTATCATGACCTTGCGGTCATTTCTTTCGGCTTGGTCGAGCAGCCATTCCAGTACCGCCGGCGCGCGTTTCTGATAGGCCTGGACAGCCACCCCGAAGCCCGTCCAGGCATGCAGCTCCGAGTCGGCCATCAGGCGCTCGATCAGGTCCAGCGAGGGTTCGAGGCGGCTCGTCTCCTCGGCATCGATACAAAGCGCGATGCCGCGCGCGGCGGCATCGAGGCACAGTTGCCGCAGGCGCGGCAGGAGCTCGGCGCACACGCGCTCTCGTTGGGCGTATTCGTAGCGCGGATGCAATGCGGAAAGCTTGACCGACAGGGATGCGCGCCGCAGCGGATCAGACTCGGATGCCGCATGGCGGCCGATTGCGTCGATCGCATGGCGATAGGCGGCCAGATAGCGCAAGGCGTCGGCTTCGGTCATCGCCGCCTCGCCCAGCATGTCATAGGCATGGCGCCCTCCGCGAGCTTCGGTGGATGCGGCCCTGTGCAGGGCCCGTTCGATGTCATCCGCAAACACGAAGCTGCGTCCCAGACGGCGCATGGCACGTATCGCCACAGCGCGCGCGAGCGGTTCGCCTGCGCGCGCTGCGAAACGGCGCAGGCGGCCAGTGCCGCGCCCATCCCCGGAAACGAGCAGGCGACTCGCCCAGGCGAGCGCGTGGTCGCGTGCGCCGGCCTGCAGCGTCTCGGCGGTGGCACTGCGTCGACGCCAGTCGACCGCGCCGAGCCGATCGCGGATCAGCGCGCCGGCGGTCGAACCGTCCGGGATACGCAGCAGGGCTTCTGCCAATCCCATCAACGCCTGACCCTCTGCGCTGTCGAGACCGTATTCGGCCATCAGGAGGCCCGCATCATCCTCCTGCATGGGGTGTTGCAGCATGTCATCGATCAACGCCTCGGCATGCAGGCGAATACGCTCTCGGGCGGGTTCGTCGAAGCTCGCATCGCTTAGCAGCGCGCGCAGGCAATCGTTCTCGTCGCGGAGATGCGCGCGCCGGATCGCAGCGCGCAGGTCCGGGCTTTCGGCAGGCGTTGCATCGAACAGCATGATCGAGCGCTCCGGGATGCTTGCGACAACGGTGGGCGAAGGCTCACCTCCCGTTTCCGCCCATTATGGTTCAGTCCGGCGCGCGGCGCCCGCCCGTTCGCCTTCAGGCAACCCGGTTGCGCGGTGTGCCGGCGAGGAAGGCACGGATGTTCAAGGCCATCTCGTCGACCAGGCGCTGGCGGGCAGTGCGGCTGGCCCAGGCCACATGTGGCGTGATGATCAGGTTGGGGATGTCGTCGGCGAGCAGCGGATGGTCGGCGGGCGGCGGCTCCCGGTCGAGCACGTCGAGACCGGCGGCGCCGAGACGGCCCTCGCGCAGGGCGGCCGCGAGGGCTTGACTGTCGATCAGACCGCCGCGGGCTGTGTTGATCAGCATCGCGGTCGGCCCCAGGCGATCGAGCTCGGCGGCGCCGATCAGGCCGGCTGTTTCGGGCGTCAACGGGCAGTGCAGGCTCAGCACGTCGGCTTCATCGAGGACCGTTTCGAAGGCGACGCGGCCGGGACGCGGCGTCGCGCCTGAGCGTTCGGAGAGCAGAACGCGCATGCCCATGCAATCGGCCATACGCGCGACCGCACCGCCGAGCACGCCATGGCCGACGATGCCCAGCGTACGCCCGTTGAGTTCTCCGACCGGGAAGTAGTCGTAAAGCGAAAAACTGCGTGCCGAGGTCCAGGCGCCCCGTTCGACCGCGCGCGCATATTCGGGCAGGTGCCTGATCAGCGCAAGCATGAGGGCGATGGTGTGTTCGGCGACGGAGGCCGTGCCGTAGTCGCGTACGTTGCACACCACGATACCCTGGCTTGATGCCGCATCCAGATCGACGTTGTTGGTGCCCGTGGCGGCCACGCAGATCAATTTGAGATGCGCGGCCTGTCGCAACGCCGCGCCGTCGACCATGACCTTGTTGGTGATCAGGACTTCGGCATCGCCGATATGCGCCGTCACCTCGTCGGCTGCGGTCTGCGCGTGAAAGATCCAATCGGTGACGGTCTCGTTCAGGGGCGTGCGGTCGAGGTCACCGTTGTCGAGAGTGTCCATGTCGAGAAATACGCCGCGCATCCGAGCCTCCTTCGGCAAAAGAGGGGCAGATTAGCAGTCTGTCCGTATGCACGAAAGTTTGCCTGCCGCACTACTGCAGCGTGCCGTACAAACCGTGCAGCAGGTGTCCGGTGAAATAGGCCAGCGCGGCCGCGGCACCGCCGGTCACAAGGGTGCCAATGCCGGAGTGAAGGCGCGAACGATTGAGCAGATGCCCACGCACGGCGCCGATCGTAAAAAAACTCAGACTGGTAAGCATCACGCTTAAGACGAACGCCCGCTGCGGATACTCGCTTGCGAAAATGAAAGGAAACAAGGGAATGAGACCGATAGCCAGGAACGACGCGAGCGTCGTCAACGCGGCCTTGAGTGGCTCTGGCGCTTGCGGAGGGAAGCCGAGCTCCTCGGTCAACATGGTATTCAGCCACAACTCGCGATCGGAGGTGATGACGCGCACGACGGCCTCCAGCGTCTCGCCCTCGAAACCCTTGGCGGCATAGATCTGGCGAATTTCCTCGCGCTCGCCCGCCGGTATCTCCCTGATATGTCGACTTTCGTTGCGGCGCGCCTGCTCGATCTGCTCCTGCTGACTGCGCGCGGCCTGGTAGTTGCTGACCGCCATGCTGAAACCGTCCGCCAGGAGATTGGCCAGACCGAGCACGATGGCGACCTGGGCCGGGAACTGCGCGCCGACGGCGCCGGCAACCACCGCGAAGGTGGTGACGCATCCGTCGATCGCACCGAGCACGGCGTCGCCGAGATGTCCCTGCCCACGCCGCTGGATGGCCAGCCGGCGGCGGATGGCGTCAGGTTCGTGTTCTTCCTCGATACCGGGTTTCATGGCGGCGCCGGCGTTGGATCGTCCCGGCGCCGCACGGTCTTCAGGCGGCCAGCTGGCGCAGCACGTACGGCAGAATACCGCCGTGACGGTAATACTCGACTTCCTGCGGGGTATCGATGCGGACCTTGGCGCGGAAGGATTTGCGCGTGCCGTCGGCGGCAGTGGCGGTCACCGTGACTTCCTTGGCGGAACCGTCGCCGAGTCCCGTGATGTCGTAGACCTCTTCACCGCTCAGCCCCAGGATCTCGGCATTCTCACCGGCGAGGAACTGCAGCGGCAGAATGCCCATGCCGACCAGATTGGAGCGATGGATGCGCTCGAAGCTTTCCACCAGCACCGCGCGCACGCCGAGCAATCGTGGACCCTTGGCGGCCCAGTCGCGGCTCGAGCCGGAGCCGTACTCGGCGCCTGCGATGATGAGGCTCGGTACGCCTTCGGCCTTGTAGCGCATGGCCGCGTCGTAAATGGTGCATTCCTCGCCGGAGGGCAGGTGCCGGGTGAAGCCGCCCTCGGTGCCCGGCGCAAGGCGGTTGCGCAAACGGATGTTGGCGAAGGTGCCGCGCATCATCACTTCATGGTTGCCGCGGCGCGAGCCGTAGGAATTGAAATCGCCGGGTGCCACACCGCGTTCAACGAGATAGTGGCCGGCGGGGCTATCGGCCTTGATCGAGCCGGCCGGCGAGATATGATCGGTGGTGACCGAATCGCCGAGATGCGCGAGCACCCGTGCGCCGGTGATGTCGCTCACCGGCGCCAGCGGCTGGTCGATATCGTCGAAATAGGGCGGATTCTGCACGTAAGTGGAATCGGTCTGCCAGGCGAACAACGGACTGTCGGGAGCCTCCAGGCGCTGCCAACGCGCCTCGCCGGCATACACGTCGTCGTAGCTCGCGGCGAACTGCTCGGCGGTGACGCTGGACAGAATCTTTTCCTGGATTTCATGCTGGCTCGGCCAAATGTCGCGCAGATAGACCGGATGGCCGGTCTTATCCTCGCCCAGCGGTTCGTGATAGAGATCGATATCCATGCGCCCGGCCAGTGCATAGGCGACCACCAACGGTGGCGAGGCCAGGAAGTTCATGCGCACCTCGGAGTGCACGCGGCCCTCGAAGTTGCGGTTGCCGGATAGCACGGAGCAGACGGTCAGGTCATCGCGACGGATCGCTTCGCTGACGGGTTCCGGCAGCGGGCCTGAGTTGCCGATGCAGGTGGTGCAGCCGTAGCCCACCAGGTCGAAACCCAGTGCGGCGAGGTCTTCGCTGAGACCGGCCTTGTCGAGATAGGCCGTCACCACGCGGGATCCGGGCGCGAGCGAGGTCTTGACCCAGGGCTGGACGCAAAGTCCGCGCGCACGCGCTTTCTGCGCCAGCAGACCGGCCGCGATCATCACCGAGGGATTGGAGGTGTTGGTGCAGGAGGTGATCGCGGCGATCACAACCATGCCGTCCTTGAGGTGCATGCGCAACGCGCTGCGCCGTGCGGGATCGTCGGCCTGGTGCTCGACGCCGACTGCGGCATGCCCCCCCTCGGCTTCGAAGCCCTCGGCATCGCGCCGGCTGGCGAAGGCGGCCATGCGCGCACGCATGACATCGTCGAGCGCCGAGCCGATGGTCTGCTTGGCCTCGCGCAGGGTGATGCGGTCCTGTGGGCGCTTGGGTCCTGCCAGCGAAGGTTCGACCGTGGCCAGATCCAGCGTCAGGATATCGCTATAGTCGGGCGTCGGCATGCCCGGCTCGTAGAACATGCCCTGGGCGCGCGCGTAGGCTTCGGTCAATGCCACCTGGTCGGCGGGGCGCCCGCTCAGTTCGAGATACCGCAGGGTTTCGACATCGATCGGAAAGATGCCGCAGGTGGCGCCGTACTCGGGGGCCATGTTGCTGATCGTGGCGCGATCGGCGAGTGGCAGCTGCGCCAGCCCGTCGCCGAAAAATTCGACGAATTTGCCGACCACGCCCTTGCGGCGCAGCATTTCAACCACGGTCAGAACAAGGTCGGTGGCGGTCGCACCCTCCGGCAGGGCGCCGGTCAGGCGGAAACCGATCACCTGCGGCAACAGCATCGAGATCGGCTGGCCCAGCATGGCGGCCTCGGCCTCGATGCCGCCCACGCCCCAGCCGAGCACGCCGAGGCCGTTGATCATGGTAGTGTGGGAGTCGGTCCCGACCACGGTGTCCGGATAGGCCTCGAGGTTGCCGTCTTCGAGTCGGCGCGTGAACACCACACGAGCCAGATATTCGAGATTGACCTGATGCACGATGCCGGTATCGGGCGGCACCACCTTGAAGTTCGAGAAGGCTTTCTGCCCCCACTTGAGAAAGGCGTAGCGCTCGCGGTTGCGGCTGTATTCGAGCTCGGCGTTGAGATTGAAGGCATCATCGGAGCCGAAGCGGTCGACCTGCACCGAGTGGTCGATGACCAGTTCCGCCGGCTGCAGGGGGTTGATCCTGTCGGGGTCGCCACCCAGCCGTCGCATCGCGTCGCGCATGGCGGCGAGGTCGACTACCGCGGGCACGCCGGTGAAGTCCTGCATCAGCACGCGCGCGGGGCGGAAGGCGATTTCCTGGCTCGGTTCTGCGCGCGGATCCCATGCCAGCACGGCTTCGATGTCGGCCAGGGTGACGCTCACGCCGTCCTCGAACCGCAATAGATTCTCGAGCAGAATCTTGAGCGAGTAGGGCAGTCGGTTGGCGCCGTCCAGCGCAGACAGTTTGTGGATGGCGTAGGACTGGCCCTGAACGCGCAGTTCGGTCCGAGTATCGAGGCTGTTGTGCATGAGTCGTCCTTGTGTCCGGGTGGGTGTTGGGGGCGCTGGGCCTGTTGCGCATGCCGAACCGGGACAGATCCGAGGGGGCTGCCCGGAGACGAAGCCCATTGTAAACCACTTGCCGTGCCTTACGCCCCGTGCAACGTGCGCGGCGAACGATCAGGCGAGCAGGCGCTCGGCCTCGCGCAGCAGGGGCTTGCGCGCGAACAGCAAGCGCAGGCGGGTGCCGCCGGCCTGACGCCACAATACGGCGGCGCGGATGCCGGCGAGCAGCAACACGCGGATACGGCTGGCCACGTTTTCGTTGGACAGATGGCTTTGCTCACCGCGCACGATGATTCTTGGCCCGAGTTCACTGATGGTCTCGCGATAGAGCGCAGCCAGACTGGCGATCACGTTCTCATGGGTGGAATTGAAATACTCCGCCTGTCGCAGGGCACCGTCGATGCCCCGCGACAGGCGTTCGAGCATCTCGGGGCGTTTCGACAGCCGCCGCTCCAGATGCAGCAGCGCCACCGCGTAACGCATGACTTCGAGCGCGTGCATGCGCGCCTGCGGGTCGAGCTGTGCCTTGAGAATCTGCAGGCCGGGGCGCAGATGGACGATGCCTTCGTAAACGGCCTCCAGGCTCTCGGCATCGCGTGTCAGCAAGCTGTGGATCATCGGTTTGAGCGCGTCCGCCTCCAGGGTGCCCGTGCGCGCAAGCCTGTCCGCATCGGCGGCGCATTGGAAGACGGCTGCCAGTGCCAGCGTTCGATTGCGCAGATTTTTTTCCATTTCATTCCCCCTCAGATGCCCTGTGCCGCCCGGTCCGCGTGTATGCCGGTTGCGTCGCGGATATCCGACGGACGATCGATCGATTCGATAACTCCGCCGCCAAGACAGATATCGCCCTGGTAGAACACCGCGTATTGCCCGGGCGTGGCCGCACGCTGCGGACGTTCGAACGCAACCCGTGCGCCGCCGGCTTCCAGCGTGACGGTGCAGGCCTGATCGGCCTGCCGGTATCGGGTCTTGGCGGTACAGGTGAAGCGTTCCGCGGGGGCGTGCCCGGCAATCCAATGCAGGGGCCGCACCTGCAGCGCGGCCGACTGCAACAGCGGGTGGTCGTGACCCTGGACAACCATCAGTTCGTTGCGATCCAATCTTTTTTCGGCGACATACCAGGGCGCCTCGCCGCCGTCCGCCGTGCCCCCGATCCCGAGACCCTGGCGTTGGCCCAGGGTGTAGTACATCAAACCCTGGTGAGCACCCAGCTGGCGGCCATGCGGATCGACGATGGCGCCTGGCATAGCCGGCAGGTAGCGGGCGAGGAAGTCGCGAAAGCGGCGTTCGCCGATGAAGCAGATTCCGGTACTGTCCTTGCGCTGATGATTCGGCAGGCCCGCCTCGCGTGCCAGCGCGCGAACATCGGATTTGAGCAGGGCGCCAAGCGGGAAACGGCTGGCGGCAAGCTGCTCTCGCGTCAATGCGTGCAGGAAGTAGCTCTGATCCTTGTTCGGGTCCAGCCCCCGCAGCAGATTCGACTGCGCGTCGATGCGTGCGTAATGGCCCGTGGCGATGGCATCCGCGCCAAGCTTGCGGGCATGGCCGAGAAAGGCCTTGAATTTGATTTCGCGATTGCAGAGCACGTCCGGATTGGGCGTGCGCCCGGCCTTGTATTCGGCCAGGAAATAGGCGAACACACGATCCCAGTATTCGCGTGCGAAATTGACCTTGTGCAGTGGTATTTCGAGCGTTCCGGCAACGCGACGCGCCTCCGCGAGATCTTCCTCGGCGGCGCAATAACCTTCCTCGTCGTCGTCTTCCCAGTTCTTCATGAACAGGCCCTCGACGCGATGGCCCTGTTCGAGCAGGCGCAGGGCGGCCACGGCGGAGTCGACGCCGCCGGAGAGTCCGACGATGATGCGCTGGCGCCGCATGCCGGTCACGCGAGCTCGCGCAGCAGATCCAGCGGGTAGCGGCGCCCCAGCAGATAGTCGTCGATGGCTTGCAGGACGAGGGGGCTGCGCAGCCGCGGCCCTAGCGCGCGGATCGCCTCGGGCGTGAGCCACTCGGCGGCCTCGATGCCGGTGTCGAGAGCGCACCCGGCATTCTCCTCGCCGACGGACCCGGCGAAGGTCGCCCTCAGAAAGGTGGTGCCGGCCGGGCTGACCCAGCGGTAGAGCGCGATCAGCGCTTCGGGCTGGAAAGCCCAGGCGGTTTCCTCCAGGGTTTCGCGCACCACGGCTTCAAGCAGGGACTCTCCGGCCTCAAGATGACCGGCCGGCTGGTTGTAGCGCGTTTGGCCATCGATGCGTTCGCGGACCATCAAAAACCGGCCCGCGCGCTCGGCGACCGCCGCAACGGTGACGTGGGGGTGGAACCGCATCGAACGACTTTATCACAGCTCTGTGGTCGCGGAGTGAATGTATAATGCGACCCATCCCATCTTTCTCGCGGAGACCCCCGACCCATGCCTTACGTGCACATCCAGATACCCAGCGACGGCGAAAAGATCGACGCTCGCTCCGATGACGGCCTCCGTGTTCCGGCGCGCCCGATCATCCCCTTCATTGAGGGCGATGGCATCGGCGCAGACGTGACGCCGGTGATGCGCGAGGTTGTCGATGCGGCGGTGAGCAAGGTCTATGGCGATGAGCGCCGGGTCGTCTGGATGGAGGTCTATGCCGGTGAAAAGGCGACCCGGGTCTACGGCGCCGACGTCTGGCTGCCCGACGAAACCCTGGAGGCTCTGAAGGAATATCCCGTCTCGATCAAGGGACCGCTGACGACGCCGGTCGGCGGCGGCATCCGCTCGCTCAATGTCGCCCTCAGGCAGCAGCTCGACCTGTACGTCTGCCTACGTCCCGTACGTTATTACGACGGAACCCCGAGCCCTCTCAAACAGCCGGAAAAGACCGACATGGTGATCTTCCGCGAGAACTCGGAAGACATTTACGCGGGCATCGAATGGGCCGCCGGCACGCCCGAGGCGCAGGCGGTGATCACGTTTTTGCGCGAGCAGATGGGGGTGAGCAAGATCCGCTTTCCGGAAACCTCCGGCATCGGCATCAAACCCGTTTCCCGCGAGGGCACGGAACGCCTGGTGCGCAAGGCGATCCAATATGCCATCGACAACGAGCGGCCGTCCGTGACCCTGGTGCACAAAGGCAACATCATGAAATTCACCGAGGGTGCCTTCAAGAACTGGGGATATGCCCTGGCCGGTCGCGAATTCGGTGCCGAACCGTTCGACGGCGGCCCGTGGATGCGCATGAAAAACCCAAGGACGGGATCGGACATCGTGCTCAAGGACGTCATCGCCGACGCTTTCCTGCAGGAAATACTGCTCAAGCCGGAGGCGTACGATGTGATTGCGACGCTGAACCTGAACGGCGACTATATCTCAGACGCCCTCGCGGCCCAGGTAGGCGGCATCGGCATCGCACCGGGCGCGAATATGTCCGACCGCGTCGCCATCTTCGAGGCGACCCATGGCACGGCGCCCGACATCGCCGGGCAGGATCGGGCCAATCCCGGTTCGCTGGTGTTGTCCGCGGAAATGATGTTGCGCCATCTCGGCTGGACCGAAGCCGCAGATGCGATCGTGGCGGGCCTGTCCGGCGCGATTCGCGCACGGCGGGTCACTGGCGATCTGGCGCGCCTGATGGACGGCGCGCAGACCGTTACCAGTTCCGAGTTCGGGCGTTGCATCGTTGCACACATGTAGCGCCGGTACGGCGAATGCGGTTCCGGCGCGCCAGGCCGCATGGGATGACCTTGAGATTGAAGCTGTGAAGCCCGACATAGTAAACATGAGCGAGGAAAAGCATGATGGCCAGGCGGACTTCGTGGTCGAGGAAAGCCGCCCGGAAATCAAGCAGCCGCCCCTGTACAAGGTCGTGATTCTCAACGACGACTACACTCCGATGGAGTTCGTGGTCGAGGTGCTGGAGGTGTTTTTCGGCATGGATCGGGAGAAGGCGACCCGCGTCATGCTGCACGTACACACCCGCGGCCGGGGTGTCTGCGGAGTGTTTACCCGCGATATCGCGGAAACCAAGGTGGCGCAGGTCAACGACTATGCGCGTGATCACCAGCACCCCCTGTTGTGCACCCTGGAAGAGGCCTGAGGCCTGATCGATACGGACTCCATGGGCCGAGGATGGCCGCCAACCTGAGGCAAATCGGCAATGCTGAACAAAGAGCTTGAATTCTCTCTCAACATGGCTTTCAAGCAAGCCCGCGAGAAGCGCCACGAATTCATCACCGTGGAACACCTGCTGCTGGCCTTGACGGACAATCCGACCGCAGTCGGCGTGCTGCGCGCCTGCGGCGCGGACCTATTGCGCCTCAAACGCGAACTGGATCTGTTCATCGACGACAATACGCCACGCCTGAACGAGGGCGACCAGCGTGAGACCCAGCCCACGGTGGGTTTCCAGCGCGTACTGCAACGGGCGGTCTTCCACGTTCAATCCTCCGGGCGCAAGGAAGTGACCGGCGCAAACGTCCTGGTCGCGCTGTTTGGCGAGCAGGAATCACACGCGGTCTACCTGCTCTCCAAGCAGGGCATCAGCCGGCTCGACGTGCTGAACTACATCTCCCATGGCATATCCAAGGTTTCCGACGACCAGCCCGAAATGGACGCGGAAAGCCCGTCCGAGGCCGGCGGCGAGGAGACTGCGCGCAGCAATCCACTGGATCAGTTCGCCACCAATCTCAACGAGCTGGCCCGCCAGGGCAAGATCGACCCGTTGATCGGACGCGATCACGAGATCGAGCGCACGGTGCAGATCCTCTGCCGTCGCCGCAAGAACAACCCGCTCTATGTGGGCGAAGCCGGAGTCGGCAAGACCGCGCTCGCCGAAGGACTCGCCAAGCGCATCGTCGACGGCGAGGTGCCGGAAATCCTCAACGATGGTGTGGTGTATTCGCTCGATCTTGGCGCTCTCGTGGCCGGCACGAAATACCGAGGCGACTTCGAGAAGCGCCTCAAGGGCGTGCTCGCGCAGCTCAAGCGCCAGCCGGGCGCGATCCTGTTCATCGACGAGATCCACACGATCATCGGCGCGGGCGCCGCGTCAGGCGGCGTGATGGACGCCTCGAACCTGATCAAGCCCATGCTGGCGAACGGTCAGCTCAAATGCATCGGCTCGACTACCTATCAGGAGTATCGCGGAATTTTCGAGAAGGATCGCGCGCTGGCCAGGCGATTCCAGAAGATCGATGTGCGCGAACCCAGCGTGGACGAAACCTACCAGATCCTGAAGGGCCTCAAGGGGCGTTTCGAGGAACATCACGACGTACGCTACACCAATCCTTCGTTGCGCGCGGCGGCCGAACTTTCCGAACGTTACATCACCGACCGCCATCTGCCCGACAAGGCCATCGACGTGATCGACGAGGCCGGGGCACGTCGGCGCCTGCAGCCGGCGAGCCAGCGGCGCAAGACCATCTCGGTGCACGATGTCGAGGATATCGTGGCCAAGATCGCGCGCATCCCGCCGAAGCAGGTGTCGAGTTCGGATATGGAAGTGCTGAAGAATCTCGAAAGCAACCTCAAGCTGGTCGTGTTCGGGCAGGACGACGCCATTGGCGCGCTATCCGCGGCGATCAAGATGTCCCGCTCGGGACTCGGCAATCCCGATAAACCGATCGGGTCGTTCCTGTTCGCGGGGCCGACCGGCGTGGGCAAAACCGAAGTGACTCGTCAACTCGCACAGATTCTCGGCATCGAGCTGGTGCGTTTCGATATGTCGGAATACATGGAGCGGCACACGGTTTCGCGACTGATCGGCGCGCCGCCCGGTTATGTCGGGTTCGACCAGGGCGGCCTGCTGACGGACGCCATTCTCAAGCACCCGCACGCCGTGTTGCTGCTCGACGAAATCGAAAAGGCCCATCCGGACGTCTATAACCTGCTGTTACAGGTCATGGATCACGGCACGCTCACCGACGCGAATGGCCGCCAGGTGGACTTCCGCAACGTGATCCTGATCATGACCAGCAACGCCGGCGCGCAGTCCGTCAGCCGTCGCACTCTGGGCTTTACCGAACAGGACCATTCCACCGACGGCATGGAGGCCATCCGCCGCTCGTTCTCGCCCGAATTTCGCAACCGGCTGGATGCCATCATCCAGTTCAAGGCGCTGGAGCCGAGAATCGTAGCCAACGTGGTCGACAAGTTCCTGATCGAGCTCGAATCACAGCTGGAGGAGAAAAAGGTGCGCCTGATCGTGGACGACACCGCACGCGCCTGGCTGGCCGAGCGGGGCTACGATCCGTTGATGGGTGCGCGACCGATGTCGCGAGTGATTCAGGAACACGTCAAGAAGCCGCTCGCAGAGGAAATCCTGTTCGGACGGCTCCGCGAAGGCGGGGAGGTTCATCTCGACGTCGAAGGTGATGAGCTGAGACTGGCCTTCAGCAGCGATCGGGAGGCGGTCCACTAGGGCCGCCGTCCCCGGTCGGGGTCACTTCTTGCGGTAGACGATGCGGCCCTTGCTCAGGTCGTAGGGCGTGAGTTCGACGGTAACCTGGTCGCCGGTCAGAATGCGGATGTAATGCTTGCGCATGCGGCCGGAAATGTGGGCGGTCACGACGTGACCGTTGTCCAGCTGGACCCTGAACATCGTGTTCGGCAGGGTGTCGATCACCTTGCCTTCCATCTCTATTGCGTCTTCTTTAGCCATTCGTACGGGATATCCCTCGGGGCGACGAGGCGCCCATTATCAATAACTGGCGCCATAAAACAAGGCACCTGGTGCCGTTTGTGCCGGAGGCACGGGGGTAGCGGCAAGCGCCGTGGCGGTGCAACATGTTACACCAGCGGCCTCGGCGCGCCACGCGCGCGGCCGGACGCCACGCAAGTATTTGCCCACCGACAGGCCTTTGCCTAAACTACTCGCCTTTTTGAGCCCGAGGCATTTACAGACTCCATGAGCATCGCTGCCGTGTTCCCCGGCCAGGGATCCCAATCGATCGGGATGCTGGCCGCGCTTTCCGACAAGTACCCGCAGGTACGTGAAACCTTTCAGGAAGCATCCGATTGCCTGGGTTACGACCTCTGGTCGCTGGTGCAGAACGGCCCGGAGGAAGAGCTGGGCCGGACGACCGTGACACAACCGGCCATGCTGGCGGCGGGCGTCGCCGTCTGGCGTGCCTGGGAAGAGGAGGGCGGCTGCCGGCCCGAGGTGATGGCCGGACATAGCCTCGGCGAGTACACCGCCCTGGTCTGCGCCGGCGCACTGGCCTTCGGCGATGCGGTACGCCTCGTCGCCGAACGCGGGCGGCTGATGCAATCCGCCGTCCCCGCCGGCAGCGGTGCGATGGCCGCCATACTGGGACTCGCCGACGACCAGGTGGCCGCACTGTGCGCGAAGGCGGCGGCAGGCGAGGTCGTCGAGGCGGTCAATTTCAATGCACCCGGGCAGGTGGTGGTCGCGGGACAGTCCGATGCGGTGGCTCGGCTGATGAGCCTCGCCAGCGAGGCCGGCGCCAAGCGCGTCATCTCGCTCAACGTCAGCGTGCCGTCGCATTGCACGCTGATGAAACCAGCCGCCGACGCCTTTGCCGACGTGCTACGCGACGTGACGTTCGGTGTCGCGCGCGCACCGGTCATTCATAACGTCGACGTGACTGCCAAGCGCGATCCGGCGGAAATCGCCGATGCCTTGGTGCGCCAGCTTTACAATCCCGTACGCTGGGTCGAAACCATCGAGGGTTTCGCGGACGAAGGCATTCGCGTCGTCTTCGAATTCGGCCCGGGCAAGGTGCTCAGCGGCCTTAACAAACGGATTGATCGCAGCCTCAAGGTGCTCTGCGTCGATGACGTGAAGACCCTGGATGCCGCACTTGAGCTTTGCGAGGAATATGGATCATGAGTCTTGTGGGCGAAGTCGCGCTGGTCACGGGCGCAAGCCGCGGCATCGGGCAGGCCATTGCGTTGGAACTGGCGAACCGCGGGGCCACCGTGATCGGCACGGCCACCTCGGAAGCCGGCGCACAGGCCATCGGCGCCTATCTCGCGACTGCCGGCGCCAAAGGAGCAGGCATGGTCCTCAGGGTGGAGGAACAGGCTTCGGTGGATGAAGTTACGGCCCGCATCGCGGCCGAACATGGCCCGACATCGATTCTGGTCAACAATGCCGGCATCACGCGCGACACACTGCTGATGGCCATGAAGGACGAGGATTGGGAGACGGTCATCGATACCGATCTCGGCTCGGTCTTCAGGCTTTCGCGTGCCTGCATTCGCGGCATGATCAAGTCGCGGCGCGGCCGTATCATCAACATCGCTTCAGTGGTCGCCGCCTCCGGCAACCCCGGACAGTGCAACTATTCGGCCGCCAAGGCGGGCATGATCGGCTTCAGCAAGTCGCTGGCCCGCGAGGTGGGATCGCGCGGCATCACCGTCAACGTGGTGGCGCCGGGATTCATCGATACCGACATGACCCGCGTGCTCAAGGAGGAGCAGCGCGAGGGGCTGCTCGGACAAATTCCACTGCGGCGGCTGGGTGGCGTCGATGATATCGCCCAGGCCGTCGCGTTTCTGGCCTCGCCCGGTGCCGGCTACATCACCGGCGAGACCTTGCACGTCAACGGCGGCATGTACATGGCTTAGGCCAGTTGCCGTACACAGGTGGCGGTGTGGCTGCGGTTTCTCTAAAATACCGCCCGCAGCCGAAGGCTGCATTTTTTTTACACAGGGGAATAACGAGCATGAGCAACGTTGAAGAGCGCGTCAAAAAGATCGTGGTCGAGCAGCTTGGCGTCAAGGAGGAGGACGTCAAGAACGATTCGTCCTTTGTCGACGATCTCGGCGCCGACTCATTGGACACGGTCGAGCTGGTGATGGCCCTCGAAGAAGAATTCGAGTGCGAGATTCCCGACGAAGAGGCCGAGAAGATCACGACCGTGCAGCAGGCGATCGACTACATCAACGCGCATCTGAAATAAACGCGGCCCGCCCGCTCGAGCCGGTATCCCCCGACCGCGGTCGCCGGGTGCCGGCCGCGGGGGGTTGCAGGTCACGAAAGAGGGTACTGCCTTGTCGAAGCGCCGTGTCGTCGTCACCGGCCTCGGGATAGTTTCACCCGTGGGCTCCAAGCTTCAAACCGCCTGGGACAATATCCTGGCGGGCCGTAGCGGGATCACGCATATCGATCATTTCGATCCCGCCGAAACGCCCGTCAAGATTTCGGGAGCGGTGCGCGACTTCGATGTCGACGAATACATCACCCCGAAAGACCAGAAAAAAATGGACATTTTCGTTCATTACGGTCTCGGGGCGGCCATTCAGGCGATTCGAGATGCGGGCATCGATGCCGAGGAGGCAAAGCTCGATCCGGAACGTGTCGGCGTGGCCATCGGTTCGGGCATCGGCGGGTTGCCAGGCATCGAGAAGGGGCATGTTGCCCTAATGAACGGCGGGCCGCGCAAGGTCTCGCCCTTCTTCATCCCGAGCAGCCTGGTCAACATGGTATCCGGCAACCTGTCGATCATGTACGGCTTCAAGGGTCCAAACATTGCGATCGTCACGGCCTGCACCACGGGCACGCACAACATCGGCGATGCGGCGCGCATGATCGCCTATGGCGATGCCGACGTGATGATCGCCGGTGGCGCCGAAATGGCCTCGACCCCGCTATGCATATCCGGCTTCGCGGCGGCGCGCGCGCTATCCACGCGCAACGACGATCCCGCCGCGGCCAGCCGTCCCTGGGACCGCGACCGCGACGGTTTCGTGATTGGCGACGGCGCAGGCGTCCTGGTGCTCGAATCCTACGAACATGCCAAGGCCCGCGGCGCCCGCATTTACTGCGAGCTCGCCGGCTACGCGCTCAACGCCGACGCCTACCATATGACCCAGCCCTCCGGCGAGGGGGCTACGCGCTGCATGAAGCTGGCCCTGCGGGATGCCGGCGCCAATGTCGACGAAGTCGATTACATCAACGCACACGGCACCTCCACCCCTGTGGGCGATCGTGCCGAGAGCGATGCCATCAAGCGCGCCTTCGGCGAGCATGCGCAGCGCCTCGCGGTCAGCTCCACCAAGTCGATGACCGGTCATCTGCTGGGCGCAGCCGGCGGCGTCGAAGCGGTATTCTCGATTCTCGCGCTGCGCGACCAGGTGTTGCCGCCGACAATCAATCTCGAGAATCCGGATGAAGGCTGCGATCTCGATTACGTGCCCAATATCGCACGCGAGGCCAAGCTGAACTGCGCGCTTTCGAACTCCTTCGGCTTCGGCGGCACCAACGGATCTCTGTTGTTCCGGAAAATCTGAGCATGCCGGCGCAGCGCCCGCTGCGCGGGCCAGACGACCTGCTGGCCTTGCACCGGCTCGATGCGCAGCGCTACCCGCATCTCCTGCAAAGCGTCACGCCCGGCGGCACCCGCGGTCGCTACGACATTTTGTTCGCTTTTCCCGAGCGCAGCTTCGTTGACGCCGACGGCACCGGCTTCGCGGACTGGCTCGATTCGGTCGCGGGCACGCCTTTCTCGCAACGGCAAGCAACGCACGAAATACCTTTCGCCGGTGGCTGGTTCCTCTACCTCGGTTATGAGCTCGCCTACGGCCTGGAGTCCGTGCTGGGGCGCTCACCGCCACATCCGTGGGGATGGCCTGCTGCCGCTGCCCAATATTGTCCGGCGGCCGTTATCCGCGATCATTTACACGGGCGCACCTATGCGGTCGCCGCGGATGGGCGGGAATCGCTGCTGGGCGACATCGAGACTGATGCCGCGCGTGCCGACCGCCTGCCGGCCATGGTCTCGCAACCCCTGCACGCGGTGCTGGAAGAGGCGCCGGTAGACGGATATCTGGCGGGTGTCGAGCGTATCCTCGACTATATCCGCGAAGGCGACGTGTTCCAGGTCAATCTGTCGCGCGCATGGCATGCGCACAGCGTGGCTGGGCACGATGCCGCGTCGGTCTATGCCCGCTTGCGCCTTGCCAACCCGGCCCCCTTCGCCGCATTGGCCACCTTCGGCTCCCGAGCGATCATCAGCTCCTCGCCTGAGCGTCTGGTCGCCCATGACAACGGCTGGCTTTCGACGCGCCCGATCGCAGGGACGCGCCCGCGCGGGCGCAGCGCAAGCGCGGATCGCGCATTGCTGGAGGCGCTCGCCGCACACCCAAAGGAACGCGCCGAACACGTGATGCTGATCGATCTGGAGCGCAATGACCTCGGCAGAGTCGCGCAAACGGGCACGGTCGAGGTCGATGAACTGATGGCGATCGAAAGCTACGCGCACGTCCACCATATCGTTTCCAATGTGCGCGCGCGACCGCGTCCCGGCTTGCGTGCCGGCGAGCTGGTCCGCGCGGTATTTCCGGGCGGCACCATCACCGGCTGCCCCAAGATCCGCTGCATGCAGATACTGCGCGAACTGGAACGCGAGGCGCGCGGAGCTTACACCGGCGCAGTGGGTTACCTGAGCGAGCATGGCCGCATGGACCTCAATATTCTGATTCGCACGCTGGAATGGGATGACGGTGCGCTTCGCTTCCGTACCGGTGGCGGCATCGTGGCCGACTCCCGGCCCGAGGCCGAGCTGGCGGAAACCCGCCACAAGGCGGAAGGCCTGATCAGGGCGCTCGGCTAGCCATGGCGATGCACGACGAAACGGACACCTTGCCGCGACTGTCTGCAAATGATCGCGGTCTTGCCTACGGCCATGGTTTATTCGAAACGCTGGAACTGCGCGAGGGACAGCTGCCGCATTGGCCGCGGCACTGGCGCCGCCTTGCCGAGGGCTGCCGCCGTCTTGGCTTGCCGGTGCCCGATAGGGACGCGCTGGGAGGAGCGCTGCTCGCCGAAGGCCCGGCGTCGGGCCGACATGTCCTCAAGCTGATCCTGACCGCAGGCACGGGTGGGCGAGGCTACCGACCGCCCCCCGTTATCGAACCGGTGCGAGTCGTTTCCCGGCATCCCTGGCCGATCTACCCCGAGAGCCATACGGAACACGGGGTGATCGTGCGGCATTGCCGCACGCGATTGCCCGTCGATCCGCTGCTCGCCGGACTCAAGCATCTCAACCGGCTGCACCAGGTGCTCGCGCGTGCCGAATGGCAGGACGAGGGCATCGCCGAAGGCTTGATGTCCGACGCCGATGGCCAGGTGATCGAGGGCACCATGAGCAATGTGTTCTGGATCGAAGATGGTACACTGCTCACGCCCGATCTCGGCCGTTGCGGCGTGGCGGGCATCATGCGCGAGCGTATCCTCGATTGGGCGTCGGCCACGGGCATCGAAACCCTGATCGAGCCGCTGGCGCCAGACCGTCTGCGCCAGGCGGATGGTCTTTTCATATGCAACAGCGTGATCGGCCTCTGGCCTGTACGCCGCCTGGACAACCATGAAATGCGGATACCGTCACTGATGCGCGAGCTGTTGCAGGCCGTGCGTGAGCGAGCCTGCTGATGCGCAAATCGATTTGGGCGTTGTTATGGCTTGCCCTGATACTGGCACTGCCGGCCACGATGGCCTGGCGACATCTGCATACGCCGATGTCGCTGCCCACCGGCCAGGCCGAGTTCGACGTGCCCGCCGGCAGCACCGCCCGGCAGGTAGCGGAGCGACTCCACGCCCGGCAGATTCTGCGGCATCCCACATGGTGGCTGCTGTACGCACGGCTGAGCCGGCAGGCGGCACACATTCAGAGCGGCGACTACATGCTGCGCACAGGCATGACGCCACTGCAGCTGCTCGACGATCTGGTCGCCGGCCGCACCGTGCAGTATGGCGTCACCCTGATCGACGGCTGGAGCTTCGCCCAAGTAATGAAGGTGATCGATGCCGACCCGCATATCAAACACACCCTCAAGCCCGACGATTACAAGGATCTGATCCATCGCCTGGGCGGGCCCAAGGGTATGTCGCCAGAAGGCTGGTTCTACCCGAATACCTATTTTTTCAGCAACGGCGCAACGGACGTCTCGATCCTGCAGCGAGCCTATCGGGCCATGCGACGCCATCTCGCCCGCGCCTGGGCAGATCGCGCACCGGATTTGCCGATCAAGACTCCCTATGACGCCCTGATCCTGGCTTCGATCGTGGAGAAGGAAACCGGCTCGCCAAAGGAGCGGCCGTTGGTGGCCAGCGTATTCGTCAACCGCCTGCGGCTCGGCATGCGCCTGCAGAGCGACCCGACGGTAATCTACGGGCTCGGCAAGCGCTACCATGGCGACCTCACCTTCAAGGGCCTACGCAGCGACACGCCTTACAATACCTATGTTCACAAGGGGTTGCCGCCGACCCCGATCGCTCTACCCAGCGGTGCCGCGATCGATGCGGTGATGCATCCGGCCAACACCCAATACCTGTACTTTGTGGCGACAGGCAAGGGTACCCATGTGTTTTCCAAAACCTACGCCGAACAACAAAAGGCCGTGATCAAATACCAATTGGGCGGCAACGCGGCGCGTTATCGTGCGGATGCGCCCAAGACCTCCGGGGGCGGTTGAGTTTGCGCGGGCGATTCATCACGCTGGAGGGTGGCGAGGGTGTCGGCAAGTCCACTCAGATAGCCTATGCGCGCTCGTTACTGGAAGCATTGGGGCAACGGGTCGTGGCCACGCGCGAGCCGGGCGGCACGCCACTTGCCGAAGCCATTCGCGCCCTGCTCAAGGGCGAAACGGGCGAGGGCATGGACGCGGATACCGAGCTGCTACTGGTGTTCGCGGCACGCAACGAACACCTCGCAAAGGTCATCCGGCCCGCCCTGCAGCGCGGCGACTGGGTGCTGTGCGACCGTTTCACGGATGCGACCTACGCCTACCAGGGCCTGGGGCGAGGCCTGCCCGCGAACCGTATCGAGGCGCTCGAGCACTGGGTGCAGGGCGATTTGCGGCCGGACATGACCCTGCTACTTGATGCGCCGGTCGAACTCGGCTTCGCGCGCGTGGCCAAACGCGGGGAAGCCTTCGACCGCTTCGAACGCGAGGCACGGAATTTCTTCGAACGGGTGCGGGCAGCCTACCGCGAGCGAGCCGGCGAATTTCCCGAACGCTTCCGGGTGATCGATGCGGCCCGCCCTCAGGCCGATGTCAGCCGTGATGTGCGCGATGCCCTGCTCGGATTGCTGCCCGCTGCATCGAGTCGCTCCGACGCCGAGGACGCGGACGCATGACCGAAGCCCCCTATCCTTGGCAGACCCGGCAATGGGCGCAGCTCAAATCCCAGATCGGGCAGGGGCGCCTGCCGCACGCATTGCTGATATGCGGCGTACCCGGTCTTGGCAAGGCGGCATTCGCGCTGGCGCTCGCGAAGGCGGTGCTGTGCGAGCGACCGACGGCAGAGGGGTATGCCTGCGGCGGCTGCAGGAGTTGCGCGCTATACGTCGCCGGCACGCACCCCGACCGCATGCTGGTACAGCCAGAGTCGCCCGAGAAACCCATCCGCATCGATGCCGTCCGCGAACTGATCGACTTCCTGACCCTGAGTCCCAGTCTGCACGGACGTCGAGTGGTGGTCGTCCAGCCGGCCGATGCACTCAATGTGTTCGCCGCCAACAGCCTGCTCAAAACCCTCGAGGAACCGGCGCCTTCGGCTTTGCTGATACTCGTGAGCGACCGTCCCGCCAGCCTGCCGGCCACCGTGCGCAGCCGCTGCCAGTTGCTGCGCTTCGGCGCGCCGGATACCGCCGAGGCGCATGCCTGGCTGCACGGCCGGCTGGGCGACGACGCCCGCGCCACGATAGCGCTGGCGCGGGCAGGTGGGGCTCCGCTGCGCGCGCTCGAGCTTGCGGACGAGACGGCTCTGGCCGGCCGCACTCGGCTGATCGGCGCCTTGAGCCGGCTCGCCAGCGGACAGACCGACGCCGGCAGTCTGGCGGATGAACTGGCCGACGGACTCGGAGGCCCGCTCCTGGATATGTTCGTCGCCTGGCTGCGGGACCTGATTCGCGTCGGCACCGGCGCCTCGGCGCGGGAGTACCCCGATTACCAACGGGAGTTGCTTGCTCGCCGGGAAGGGTTAGACTTAGCAAGGCTGTTCGAATGCCTCGATCAAGCAATGCGTCTGCGCGAGTCGCTCGGCAACGGGTTGAATGCCGCGTTGCAGTTCGAGGCGCTTCTCATCCGCTACCGCGCGGCCCTCAAGTAGCAGATCGGAGCCCAAGGAGAACCCACACAATGTCCGTCGGACAAGGCATTCTGACGCTCTCCATCCGCGAGAAGAGCGCGCTATACCAGGCCTATATGCCATTCGTGAAAAATGGCGGTCTGTTCATTCCCACCCAGCGCCAATATCAGCTCGGCGACGAGGTGTTCATGCTCATCACCCTGCTTGACGATGGCGAGAAACTGCCGGTGGCCGGGCGCATCATCTGGATCACGCCCAAGGGATCGCAGGGCGGGCGGCTTTCCGGTATCGGCGTGCAGTTCAGCGACCAGGACAACGGCAAGGTCCGCAACCGGATCGAAAATGCCCTGGCCGGCATGCTCAAATCAGACCGGCCGACGCACACACTCTGAGCGGTCTGTCTGCGCCTGCCGCCGGCGACGGGTTCAGTGGCGGATGCCGACACCCCGGTTGAGCAGCGTCATGGCCACCGTGGCCAGCAGTGCGATGAAACCCACGATCACCAGATAGGACACCCACAAGGGAATGTCCGAGGTGCCGAGGATGCCGTCACGGAAGGCGTTGACCATGTACAGCACCGGATTGGCCATCGAAGCGTGGTGCCAGAAACTGGGGAGCAGGTCGATCGAATAGAACACGCCGCCGAGATAGGTCAGCGGCGTGAGCACGAAGGTCGGGACGATCGATATATCGTCGAAACTCTTGGCGAAAACCGCATTGATGAATCCGGCCAGCGCGAACAGCGTCGAGGTCAGCAACGCCACGCTGACGGTCACCAGCAGATTTTCCACGTGCAGATGCGTGAAGGCCAGCGATACCAGCGTCACCGAGAGGCCCACGATGAGCCCGCGCGCCACGCCGCCGAGCACGTAGCCGAGCAGGATCAGATAGTTCGGGATGGGCGATACCAGCATTTCCTCCACGTAATGTCCAAACTTGGCTCCGAAGAATGACGACACCACGTTCGAATAGGAGTTGGTGATGATGGCCATCATCACCAGGCCCGGGACGATGTACTGGATATAGCTGTAACCGTCCATTTCACCGATGCGGTGACCGATGAGCTGTCCGAAAATGATGAAATACAAGGTCGTTGTGACCACCGGCGGGACAATGGTCTGCACCCAGATGCGGCTGAAGCGCAGCACTTCCTTGACCACGATGGTCTTGAGCGCGATGTACTGACTGCTGAATTGCACGTTGATCTTCCTCAACCGGCCTTGCGCGGATGTTCGGAGGCTGCGCCTTCGCCAACCAGTGCGAGAAACAGCTCCTCCAGACGATTGCTCTTGTTGCGCATGCTGGTCACGCGCACGCCCTGTTCACCGAGATTGGCGAACAGCTCGGTCAGACCATGCTCGCGCGTGATCTCGGCCTCCAGGGTCTGGCTGTCGAGCATGCGCAGGCGGTAGCCGGTCACCTGCGGTGTCGTGTGCAGCGGAGCGGCCACATCGAGAATCACGGTTTCATGGACCATCTTGGCGAGAAGCCGCTTCATGCTGGTGTTTTCGACGATCTCGCCGTGATCGATGATGGCGATGTTGCGGCACAGGTTTTCGGCCTCTTCCAGATAATGCGTGGTCAGGATGATGGTCGTGCCCTGCGCGTTAATCTCGCGCAGGAAAGACCACATCGAGCGGCGGATCTCGATATCGACGCCGGCGGTCGGTTCGTCGAGAATCAGCAGCCGGGGCTCGTGAACCAGCGCACGCGCGATCATCAGCCGCCGTTTCTGGCCGCCGGAGAGGCTGCGCGCCATCTGGCGACGCTTTTCCCACAGGCCGAGCTGCTTGAGATAGCGTTCCGCGCGCGTGCGGGCGTTGCGGCGGTCGATACCGTAATACCCGGCCTGGTTGATCAGCACCTCTTCGACCGGCTCGAACTGGTTGAAATTGAATTCCTGAGGCACGAGGCCAATGTGGGTCTTGGCCTCGGATTTCTGCGTATCGAGGTCGCAGCCGAAAATGCTCACCTCGCCGGAGGTTTTGTTGACCAGCGAACTGATGATGCCGATCGTGGTCGACTTGCCGGCCCCGTTGGGACCGAGCAGGGCGAAGAAATCGCCTTCGTCCACGTCGAGGTCGATACCTTTGAGCGCAACGATATCCTGGCCGTATACCTTGCGTAAATTGCGGATTGATAGTGCCTTTGTCATGGAAGCGGCAATTCTCGGGGCAGGTGAAACCGAAGGGCGGGCAGTCTAACATAGACGCTTTTCGACCACAGATTCCCAAGGAGCGCGTATGGAAATGACCCTGCCCGGGCTGGTCCGGCCGACGCCCGAGAGCGGCCCGAGCGCAGCGATTCATGCGGTTGGCACGGAAGCCTACGAAGGTTGGCTGACTTCACAGACCGCCGAAACGGCAGGCTGGTTGGCCGCAAGCGGCTTCAAAGCGAAACACCGCGCCTTCAGCCTGCTGCCTGGGCGCGACGGCAGCATCGCCGTGCTGGTGACGCTCGACGACATGGACGATTACTGGGGATTGGGCGATTTGCCCTACCGCCTGCCCGAAGGCGATTACCGGCTCGAAGGCGTGGCCGGCGATACGCTGATGCGTCTGGCCACGGGATGGGGACTCGGCGCCTACCGTTTCCAGCGCTACAAATCCGCCCAGCGGGCACCCGCACGGCTGTGCGTCGAGGATACGTCCATCTTCGCGCGCGTCATGCGCACCGTGGCCGCCTGCACGCTGGTCCGGGATCTGGTGAACACGCCGGCCGAAAACATGGGACCGGCGCAACTCGCGGCAACCGCACGCGCGCTGGCCGAGGCACATGCCGCCGAGTGCAGGGTCGTCGTCGGCGATACGCTGCTCAGCCAGGGTTATCCCGCCATCCATGCGGTGGGACGCGCGAGCGTACACCCGCCGCGCCTCATCGATCTGCGCTGGGGCGAAACCGGCAACCCCGAGATCGTGCTCGTGGGCAAGGGCGTCTGCTTCGATACGGGCGGACTCGACCTGAAAAATGCCAGCGGCATGCGCCAGATGAAAAAGGACATGGGCGGCGCTGCCCACGTTCTCGGGCTGGCGCGCATGATCATGGAGGAAGGCCTACCGGTCAGGCTGCGGGTGCTCATCCCGGCAGTCGAAAACGCCGTTTCCGGCGACGCCTTCCGACCCGGCGACGTCTTGCGTACGCGCAAGGGCTTGAGCGTCGAGGTCGACAATACCGATGCCGAGGGGCGGCTGGTATTGTGCGACGCGCTGGCCGACGCGTCAGAGGGTACGCCCGCCCTGATCGTGGATTTCGCAACCCTGACCGGCGCCGCGCGCGTGGCTCTGGGCACCGAGTTGCCGGCCTTCTTCACCCATCACGACGCGCTCGCAAGCGCGTTGGCGGATGCCGGCAAGCGGGTTCAGGATCCGCTCTGGCGCCTGCCGTTGTTCGAGGACTACCGCGCCCAGCTCGACAGCGGCATCGCCGATCTGCTCAATTGCAGCACCTCGCCCTTCGGCGGCGCCATCACCGCGGCTCTGTTTCTCGATGCCTTCGTGCCGAGAACGATCGATTGGGTTCACATCGACCTGATGGCCTGGAACCAGCGCGCCCGTCCGGGACGTCCGCGTGGCGGCGAGGCCATGGGCTTGCGCGCCGTTTTCGCCTATCTCAAGTCTCGCTATGGCAACGATGATGGCTGAATCCATCGGCGGGCCGAACCGTCGACTCAGCGTGGCGCCGATGATGGACTATACGGACCGCCATGCGCGCTATCTGCTGCGGCTGATTTCCCGGCACACGCTGCTGTATACGGAAATGGTCACCAGCGCGGCGTTGCTGCACGGCGAGGTCTCACGCCTGCTTGAATACAATCGTGAAGAGCACCCGCTGGCGTTGCAGGTCGGCGGCAGCGATCCGGCCGAAATGGCCGTGGCGGCACGCCTGGCGGCGGCCTACGGCTATGACGAGATCAATATCAACGTCGGTTGCCCCAGCGACCGCGTCCAGGCCGGACGCTTCGGCGCCTGCCTGATGCGCGAGCCCGAGACCGTGGCCGAGTGCGTGGATGCCATGCGCGCCGCCGCACCGTTGCCAGTGACGGTAAAAACCCGCATCGGGGTCGATGAGCACGACAGCTACGAGAGCTTGTGCGATTTTGTCGAGCAGGTATCTGCGGCAGGCTGCAACAGCTTCACGATCCACGCTCGCAAGGCCTGGCTCAAGGGTCTGAGCCCGCGGGAAAATCGCGAAGTACCGCCGCTGGACTACGCTCGCGCCCATCGCCTCAAGCGCGACTATCCGCAACTCCAGATCGTGCTCAACGGCGGAGTGACGGACCTCGGGCAGGCCTGCGAACAGCTTCGCCACGTCGATGGCGTGATGATCGGGCGCGCCGCCTATCACAACCCCTGGCTGCTGGCCGAAGCCGATGCACGCGTTTTCGCTCGCCCCCACGCGGTCGCGCCGACGCGAAGCGAAACGCTGGCCGCCTATGCAGAATATTGCGCGCGTCAACAGGCCGGCGGCGTGCCGCTCGCACACATGACGCGGCATCTGATGGGCTTGGCGCAGGGGCTGCCGGGTGCGCGGCGGTTCCGGCGCACGCTCAGCGAAGGCGTGCGCCGCCCCCGGGCAACGGCGGCGCTCATCGACGAAGCCTGGGCGGCCGTCGGGCCGCTCGGCAGTCAATCCATGCCGGCCGGAGCAGCGGGAAAGCTGTGAACGCGCCAGTCTGGCTGCAGTTCCAGTAAGGTCAAGCTCGCCTGCTTGAAACGCATGGCGTAGACCGCGCCGGTGTCGATGAAATGCACATTGGCGGCCTGGCGCGGCTCGCTCAGCGGCGTGTGCCCGCAGACGAGCAGGTCGATGCCGGGCACGGCGGGCACCTGCTCGCCGCGCCGCACGCGACCGATGCGCGTGCGCGACCATAGCGCGTGATCGCGCACGTCCTCGTCGCGCGCCAGACACGTCAGGAACTGCGACCAACTCAGGTCGTGCGGGACGTCCGCATGCACGACGCCCACCCGCCCCCGCCGTGTTTCGATCTCGAGGGCGTAGGGGAGTGCCGCTATCGCGCGCCGGCAGCGCTCCCGGCGCGCAGCCGGCAGCATCGGCCACCATTCGCCGCCGCAACCCATGACCCAATCCGCCTCCAGTGCGGCATCGGTTTCGCTGTCGAGCAGCATCTGTTCGTGATTGCCGCGCACGGCATGCACCCAGGGCAGGGCGAGGAAGTCTCCGACCTTCGCGGATTCGGGCCCGCGGTCGATCAGGTCGCCGACGGAGATCAGGCGGTCGCAGGCAGGATCGAACGCGAGCTGCGCGAGGGCATGCTCCAGCAGCGGGAACATGCCATGCAGGTCGCCCACGCAATAATCGCGTCCGAGATCGTTGCGGGGCAGGCGTTGAAACCATTGCGCTGTCTGGGTCATCGCCATCGTTCGACTCCTTGTGGCCCTTGTTATGATGCGCGTGTGAACGACAGCGAGCTGCAATGTCATGCCGACCGACTGCGGGTGCGTCGTGCACGACTACGCTTGCCACCCTGGCGTTTTGTGCTTATGGACTGGCGCTGTGGCTATGGTACCCCGATGCGCGCCTGCCCGCGCTGCTCGTGGCGACAAGCGGTTATCTGACATTACGGTTGGCGGATCCATGGGCATATCGCCGGGCCGCGCGGCGCCTGCGCGCGGCCGGCTGAGCCGAGGGCTAGAGTGCCGTGTCGATCGTCACCGGCTCGCCGACCTGCTGGCTGAAGACCCGGCCGAGGGCAGCGGTCAGCGATTCGCCGGTGCGGTCGTTGCGCCATTCTCCGCTGGCTTCGTCCAGGCCGAAATGCGCGGGGCCCTCGGGGGAGGCCAGCCATAATTGCCGCACCGGCTCCTGACGATTGAGAATCAGCACAGCGCCGCTGTCGAAATCGATGCGCAGCACGCCGTCGATCAAATCCGCGTCGAGATCGGCGAGCGCGTCGTGATCGCTGACGTATTGCAAAAGCGTTTCCATCGCCTGCTCGGCGCGTAGCGCAAAAGAGAGTTCGGTCATGTTGTCGTCTTCGCTCGCTGGGTAGTGAAATATCAGGCCTTCGCGGGACCCTTGACGATCGCGATCACGAACAGCAACCAGGACAGGATCAGGGCACTGCCACCGAAGGGCGTGATCACCGCCAATCCGTTGAATCCGGTCAGCACGATCAGGTACAGGCTGCCGCTGAACATCGCGGTACCTGCGAACATCAGCCAGCCGGCGGCACTCAGCCAGCGGCTGCGGCCGATATGCGCAGCGCTCAAACCGATCGCGATCAAGCCGAGCGCATGGTCGATCTGGAAGCGCAGGGCAATGTTGAAAATGCGAAACAAATGGGCATCGACCTCGGCGTGGACGACGTGATCGCTGACCGCGCCCATGATGACGTACAACATGCCCAGGATCGCGCCCAGTGCGACGAAGCTTCGGTTCATTGTGAGGACTCCTGACGATTTTCGTATAGTACGGATTTGGTCCATCCAGGTGAAACGACATGCCCAGCTTTGATGTGGTCTCCGAAGTCGATCAGCACGAGCTTGCCAATGCGCTCGACCAGGCCAATCGCGAAATCGACACCCGCTACGACTTCAAGGGCGCCGATGCGCGCATCGGGCAGTCCGGCGAGAGCGGCCTGCAACTCGAGGCGCAAAGCGAATTCCAGATCGAGCAGATGATGGATATCCTGCTCAAGAAAATCGCCAAGCGCGGTATCGACGTGCGCTGCCTTGAGCGCGGCAAGCTGGCCGAAAGCGGCCGGCGCGCCACGCTCGACGTCGAGGTCAAGCAGGGTATCGACAGCGACAGCGCCAAGCGCATGGTCAAGACCGTCAAGGACAGCAAGCTCAAGGTGCAGGCCTCGATCCAGGGCGAAAAGCTGCGCGTTACCGGCAAGAGTCGGGACGATCTGCAGCAGGTCATGGCCTTGCTGCGCGGCGGTGACTGGGGACGTCCGCTGCAGTTCGAGAATCTGCGCGACTGAAGCGTCTAGGACTCGTCCTCCCCGACCATGGCATCGGGCGACCAGCCCAGCTCGCGGGCGCGCGCCATCGCCTCCCGATGGATGCGTTCGTGGCGCGCGCGAATATCCTCTGGCAGCGCGTCGGCGCGGTAATGGTACTGCGCCCACAGCTCGCTGGTCTTGTCGTACAGCATCTGCATCCGTCCGGCATCCCAGCCTGCGCAGGTTTCGGTTTCCGGCAGCAGGCCGAAGATCCAGGCGTCCTTGACGATGGCGCCGGTCGGCGTCATGCCGCCGTATTCGTCCTGGTCGATGCCGACGTAGGTGCGTTTCTGCGGGCGTCCTGACATGCTTGAGATCCTGCCTGATGAATGAATGGGAGCGATCCTACACCAATCCGCGGCGACGCTTGTATCTGCGCCTGACCGTCAAGCTGCTGTTCGCCCTCCTGCTCGCCGCCGGCCTCTACGTGATGAGCGCTTCGCTGTTCGTGGCGCACCATGCCGCCATGCCCGCTACCCGCGTCGATCTGACCGGCATTGCGCCGGGCACCCTGCGCGTCGTCGAGTGGGATCATCGGCGCATTCTGGTGCTGCACCGCACCCGGACGATGATCGCGACGCTGCGTGCTGTGCCGCGCGCGCGGCTTTACGATGCGGATTCGGCTCGGGACGGATTGCCGGCTGCGCTGCGCAACCCGCTGCGTAGCCGGCGTCCCGCGTGGTTCGTGGCCTACGACTACGGCACCACCTACGGCTGCGCGCTGACGCTCGATCCGGCGACCGCGGCCGGCGGTCTGCGCGACCGCTGCGGCGGCACGCGCTACGATACCGCCGGCCGCGTGTACGCGGGGCAGGATGCGCAGCGCAATCTGTCCATACCGCCGTACCGTTTCGAGGGTCCGGACACCCTGGTGATCGGAGAGTAAAGCCAGCGTCGCCATGCGACACGGGCATGCCCCATGCCCTCGGTCGGGTCCGCGCACAGGGTCCGTCGCACTACCGTCAGGGTGTGCCGTAGAGGTCGTATCGTGTGTTCGGACCCTCCACCTGCCGCAGCGGTGGGGAGCCGTCCAGCGGCAGTGCGCCGCGCGGACGCTTGACCACCACCCTGCGCGCGCCGCTGGACAGGGCGACGCGCAGCAGCTCGCCGGCATCGGGATCGTCGCCGACCAACTCGCGGATCACGCGCATCTCCTTCTTGACCAGCGCCGATTTCCCGCGATGGGGATACATCGGGTCGAGATAGACCACATCCGGCGCGGCGAGCCGCACCAGCGCCTCGCGCGCATCGGCGCAATGCAGACGCACGCGCGCGCGTGCCGCCGGCGGGGCCGTGCGCAGCCAGCCATCCTCGAGCAGCAAGGCCATCAACGGCGAACGCTCGATCATCGTAACCTCGCATCCGAGCTGCGCGAGCACCGCGCCGTCGCGCCCAAGACCGGCGGTTGCGTCGATCACGCGTAACGCGATGCCGGGTTTGAGGCCGACCGCCCGCGCCAGTGGCTGGCGGCGGCCGGCCTGGCGCAGACGCAGGCCGGTCGCGCCGGCCGAAAAATCCAGCCGCAACGGCGCAAAGCGCTGGGTTGCCGGCGCGTGCAGCGACCAGCCATGCGCATCCAGCCAGAGTCCGTAGCCGTCCGGCCGCGGCGCGGGCACGGGATCGACACCGAACCGCACGGCGACACGCCGCAGTTCGGTGGACTCGGCGTCCTCGGCGCCACCCACCCAGAAACCACTCGGCAGGGAAGCAGCAGCATCGGGAGGCACCAGGAGCGAGGGCGGATTCACGGCGACGGTCGTATCGAAACGCAGTGGTAAGGCACAAGGACGGCGAGGATACCGCCCCTGTGCCTCGCAAACCAGTTCGGGTATCCTTGGCGCCGCATCGAGGCGGCGAAGCTTTTGCAGCCGCCCGTCCGGGTCGCACCGGAAGAGTGGCCGAGTGGTTGAAGGCACCGGTCTTGAAAACCGGCAACGGGCAACCGTTCGTGGGTTCGAATCCCACCTCTTCCGCCATCCCCTCGTGGCGTATGACCCCGCTCGGGTCTCCTCACGTGCTGTAACGTCGCGCGAAGTTTGGCACGGTTTTGCGCGATGTTTGACACGGTTAGAGGATACATAATCAGGCGTTAAAACAGGCTCAAAAGATCGCCGTGCATCTTGGGCGCGCGATCAGCAGCCTCATTCCAAAAAAGCGCCTCGGTGGCTTCGCTGCCAGCACCACCTCCAACCGTGTATCTGATCGGTCTCGTTTCCAGGTGGAGACGTCCGAAAACACGGCGGATATCGGGGTGGTCATTGATGCTGATGACGACCATGCCCTGGGCGTTTTCGGCGAACTCCGCCATACGTTCGTAATGCGCCCATCCGAACTCGACGCCATAGCCCTCGGTCTGCCAGTAAGGCGGGTCGAGGTAGTGCAGCGTATGGGGTCGGTCGTACTTGCTCGTGACTCTTTCCCATGACAAGTGCTCGATGTAGGTCGATTGCAGGCGCAGGTGTGCCTGGCTGAGATCCTCCTCGAGGCGAAACAGATTCAGGCGTGGCGGCGAAGTCGTCGCTGTGCCGAAAGCTTGGCCATCGACCTTCCCTCCGAAGCTTAGCTTCTGCAGATAGTAGAAGCGGGCCGCTCGTTGCACATCGGTCAACGTTTCGGGTGGCGTCATCTGTTGCCATTCATAAATCTTGCGACTGGATAATGCCCACTTGAACTGCCGCACCAATTCCTCGGGATGGTGCTTGAGCACCCGATAAAGGTTGATCAGCTCGCCGTTGATGTCGTTGAGCACCTCGACATCGGCCGGTGGCTTGGCGAAATAAATCGCGCCGGCACCAGTAAAAGCTTCGACATAGCACTCATGCCTTGGCAATTTCGGCAGAATCCAGTCTGCCAGGCGTCCCTTGCCACCTATCCACGGGATAACGGGTTTGTGGTTCACGTGAGCCCTCTATTGTTGTGCTAGGCTCCCCCATGCTGCGATCGCGGCGGGGAGGCCTTGGTCGGCTCACGGTGGATAGCACACCGCGGGTTGATGGCCTGCCGGGTGCTGCAACACTCGGCAGGTCGCTTCCCTTATCCAGCTTGATCACTTGTATCCAGCTTGATCACTTGACTCGCTCGACACAGACGTAGCTGATCGATGCATCGGGATTGATCGAGTCTGCCACGCTGTTGTTGTACCAGACGTTGACGGTATCGCCGGCCCTAATACAACTCTCTGGCGCTGATCGACCGAGTAAACCGCGAATCGGCCGAAGAGACGGTACTCAAGCTGTCCGATGTTGATTCAACATTCCAGTAATATTCGTAAGCATGCGATCCTGCCGGTGGGGTGTCGATGAATGACCCCTGAAAATAAGTAAAATCTGTTTTGCTATTTGGAATTATCCAGTCTGTTTTACCTGTTGACGCGCCGTCTCGATATAGCAGCACCGCTCCATTAGCATTAATGCCCGTTTTTTGCACTACAATATTCCATGTGACCTCAACCGGGTTACCCGTCGAAACAATAGTGCACGTTAAAGTCCCGATTTTTGAGGAAGTCGTGCTGCTTGTCGTATAGGCACCACCCAGTTCGGACGCGATAACGAGATTGAGTCCACCCCGCAGCCACGCCCGCTTGTCCGTCACGCTCGTGATGCCGGTTGCGCTCGTTACCACCTCGGCCATCGGCATAAGACCCGCAGTAAATCCCGTTGTGTTGGCACTCACCGACCCCGTGTTGTCATACTCGATGTAGTTGGTCGCGCTGGCCGTCAGCGCGACGGTCCCACCCGGCACATCAATCGTGCCAGCGGCCCCGAACCGAAACCCCTGATAGCCATAGATCAGCCCGGTTGTGGTCCCGAGGTCCTGCGCGCCATCGAGCAGATCGGCCATGGAAACTGCCCCGGTGATGCTGAGCGCCCATGCGCCGGCATTGACGGTATAGCGCGCGTTTTTGTCCTTGACGAGCACCGACAGGCCGTCCGGCGCGGTGGTCGCCGACCAGGCGCCGGCGCTGTACCAGGCGATCTGTCCGGCGGTGTAGGTGGCCCAGTCCGTGCCCGTGGCGCCTGTGGGGATGATGTAGGCATCGCCATCGGCGGGGCTTGCCGGCTGCGCCGTGGTCGTCATGCTGAGCACGCGGGTCAGCAGCACTTCGAGCTGGCGCAGGGCCTCGTTGTGCGTGGGGTAGAGGGTGGCCTGGCTCTGGTCGGCTTCGGGGAGTTTGAGTATCGGTGTGGTCATGTCGGTGATCCCTAGACGGTGGCGATGGCTGCGGTACCGCGGCCGACGGCGGCGCTGCGTTGATAGACGCGGATGCTGACGGCGGTCTGCGCGGCGCCGAAATCTGCGGTCTGGTCGGCAGCAGTGTAGGTGTAGGTCGGGCTTGATAGGCTGCTAAGGGTGCGGACGACGGTGGCGCCGTTGAGGATCTCGAGGTCGTACAGCTCGCTGGTCTCGCCCAGCGGGCAGTAGTCCAATTTCCAGTTGGTCTGGTAACGCGTGCGGCGCACCCAGGTGATCGTCAGATCGCCCGAGCTTGCGCGCTTGCCCTTGAGGTGGCACGGGCTGTACGGCAACAGGCCGCGGGCGGCATAGACGAGCGCCTCTGTGTCGGCGTTACTCGAGTATGTGCCGAGCGTTGTGCCACGATAGTTGAGCGTGGCGCCGACGAGGCTGGCGCTTTCGGCCTGGCGCAGCCAGCCGGTGCCGGCGCTCGTGACGGCCGCGAAGCGCTCGAAGGCTGCATGGCTGCCCATGGCATCCTCGGTGCCGTAGAGTCCGCGCAGCAGTTTGCTCAGGGTGTAGGTGCCGTCGGCGTTGAGCGTCGCGGTCTGGTATGCGATCAGCTCGCCGCCGAGCACGGCGAGATTGCTGCCGTTGAGCACCTGCAGCTCGGTCGCGCTGGACAGCGCGCCGGCGTACAGCCGCACGGTGATGGTGGACCCGCGGTCGAATACCGTGGTGATGCCGCTGTCCGCGAGCGCAGTGGTGGCGACGCCGAGGGTGGCGGTCTGGCCGATGACGCCGATCTGCGACCAGCTCGCGCCGCCGTCTCCGCTGCGCTCGATGGCCGCGCCCGGCCAGCCCGACACCAAGCCGGCAGCGGCCATGTAGAGGCCCGGCGTCTGCGCATCGGCGTCGCGCAGCGCGGGGATATCGAGCAGCAGCAGATCCGTCGGGCCGGGGATGCTGACCGTGGTGCTCGCCGCCGGCGTGCTGCCGGTGCGGTAGCTGGTGTAATCGGCGGGCTGCTGGTCGACGCCCTCGATGGTGAGCGGGCCGGGCACCGCGCCGTCTATGCGGGTGATGCGGATCTGATAGCCGCCCCAGGCAAGCACGTCGCCCGGCTCGGCGGCAAGATAGGTGTGCGGCAGCGCGAATTTGCGCTGCGTGCGCGTGCGCCAGGCGGCGCGCAGGACGATCTCGGCGCGCTGCACGGCCTCGGTCGCATCGAGCGCGCCGGGATATTGCAGATCGATCGTCTGGCCCTCGGTCGCATCGAGGCGGCGCACGGTCTGCTGCGCGGGCTGCAGGTCGCGCGCGGGGTCCAGGTAATGCAGGTTGACCTGCCTCGGCAGCTCGGCCGCTTGCGTGCGCGTGCTGGTCAGCGTGGGGATGTCCTGCGCGGCGAAGTCGTGCGCACCGAGATCGTCCGGGTCCACGGTGATGGTCTGGGCCTGCGCGCGCGGCCGGAAGATGAGCTTGCCGCCCGACTCGATGCAGTCGACCTGATATAGCGCCAGCGCGCTCGACAGGGCATCGCGCGCGGTGCTGGGCGCTGGGCGGCTGTATCCGGTGATCGGGATGCCGGTGCACGCGGTCACGTCGATGTCGGCCGCCGTGATCTCGGGCGCTTCGAGGGCGAGCGTGGTGATGAGGTCGGCCAGGGTCAGCGCCGGGTACTGGCTGATGCCGTCCTCGGTGTAGATCTGGTAGTACTCGCCGGATGCCTTCTGGATCACGTAGACCTGCCGGGGCGCGACGACGAGCGCGACCAGCGCCGTGGTGGACGTCCACGTCGCCAGCGGCGCGGCACTCGTCCACGCCAGCGACCAGCCGCTGCCGGTCCAGTCGTACTCCTCCAGGTAGCCGGCGCCATTGACGACGGTCAGCGCGCCGTCTTGCAGGTGGCCGATCTGCCAGTTGGTCGGCAGCGTGCCGGTCCAGATTTGCTGGATGCCGATATCCCACATGTAGCCGGTATTGACGCCACCGTAATTGGTGATGCACACCGGCTCGCCGCCGGCAAGCGTGCCGATCACGATGCCGGTGCCGGCGAAACCGATCTGCCGCGCGGCATAAGCGGGCTGCCCGTCCGTGATCTGGCCGGGCGTCACGGTGCTGGCAAGGATGATCCCGCTGCCGGCCGCGCCCGCCGAAAAAAACATCGCGTTGCCGGCGATCCCCGCGAATTGAGAGCCGCCCCAGATACCCGTGTATCCGCTCGGACGCGCCAGATGCTTGACCACGCTGGGCGCGCGCGTGTCGAACACGTACAGCTCGCCGGCGGCATACACAAATCCGTAGGGCGTGCCGGTGATCGGCGCCTGATAGCTGTAGGGACCGCCCTGTATCGTGTCGAGCGGATACGGGCCGATCAGCTTGACGAGATTGCCCGACTGCACCTGCGCGGCCATGGGCAGCTCGTGGCTGTACCAGTCCATGCCCGCCAGATCGAGCAGGCCCTGGTTGACACGCCAGATACGCGGCCATGCCCAGGATGCGGTCGGGTGCAGCGCGGCCGGCAGCGCATACGGCCCCAGGGTATGCTGCACGCTGACGGCCGCGCCGCCGGGACGCGCGATCACCTCGGCCTCGATCGGCGGCAGCCGGCCGCCGTATTCCGTGACGTCCAGCTCGTGGATGACGATATAGCAGGTGCCGAGGTACGCCGGCGGCGCCGCACCCTCGTAGGCCTGGATCGTCGGGTCGGGCCCCTGGGATTCCGAGCCGCGATAGACCGTGAGCACCTGGCCCTGGGCGTTGCCCAGACCCATCACGACCACGGCCGGGTCCTGGCTGGTGGCGTCGTAGATCAGCTTTTTGGCGGCCCACACCCGCACCACGTCGGCCTCGCCCTCGCACAGCGCGACGGCAAAGCTGCGCGTGTAGCTGTATGACTGGGTTTTGGGTCCGCCGTCGCCCTTGCCGCTGCTGTCGTGGCTGTGCTCGTTGAGCGGGCCGGCCCAGATCGTCGCGCCGCCCACGCGGATGCGGCCGATCAGGCGCGGGATCGATGCGCCATAATCGGCGCCCTGAGGCGCCAGGCCCTGCAAGCGCGGACCCTGCAGCGGCGGCGCGTTGGCCGCGCCGATCTGGCCGCCGATGGCCGAGCCGATGGCATAGCCGAGCGCCACGTTGCCGCCCAAAAAAAACCCAATGGCGCCGCCGAAGATGCCGCCGATCAGCGAGCCGGTCGACTGATCGCTCATGCGCTCACTCCGGGTATCGCATACACCGCCACGCGCCGCCGAGCCCAGCGCGCGCCCTCGGCATGCTCGACGACCCGGCCGGTTTCGAGGCTGGTATGGATGATGGTCTCGCCGCCGATCAGGGCGAGGTGTTGCGGCTCGGCCATGATGCGATAGACCGCGAGCCGGCCCGGCGCCCAGGCCGTGGGCGACCCGCAGTGCCGACCGAGCAGCGGCAGCAGCAACCCTGACGGGGTGCGCGAGTAGTCCGTGCGGTCGGGCGGCGTCTCGCCGCAGGCGCGCAGGGCGCAGACGATCAGGCCGATGCAGTCGAGCCCGATGCCGGGCTGACGCGCCTGATGCACCCACGGCGTGCCGATCATGCCCCGCGCGGCGGCGATGAGGTCATCGGCGGGGATCATGCGGCATCCTCATATGACCGTTCGTCGGGTAACTTGGCTAATCTTTGATTTTTGTATTGCGATATTTGTTGATTGCTGTATACTGTAATCAAGGTTAAGGAAAACACCACGCAAGGAGAATCACTATGAACACAAACAATCAATATGCGGTCTGGAAAGATGGCGATCATTACTTTTACAACCCCAACTGCTACGCCATTAGCAATAGTGTTGGGGACGTGATCAACGGGTCTATCTGCGTGTTCATCGGGACGCTCGAAGACTGCGAAAAAGTAGTAAATGACCATCGCGTTGATCAGGGTAGCCTTGCGGATATCCTCAATTAAGGAGGCGGGACAATGAGCCGATACACAGCAACAATAAGTCATCACAGCGTCAGCAACGCCCGCCAGATCAAGATCGACGGGACACTTTTGCAGGCCAAACGCGCGGCCAGCCGTGAGTTCGGCGACGGCTTCATCGCTCATACGATCGTCATCCTGGACGAGCGCGGCGAAGTCGTTGCAGCCCGCAAGATCGGCGAAAACAGGTGGCACTGATGCGCGGCGGCGCAGGCCGCGGCCAGGGGCGAAAGCCCCTGCCGCCAGACCAGCGCCGGCAGCCGGTCCAGTTGAGACTGCCCCCCGATCTGCTCCGGTGGATCGATGCGCAGGAGGCAACACGGACGGAGATCGTCGAGCGCGCTGTGCGGGCGTTGATGGATAGCCGCTGATCATTTGCCGGAATACGCCACATCAGCCCCCGGCACCTGCGGGAAGCCGCGAAAGCGCGGCAGGTTGGCGAATTTAGTGGCGCACGTGGTGTCGGTCTTGTCGCAGCCGGCGACGGCGGTATAGGTGTCGCCCACGGCGACGGGATACGGCCACGGGTCATAGACGGCGAACACGCCGGCGGTGTAGTCCTGCACCTCGCGCTCAAGCCCTGCATTCTGCCCGCTGGTCGGCGTCACGCGCCCGCCGGTGTAGTAGCCGTCGCCCTCGGTGCGGGCGCTGTCCGTTAGGCTTGCGCTCGTGCCGGCCGTCGCGCTGCCGGTGACGGTGTAGCTGACGAGGTTGACGCCGCAGCGGGTATCGCCCAGATCGGCATCGCAGGCGGGGCCGATGGTGCGCCCGATGCGGATCTGCAGCTGCTGCGTTAGGCTCCTAAATTCGAACTTGACGAGGCCCGATGCCTCTATCGTGATGTTGCCGATGCGGCCGCTGACCAGCTCGACGGGCTCGTAGCTGCTGGCCGACCAGTCGAGCGTCCAGAGCGTGATCCGGGCGTTGTCGTAGATGCCGGCATCGATGTCGGGCTGATCGAGGCCGGTGCGCACGCCGGTGTCCATATCGGTGGTGATCACGGACATGTCGGCGCGGGCCATGGTTTGAGTGCGGGTATAGGCATCCGTGGCCGCCCAGGTGTAGCCGCCCCACTGGATATCCTCGTCGTGATCGGTCCAGCGCTCGACGACGCCATTGACCAGCGTGAGCTGCCAGATGGTGCAGAGGTTGGCGGTGCCGGCGGCCAGCGCGGCTGCGAGGGCTGCGCCGAGCGCTCTCATGCGCCGCCCTCGGGCTTGTGCGCGTCCCACCAGGCGAGCGCGATGGGCGCCGCGCAGAAGGCGACGAGCAGCAGCAGGATGCGGATGGCGGTCTTGCGCAGGCGGATCATGGGAGACACCATCCCGCGCGCCGGCCGCCGAAATAGGGATGGCCAAGGCCCGCGGCGATCAGGTCGGCTGCGAGGCTGTCGCCGCCGCGCTTGACCTCGGCGACGACGCGGCCGGCATATTTGCCGAGCTGCACGCGATCGAGCGTGATGCCGCCGCCGCGCGCGAGCCACGCCGCTGTGAACGCCCGGCCCTTGATGGCCAGCGCGCGCTCGCAGGTGTTGCGGCTGTGCAGCTCGGCGGTGTCCACGCCGTAAATGCGCACGGCAAGGCGGTAGGTGACATCCGGCCAGATGTCGATATCCATCACGACCGTGTCGCCATCGATCACCCGGACGGGTGTCGCGCGATAGGGGCCGTAGGCCTGCGCGGCGGCGGCGGGGCCGGCCAACATGACGGATAGCATCAGGATGATTTGCAGGATCACGGTCACAATCTGATCTCCACGACAGTGAGCGACGCGAGGTCGAACAGGGCATCGCCGGTATCCGGGTCCGCGACCGCGAAGGTCGCGCTGAATTGATCGGTGTCGAAACGCGCGGGCACGTGAAAGCTGCCGCTCCAGAGTATGGCCTCGCCCGGCTGCGGGT
Source organism: Acidihalobacter prosperus (assembly GCF_000754095.2). Taxonomy (NCBI): domain Bacteria; kingdom Pseudomonadati; phylum Pseudomonadota; class Gammaproteobacteria; order Chromatiales; family Ectothiorhodospiraceae; genus Acidihalobacter; species Acidihalobacter prosperus. The sequence continues at coordinate 522,260 of NZ_JQSG02000001.1, forward strand.
AGAGGTCGAGCGTGGGCGCGTTGAGCGAGCCGCTCGCGCTGGTGTCGAGCGCGAGGGTAATGGCGTTGGCCGTGGTGTCGCGCGCGGTGATCTTGACGGCCTGGGCGGCATAGCCGGTCAGGTTGCTGATCCAGACCAGATTATTGACGGTATAGACCGCAGCCGAGGCGACGTTGACGACGGTCGTCGCACCGGGCGTGGCCGACGCGGCGATCTCATGATGATCGGCACTGAAGGTGAGGATGCCGGTGGTGGTGTCCAGCGCGCTGTAGGCATAGGCGCTGCCGGCGCGGGTCAGCGTCGCGCCGGCATTAGGCTTGGAGATGGTGCGCTGGTAACTGCCGGCGCTGTCCTGGTAGGTCTTGACGAGCTGCGCAGTGGGCGCGCCGGTCAGCGTGAGCGCTTCGCCGGCGGCGCTGTAGTCTTGCCAGTCGAGGAAGCGGAAACCCTCGTATTGCCCGCTGCGGGCGCGGAAAAACGCGAGCAGATAGCCGATCTCGGCGCGGTTGATGCGGCGCTGCCCGATCTGCCACTTGCCGCGGCTCGCGCTCCAGCGCCGCGTGCGGTATTCGCGGCCCGAGGCGGTCGCCGTGATGATGGTGTCGTACTGCGGGCCGCCGACCGTGGCATAGTCGTAGCCGAGGTCGAGCAGGATCTCCGCGAAGGGCGCGCCGCTCACGAATTCCGCCTCAGACCGTGGGTCAGCGCGGCGCCGAGGTCCGCGGCGATCTGCCCGTGTGAGCGTTTAAAGCTGGCCACGTCCGGCGAGTGCACGGTCATGTTGACGACGACCGGCTGGCTGGCCGCGCCCTGCGCGAGGTGCTTGCGGCTGAGCACCATCTCGCCGCGCTGCAGGATGGCCGGCACCTCATCGGCCGCGAGGCCGGGGAAGCCGCCGTTGTGGAATCTCGGCGCGGCCGCGAACGCCATCGCAGGGACGGCCGCGCTGCGGCCGCCGGTGCCGACGACGCCGCCCTCGTGAAAATATTTAGCCGCCCATGAGCCCAGCGTGCCCACCCAGCCGCCGAGGCCGCCGCCGCTGCCGAAATTGGCGCCGAACAGCTTGCTGGCGATCTGCGCCGCCGCCGCCTGCGCGGCCATGCGCTGCAAGGTCTGCGCGAAGGCTTGCTCAAGCCCCTTTAAACCCTGTTTGAAGGGGTTGGTCAGAAAGTTGGCCAGGTCGGACTGGATGCCGCGCGCCGCGCCCACGAAAAACTGGTTCAGCGATGAGCTGGTCTTCTTGGCAGCGTCGGATGCAGCCTTGAGCTGCTTGGTGACCTTGTCGACGGCCATCTGATATTGCGCGGCGCTGAGATCCCCGGCCTGATATTCGAGCGTGATCTGGTGCAGCTCGCGCTGATATTTCAGCGTCGGATCGAGCATGTCCTTGACGCGTTGTGCATCGTCGGCGAGTTGCTTGGCATGGCGCTTGGCCTGCGCCTCGGCTTGTTTCTCTGCCTCGGCCTTCTTTTTTGCCGCGTCGGCGACGGCTTTGAGCTTATCGATCTGATCAAGCAGCACGCGGGCCTCGGCGATCTGTGCCGATGTCGCCCCTTCGGTGCGCAATTTGTAGAGCATCACCTCGCGCGACGTCTGGCCATAGGTTGCCGACTGCATTCGCAGTGAGTCGATGATGGCGTTGATCGACTTGAGCTGCTCGGGTGTCTGCATCGATGTGATGCTGTCGAGAATGCTCTTGCTGACGAATTGGTTGAGCTGATCTAGCTGCTGCGCGGTACCGACTGCATCCTTACCTGCCTGGTGCAGCGGCGAATTGCCGGACGAAGCAGGGCCGGTTGGCTTTGAGTAGTCGTGAAGTTCGCGCTGTGCCTGCGCGAGCTGCTTTTGCAGGGACGCCAGCTTGGCCTTTAGCTGGTCGGAGTTCTTACGCCATTCGGGCATCTGTTGCCCGAACATTGCCGCCATGGCCGATTTTTTCCATGCCGGCGCGTTGATGGTGTCCTGCAGACGTTGAATCTCGGTTTTGAGCCGGGAGATTCGTACGCGCAATTGATGCGGGTAGGAGGCGTCGAAACCCTTCATCTTGGCAACCAAAACACCGAGGTCAGAGCTGAAACGCCCGACCAGAGCAAGCGCCTTCACCATGTAGTCAATGAAGCGCCCAAATCCACCAATCAGATTATTCAGGCCTTGCTGGATGGCAGGGTCATTCAGCTCATGATTCAGCGTTTGGATCGATTGCGTAAGGGACTCGACGAAGCCGGACGGCTGTGTCTCCAGCTCGAAGATGGTGGTATGCAGACGGTTGAGTTCGGCATTCAATGAATGCGATGCGCTAACGGCTTCCGGGCCGTATTTTTCGCGCAGCAGTGCGGTGAATTCTTCGAAGAATTGCTTGGCCGGAACTCCGCCATGCTGAAGCATGTCGTTCAGATTTCCACCCATGCGCTGAACGGCTTCGCTGACCAGCTCGAACGTACCGGGCAGGTGCTGCGCGATCGCACGGAAGTCCTGCATCTGCAGCCTGCCGAGACTCATGCCCTGTTCGAGCTGGATGAGCAATCCGGACACGTCCTCGGCCGGCGTGTGGAGCACGGTGAAGGTATCTGCCAGGCCGATGAAACCCTGGTGAAATTGTTCCTGCGTCAGACCGGCGCTGTAGGCGCTGACCGCCAGGCGCGCGTAAGACTGCGCGGTCAACTGGAGAGCAAGCCCGAGCCGTTTGCTGGTCTCGCCGACGAACGCCATCTCTTGGCTAGCCCCAGCAGCTGATCCCGTGACATTCTCAAAGGTGTAATGGATGCGCTGCGCCGCGACGTTAGCCTCGACCAGGCCGCCCGTGAATCGAGTGATGAGATCGCCTGCGTAATAGAGCAGGAACGAATCGCGCAGATCCCGAAACGCACGCGCCGCCATGGACGCCCCGTGCGCGGCCTGCTCGGTGGATTTGTTGAGCTGCTTCATGCCGGCGCTGGCCGTGACGCCAGATTCACCTGTGCGTTTGACCTCGCCGGTGATTTTCTCAAGCTGGCCGACGGCCTGCTGGATATCGGCGCGGATTCGGATCAGCAAATTCATGTCAGTGGACATGTGCTAGGCTCCGATGGGGTTTGTTCAGACCGAGGGGAGTGGGAATGGCCATCATCAGTTGCCCGGAATGCGGGCACCAGGTATCTGACAAAGCGGCATCGTGCCCTTCATGCGGTACGCCGTTGGCAGCCGCGGCAACATCTGCCCGCGTCATCGAACAAACGGGCAAAGGATTGAAGGCACAGCAGCTGCTGTCGATCTTGCTGCTGCTTGTTGGCGTGGTGTTTGCGATCGCGGCCTCCAGTGGTGGTGGATCAAGTTCAGGAGGCATCGGATTGGGCGGCATCATGATCATGATCGGCTTCCTGTGGTATGCCGTGGTCCGCTTCCGAATCTGGTGGCATCACCGTTAATCGGTATTGCGCAATTTATCGACCCACTTCGTGAACCCATCTCCGCCAGCAAACGCGGCAGCGACTTCTTCGGCCCTGTCGGCGCGATCGCGCTGTTTCGCCTTGAGCGCCTTGCGGTAGAACAGCTGCATCTGGCGCCGGGTCATTGCATCGACATCCGAGCGCCGATGACCGCGAGCGATCAGGGCGTCGTAGATGTCTCCGAGGCTGGGGCCTTTCGGTCGCCTGGCGTAGACCCGGCGCCGGCCGTCTGCTGTTCGGCTTTCCTGAACGCCTGGCGCAGCACCAGGCGGCGCGTGAAAAAACGCGCGTTGACGCCCCAGAACAGCCAAAGCAGATCCAGACCGTCACTGTCCGACAGCGCGTCGATCCACTCGACCGGGCGATCGCAGGCGGCCGCCATGAGCTGCACCATCTGATCGGGATGCGCGTACAGCGCGTCGTTCAGCGCCTGCATGGATGGGCCTGCTTCCTTCTCTACCTCCGCACCCATGCTGTCGATGATGGGCTGAGCAATGGGTGCCAGCCGCATGCCTTCCTTGAAACCGAACTCGCGCACCGTGACGATCTCGCCCCCGATCTCGATCTGCCGATCGGGGAACAAGATCTCGGCCTCGTTGTCCGACGCCTGGGTCTCCTGAGTCTTGTCGGTCATTCAGCCCCCTTAACCGATGGCCGTGACGCGACCGTACTGGCCGAGGATCGGGTCGACCGGGCGCGCGGAAGCGAACAGCGCGCCACCCTTGAGCTTGGGCGCCATATAAGTATCCGAGATCGCGCCCATGTTGCTGGCCGGCTCGAAGACGCAGCGGTAGAACTCGATCAGCTGCGGCTTGCCGCCCGCGGCCGAATTCACCGCCTCGAGACGCACCCAGACCTCGGCCGGAACGCTCATCATCATCCCGACGTCAGTCGACACGCCGTAGCTGTAGGAAGCCTTGAGGGGAGCGGTGAGCGTCGTGGGGTCGGCAAGCAACTGGAACGACCCGTGTACGTCGTTCTCGGTATAGTCGGTGCCGGCCACGAGTGTCTTCGGCGTGCCGGCCGAGTCCGTGATCACCAGGGCGCTGACATTCGGATTGTCCAGGCGATAGATCGCGTTCTGCTTGAGGGTGCCGTTGATCGTCTCGGACGAGACGCTGCCCGCGACCTTGGCGGTGGAGACGCCCCACAGATATCGGGCGATGTCATCGGGCAGCCACGACTCGTAGTCCAGCTCCAGATCGACCTTGAGGCCGTGGTAAAAACGGTTGTCCTCGCGCGACAGGCCCGACTTGTGCTCCTGCTTGCTGACGACCGATGCCGACGGCGAGAACAGGCAGCCGCTGGCATCGCCCGTTTCCTCGAATTCCAGCGGATTGCCATTGGCATCCAGGCCGGCAACCAGAATCGGCCCCTGGCCGCGGAAGTACTGTTCGGTGAGCATGGATTAACCCTCCTGCTTGCCGGTCTGAGTGGTCGGCGCCGGCGTCGGCGCGGCGGGTTTCTGATCGGCCGGCAGCGGCTGCGCGGGCTTGCCGATCCCCTGCGCCTCGAGCCAGCGCGCCTCGGGCAGCGTGGCCTGGATCGTGGCGCCCTTGGGTACCAAGACGCCGGCGTGTTTGTGGTTCTCGATGGCGATGGTCACGTCGAACTGTTTCTGTTTCGGCTGATCAGGGGGCATCAGGTGTCTACCTCAAGCGTGAATGCGAGCGGGAAATAGGCGAAGCCGGTCGTGTACTTGGGCTTCGGAGGTGTAGCGCGGCGCAGATGCCGCGGGAAATCGGCCGAGAGCTGAACGCCCTGGAGCGCCTTGATGACGGCGTTCATGATCGGGCCGGCGTCCTCGCGTGCACCTTCGCCCTCGCGGATCTTCTTGACGTTGCGCACGGCGATCACGACGAGCCACTGCTGGTAAACGACCTGCGGAGATCCGTAGGTGCCCCGCATATCGGACGCAGACGGTACCGACTCGCCGTTGTAGATCACATGCAATGCCGGCGTGATCTGCTGGTTCTCCTGTACCGTGGCGAGATCCCCGGCCGTCAAAATAGTGCGGACATTGGCGATCTTGGCCGCTTGCAGGAGCGCCACGATCTGCGTCTCGGCATCGAGGTAAGTGGCGGCGAAGGACATCAGTAGTCCTTGAGCGTGTCATAGGTGAACACCCGCGCCGGAGGATTCGGAGGCGTGACGGCGTCGGCCGGCTGCGCACCGACGGCGTCGACGCCGAGCTGGATCACGCCATTGGCGACCTGGGTCAGCCATTGCGTGTTCGCCTTGTAGCGATTGGCCACCTCAGTCGGCGCCTCGAACGTGTAGAGCCGATATCGGGCGATATCGGCACACACGCGGTTGAGAACGGGAGGCACCGTCGAGAGGGGGAGCGTGTAACGACCACCGAGGTAGCTGTCGATCTCGTTGCCGGCGTCGGCAATCGCATCGTCCAGCACGGTCGTGTCGATCGCTCCGGTGTTGTTCCGGTCGGTGAGCTGCAGCAGCTCATCGTTGCCGAAGCGATCGATCATGTCCTGTTCGGTGGTGTAGGTCACAGGCTACGTCCTTATTTCTTGGCCGGCTTGCCCGCGACGAAGCCCTCGAGGCGCAACAGGCCGCTCTCGATCATGGCTTCGAAGTGCTGGAATTCGTCCTCGATCTTCCCGCCGATCTTGTACAGCGTGCCGCTGTGTTTGACGGGCGACTTGGTGAGGACGGTCACGGTCGCGATATCGTTCGGCGCCGGCGTTTTGGGCGCATCGGTCTCGGTCGCGGCGGCCGGTGTCTGCTGTGTGGTCTCTTCGGTGGGCATTGTCTTCTCCGTGTGGTTGACGCGAGCCGGCTCAAGGTCGGGAGAGCCGGCTCAATCGCTGCCTCCATCCGAGTTCCCGACGCTCGCGATGGCCATCCTCGTCGCAGGGGGTTATGCGGGCGTCTGGATCAGGAACGCCGAGTCGATGCTGGTGACCACCGGCGCGCGCTCATACGTGACCGGATAGATCCAGCTCTTGGCGTTGCGGTCCTGGTAGGGTTCCTCGGCATACGGCGCGCCGACCATGCGGTACGTGTAGCCGAAGGACGGTTCCTGCTGGCTGGAAGGTGCAGGCGGCACGTAGGCAAGGACCGCGTTGTTGCCCCACACGTCGACCATGGCTCCCGTGGTTTCGTCGTAGTACACGTCCGTACCGATGACGATCTTGTCCACCTCCCAAAGGTTGGCCAGCATTTCTGCCGTGATCGAGTCATGCGAGGTGTACTGGAAGCGCGCTACCACGTTGGGATTCTCGCGAGCCGCTTTGAAGGCAGAAGCCGACAGCAGCAACGTGTTCGGGTACATTCCGATGGCGGTACGGATCGCTTCGCGGTAGTCGAGAATGTCCGCGGTGGGCGTGCCGGCGGCATTGGACCACTTGCTTGTACCACTCAGCACCACGGTATTGTTGGCCGGGTAGAGCGCCGCATTCAGCGCCAGCGCGGCCTGGTCGGATTCGAGGCTCTTCTTCACGACCTGCATGGTGGTCTTGAGATACTGCGCGGCCAGATTGATGCCCGGCACGCGCTCGGCGTCCTGCATGATCTCGAACGGTACCTTCCCTTCGACGCTGTCTTCTAGCAGTGCATACGGCAGACCCGCATACCCGAACTCGATGCGCTTGGTGCCGGCGCCCGGCGCGCGGCGCAGATTGAACTTCATGAAGGCCGTCTTATCGAACGACACGATCTGACCGCCGCGCGTCGAGACGGGCACCTCCGGAAACAAAGCGCTGCCGACGAGCTGCGGATACTGATAACCCTGCACGACCTCCGTGACGATCGGGTCGATGATGCGCGCCTGGCTTGGGCTGAGATTGCCGATACCGATGCCGATCGCGCCCATGCCGATCAGATCGTGCGGGTGCAGGAGGGGATAGCCGAGGAAACCGCAGATCTCGGCGAATACGAGGAAGGCAAAGAGCAGCAGGAATGCCTTCTGGTGTTGGGTGAGCTTGCTGAGCATGGCGATATATCCTCGGATTTGAGTGCTGTCGTGCTGACGGATTGGGATCGGGCGCCGGTTATCGGCGCGTGATGACCTCGATGATCTGGCCGGCAGCGGTGGCCGCCTCGAGCGCGTCCGCGAAGACGTATTCGGGCATGATGCCGCCGGTCAGGATGGCGCCATTCGCAGCGGAACTGGTCACAGCCGTGGCGCCCGCCGCCACGCCGATCTCGCCGGTACTGGGAATGGCGCGACCCTGCGCATCCATGATCAGCGCGTCGCCGATGGCGATCGCGGCGCCGGCTTCGACCAGGACGGTGTCGTCGACGTCGACGGTGACCTCATCGCCGATGACCGCATCGAAGTGGGCGACGCCGAGCACCTTCTGGCCCTGCGCGCTGGCCTGCGCGCCGTCGAAGCCGACGCCGCGATGTTGCGTGATCGCCGTGGTCGCCTTGAGGGTCAGCGACAGATTGACAAGTGATTGACGTCCCATGGCTTACTGACCTCGCTCGATGGCCTCGACGGCCTGGATATAGGACACGCTGTGCTTTTCCGAGTAGGCCAAAGCCTGGGCGTGCAATTCGGCGCGTTCCTGGCGGACGCCATAGCCGGGCGGCGTCTGAACCGTCGCGGTCACGCGTTCGCGCGACTGCTGATTGCCGCGCTCGCCGTAGTCGATCGCCGGCGGCAGATTCGACAGGAAGCTGTTGAGCCACTCGGTGGCTGGCTTCTTGACGGTCGTGGCGCCCTCGGCGAACTCGACGACGACATCCGCGCCGATGCTGTCCATGAACTCGACCAGACCGGCCTGGTCACGCGGTAGCACCTTGCCCTCCTTGACGAGCTGCTCGACGAATTCGGTGATGTAGGAGCGGCGCGCCTTGCGCTCGCGATCTACCAGGGCGGCTTCGCGCTCGGCGAACTGCGCCTCCCTGGCTTGCTGCTCGGCCTCTTTGGCCGCGATCTCTTCTGGGGTCATGGTCTCGGTGGCTCCGTTCTCGGAAAAATCGGCAAGCCGCATGAGCGACGCCGCAGGGGGGAGTTTGTGGGCCTTCAACAGCTCGACGAGCTTCTTGGCCGCCGCGCGCTTGACGTCGGCGGGAAGATCGACGCCGCCCCGTGCGCCGACAAGCGCGCCTTGCGCGGCATACAGCGCATGGCGATTGACCTTGCCGCCCGGCTCCTTGATGGGCAGGTGGCACTGGCTTTTGGTTTTCGGCTGGCCGGGCTTGTTTTCGTCGACCAGGCATGCGCTGCAGTAAGCCTCGGCGCTGGCGTAATCGGATGCCGCGGCTTTCCAGGGCGCGGTCGACAATGCCTCGGCGAATGCGGTCGCATCGTCGGCCGGGATGCGTTCACGCAGCCAGCGCACGAAGCGCCCGAACAGGGCTTCCTCGGCGTCGCTTTCGGCGAACTCCACTTCGACCTGGACGACGCCATCCTCGCCATCGGCGAACTCGGCCTGCTTGAGACCCTTGACCGCCGGCGGCTGCGCGCCGAGGAACCCGACATGGCGCAGGTAATAAACGCCCGGCACAGGGTTGGCCGGGGAATCGGGGGTGTAGAAGCTGGCGGAGATTTTCTTATAGCGGCCGGCGCTGACGAGTTCGGCGAACTGCTCTTCGACCTGGTGGGGTTGGGCTTGAAGGGTGTCGCCGATCGCTTCGACGCGACTGACCCAGCCATAGGCAGGATCATCGTGGGCAGGATGCCCGACCACGATCGGTGCCTCGTGGATGGCCGGGTCGTAAGCCTGGGCCGTGGCGGCCAGGTCAGCCTCGGTGAAGTTGAGGGTGGCGCCGGACATGGCCGTGTGCCGGCCGACGCGGAAGATATTGAGCGGATGGGTCATGTCCATGCCGCCACTCTACGAATGGGGCGATGGCTGATGACGGGGGAACGGGTTCCGGCGGGACGCTCTGAGAGCTGATTACACGATACCGACGCCCATACGGTCACGCAAGCACACCCGCGCGCGCAGGAAGGCGTTTAAATCCTCGCCAAACCGTTTAACTCTTTTTTGGAGGTGCGGTGGGAGCGCCCCACGGGACTAAACGGCTTAGAACGGCTCTCAGCGCGTCGCAGCCGTCAGGTGTTCCTGGAGGATATCGAGCACGTTCATGCGATCCGAATCGGACAGGCCGAGGAACGGCCTTGCCGGGATGTCGCCCCAGGGCGAGACCCCGAACGCATGCTTGGCCGCGCCGAACTGCTGAACGGCCGCATAGATCAGTGGGGAACCGATTTCGACACCATCCGCGAAGACGTGCGGGTAGATCTCGTTCTCCAGGCGTCCCGACTCGCCGTGCAGCGGGCGCGGGTCGCTCTTGCGCGAAAGCGTGACAGGGCTGTTGGGCGCCCAAGGGTCGCCATCCGGCGAGATCCCCTCGCCGAAGCGCCGCTTGGTGGAATCGACCATGTATTCGCCGATGTCCCGGAATGCCGGCTCCAGGTGAGTGCCGGCATCCATCAACGCCTGGAGCGCGGCGAGCACTTCCTGATCCTCGATCCGTATCGTTACCGTCATGCTATGATCTCATCAAGGCCGTGGCACATACCGCTGTGCTCATACCACGGAGCGTTTCGGACGTAGGGATAAGGTCACGGCTGCCTCTCATTCCTGATGTGGAGCGTCTGGAGCGCCAGCATCCGGCGCCCCTTGCGGATCTCAAATACCGCGCTCCATTGTTCCCCGTCAATATCCGCCTGCCATTTAACGAGCGGGAGCTTCGTCGTTCGTGAGAATCCCGCATCGGTCAGGATGCCCTGGGCATTCAGCAGGGCAGGCAGCTGGGCATAGTCGTCTGTCGTGACGGGACGCTGACCACGCGCGGCTTCGTTTTCGGGATTGCCGTGCTTGTCCTGCACATGCCGGATCGCCGAGGGGTCCAGCGCGAAGTCAAAGCCCGAAACGTTTTTGCCCGTGAGCGTTTGGATCTCGTGAGCATCTTTCGATGTGACCAGTCCCAGCGTGCGATAAGGCGCCGTCGAACGGTCTTCGACGACCGCTTGAGCATAACGCCTGGTGTCGTCGGCCACCGAGGGCAGCGAGCGATAGCTGCGCGCCAGGCTGTCGCGCACATCGGCCGGCATCGACTGCATGTAAGCCTTGGCGATGGTGTAGGGCCACTGCGTGGTTTTGGCCGCCATCGCCTCGACCGTATCGCTGACGCTGGCGCCGGGGGCATAACCCCAGCCTTTGTCGATGCCGGGCGGTTCGCCGGTTTTGGCATCCGTGCGATCCCAGCCATCGGGCAGCGGTTTGGACGAATCTCCGCCGAGTCGTTCCGCGCCACGCTCTGATCGCGCACCCACCACGTAGCACCTGCAGCCCCACCCGTTGGGAGGATAGTGCGCGTTCCAGAATGCATCCTCCTGGCGCAGGGTCAGGCCATCCCAAGCCTCATGCTGTGGCCGCGGATATCGCTCGCCGTGTGTGTGTCGATAGACCCAAAGCGGGAACGCCTTGAGCTGGGCGAAGCGGCCGGCGGCATAACTCGTGGCCGCATTCGTTTTGTAGATGATCCGGGTACGCCAGGCTTCGCCGGCCGCCGAGCCTTCGCCCGTCCAGCCGTGCCAGCCGTTGCGCTCGACGATGGCGCGAAAATCCTTGCGGAACGCTTCGAGACTCTGGCCTTCGCCGATCGCCCGCTCCACGGCCGCGGCGAGGTCGCTGAGCAGATCGGCCTTCGCGGCGCCGGCGACCATGAATCCGCGATCGTGCGCGGACTTGAGCATGTCATCCCACGCGGCCGTCGGCACCAGGTTGGCGAGCTTCTGGCGAAAGAAGGCGAGCTGCTGCGGAAACGGCTGACCGAGAATGCCGCCGATCGCGGAAGGCTGCGGGTCAGTCATTTGCCGTTTGCTGGACGTCGAAGCGACCCGCGGCCTCGGCCGCAGCCATCGCGCGGCCCATGAGATAGCCCAGCTTGTTGGACGGCAGCTCGGCGAATGAATTGACCAGCATGTCCTCGAGCTGCTCGAGACTTTCGGCCTGGCTGATCATGGCTTCGATCTTGGCCATCCAGCGGCCGATCTCGGGTTGCGCGAACTGAGCCAGCGTCGCGGTCGAGAGGTCGACCGGATCGCGCGGATCTGCGCCCTCGGCAAAGGCCGTCGATGGGATCGAGGCGCCGGGTTGCCCTTGAGCCGGCATCCCGAGGTCGTCGAACTGTCCGCCGAAGGTTTCCTGCACGTCCTCGAGCTTGCGCCGGAAACCGATCGACGCGAGATCCTTGTCGGTCGCCGCCATGGCGCCGAGATCGACGGGCTCCTCGATCCGGCGATACACGCGCGGATAGGCCGCGCCGGGGAAGTTCCAGTCGCACAGCCAGCGCACCACCTGGTTGTTGAACGAGGCACACAGCGTATCGGCATCGGACTTCACCAGATCCTGCCGCACGACCATGTGGATCTGCGCCTGGCTGCGCGAGCTGCCGTGATCGGCCGTCATCGTCTGGCCGACGATCGCCTTGGAGATTGCCTCGTTCATGCGCGAGTGCAGCTTGTCGTAGTCGCCGGTACCGGAGCGCGCCGCCTCCAGCAATTCCAGCTGCATGCTCGCCGGGATGATCACGCCGCTGTCGGTCTGGATTGCCTGCACGGCCGCGAGCAGATTGTTCTGATCCTCTGCCGTCGTGCCGCTCGGATATTTGCCGACCCCGGTGGGCATCCCGAACTTCTCGAGGAAGATGAGCCAGAACCGCATCCCGTTGCGCTTGAACAGGACGGGCCAGTAGACGTAGTGACCCAGGCCGAGGCCGTAGGGTTCGTCGTCGTTGTCGGCGCCGCTTTGATAGATCCAGAACTTGCGATCGGGCAGCAGCTCGCCCATGAGGTTGTCATAGGTCAGCATGCGCATGCGCAGCTCGCCGTCGAAACGGAAGCGGCGGCTCTTGCGCACACGGATGTCGTCCAGCACGACCTGCGCGCCGTCACGGGCGTACAGGCATTCGCCGACCGAGTAGCCGTAGAACGTGCCATACAGCATCTTCTCGGTGATGCGATCCCACTCGATGCCATTGAGCTGCTGCTTGATGAAGTCGGCCGCGGCCTTGTCGATCGCGCGTTTGCCGCCGGCGTCGACGGTCCACTCGGCCGAGGTGACCGCCAGGCGCCGCTGCTGGAACGTCGCGGCGACCTGGTCGTCGCGCAGCAGATCCTCGTAAGCCCTGAGATCGTTTCCGCCGCGGATGGTGAGCACCAGATCCTGCGGCATGAGCAGGATCTGCGGCCAGACATAACCGCGGGTGATATCGCGACCATCGAGCGTTGTCGCGATCTGATCAAAATCCGGTTTGACCTTGGTGTCAGCCATCGTAGCCTCGGAAGTCGTTGCCGCCGCGTACAGCGCCGAAGCCCGTCGCCGTGCTCAACGAGCGGGAGCCCATGTAGTCGGTTTGCGCAACCGAACGGCGCGGCCCTGTGGATTTGAACGCGATCTCGCTGACCGGCCCGCTGCCGGCATGCAGCGCCAGTGCGAGCGCCCAGAAGCGGTCGGCATGGCCATCGGCCGTGCGTTCGGCGGTGAAGCGCACATTGCCGGCTGTGGTGGTCTGCTTGGTGACCTGGCGCAGATCCGCGCGGATCTGCGGGTCGTAGGGGATGCGCACCGTCCGATCTTCCATGGCGCTGCGCACGGGATAGGCGAGGGCTTCCTTCGTCGCCACTGTGAAACTGACCCCCTCGATCTTGTGCTCGCCGAACTTGTCCTGCGCATCGTCGACCCAGCCGATGCCGAGGCCCGTCTGATCGATGCACACTCGGTTGGCGCGTTCGAACCAGGGATAGAGGATTGCCTCCTGCGCGCTCTTGCGCATTTTCTCCATGGCCTCGACGTGGCGCGTATAGAGCACGTCGCCCAATTTTTCGAGCACCCAAAGGACGGTTAAATCCTTTTTACGGCCGATATCGACACCGCAGAACAGGTAGCCGTCTTCGATCTCGCTCCAAGGCCAGTCGATCTGATACTCGACGCTGGCGATCAGGTCGTATTCGAGGAACGCGGCATTGTCGTCGGCGGGGCTGCACATGTACTCCTGCTGGAACGACTCCTCGTCGGCCGCGCCGCTGCGCACGAAGTCGAAGTACTCGGCCTCGTCCATCGCCTGGCGTTCGTCGTCTTCCGGCAGCATCTGCTGCAGTTTCCACAGGAAGCCCTGGTCGAGCGCATCCTGCAGCGTGACGCGGTGCAGGCTGATGTTCTTGGGGTTGCCGTTCTCGCGTGCCTCGCGCACGAGCTGGTTGAAGAAGTTCGCGCTCCCTCGGTGCGTGGAGATCAACTCCATGTTGCCCCCCCACGTGATACCGGGGTAAGCGATCGCCCATAGCTTGCGCGGATCGGGGTGCAGCGCGAACTCGTCGAGGATGCGCCCACCGCGCTTGCCGGCCTGGGCGTCCGGGTTGCTCGACATGGAGTGGATGCGCCTGCCGTTGGAGAACTGCAGCACGAAAGCCGACAGGCGCTTCTCCGGGTCGATCACAACCTCGCCGAGATCCTGCGCAGCCAGCTCCATCGCGCCAGCCCACATCTTGCAGTCTTCGATGAACAGGCGCGCCTGGAGATCGTCGCGGCTGCTCACCCACTGATCGAAGCGTGCGCCCTTGGCCGCGGTGCGTTCGACGGCCGCATACGCAGTCGCCCACGAGAAGCCGATCTGGCGCGATTTCTCGGACAGTTTGAGGCGGCTCTGATCGGCCGCCCATTTCGCCTGGTAGGGGAGGAAAATGCCGCCCGGATTCTCGGGCCGGATCTTGGCGCGGCCGCGGGCTTTCATCCTGCGATCCCCATGATCTGCTCGCGGATGAGCTTGATCGTCTCCTCGGAAACGCCGGCATTCTTGGCCACCTTGGATGCCTTGCTCGCCGCCTCCTCGGCAGCCTTGGTGCGGACTTCGGCCTCCCACTTCTTCTGGCTGACGGAGGCGCGGCCGGTCTGTGCGATCGCACGCGCCGCGCGGCTCAGCAGCTTGACGCGCTCGGCCGGGTCGACGTCCTCGCCGTCAGCTTCCTGCAGCGACAGCAGCGCCTCGAACAGATCCGATTGCACCAGGCTGATGACGGCTGCCGAGCGGTGATCGGCATCGTCCGGCGCGGCCTCTGCGATCGCGCGCGCCGCCTCCGTGCTGGCCTTGATGGCGGCAAGACGGCGCTGCAGCTTCGAGCCGTACCGATGCAGGCTGCTCTTGTTGGTCTCGATGCCGTGTTCTTCCGCCAGGCGTTCGGCCAGCTCGGCATAACCGCCGAAGCCTGCCGCGATCAGCTCACGGTCAATGGCGGCGCGGGTTTGCGGGGAGAGGGATTCGAGAGCGTTGCGACGTGGCATGTCATTCCGCCCGATCGCATAGCCAGTTGCCGAGGTTGAAGCTGCCGACGATCAGCACGGCCGCGAGAGCGCATGCAAGAAGGGGCCGCATCCCCGTCAACGTCAGCAGCCACGCAATCCCATCGCCGGCAAGTATGGCGAGTGCTTTGGCCGCGACTCCGTAACCGTTCAAGGACGCGGCCTCGCGATGCCTTCGACGCGCGTGCGGCCGGCGGCGATATCGGCACCGCGGGCAGTGATGCGCGCGGCCTGGATGCCGTCGTGGTATTCGATGGTCAGCGCGCCGCAGTCTGCCAGCCAACGCAGTTCTTCGCGCAGGCCGTCCTGGCCGATCGCCAGACGTTCACCTTCCAGGAGGCGCAGCAAGACGGTCTCGCGCAGGGCATAGTCCGGCGACTCGGTCAGCGCCTGCAACAACACCAGGCGTCGATCCTCGGCGACCAGATCGGCGTAGCGACTCATCGTTTACCTCCCTCGTTCATCAGCTTGTCCTCGACTCGGTCAAGGCTGCGCTGCACGCCGCTCATTACCCCGACCAGTTCGCGGACGGCACCGGAGAGATCGTTGATGCGGTCGTGCAGATTGCCCAGGTCTTGATGCGTCGGCGCAGAGTCGAGGCGGTTCTCCAGCGCCACCACGCGGCTCTTGGCCGTCGCCAGTTCAATCTCCAGATCTTCGATCGATTTCTTGTTGGCGATGCCATGGCGGAGCGAGAAAGTGTAGATCCCGATGATGATGATGCCGATGGTCTGGACGATGTCCGTGATGTTTTTGAACGTCGTCAGATGCTGCTCCCAACCGCTCACGCCGCCCCCTTCGCTCGCGCGGTCTGGTCGGCCCTGGCCGCGGCGATGTACTGCCCCATGATCGCGTCCTTGTTCTTGCTGCCGAGGCTGGAACCGAGCCAGAAGGTCAGGACCATGCCGAAGCCGGTGCCGAGGTTACCGAGCAGCAGATAGGCGAGATTCTGCGATCCCACCGGCACCGCGTGGAACATCACGAACCAGCACGAAACGCCGTAAGCCACGAGGACGATGATCGAAACGATGATCGCGCCATTGCTGACGGTCAGCGTCTTGCGGGCATCCTGGACATCGGCCGTTCTCAGCTTCAGTTCGTCCAGCTCCAGTTGGCGCGCCTGCAGCCTGAACTGGTTGAGTTTGTCGCTATCCTCCAGGATGGCCTTGGCCGCATCCTGGATGTTGCCGTCGGCACCCGTGCCGGTGAGCTTGCGCACCAACGATGCCAGCACTCCCCCGACAGCGACATTGCCACCGGAAAGGGCAGTCCCGGCTGCGCCGACTAGCGTGGGCGCTACGTCCTTAACCTCACCGAGTAGTTGACTGAACCAGTCGCTCACGATTGCATCTCCTCGTAATGCCGCTCGCATGCGGCCTTGGCTTCGGTAGCGTCGTCATCGGGCTCGCGGTGGATCACCCGATCCCAGCCGTCCATCGCTTTCGGAATCCACGCCTCGTAGTGCCAGCGGGCATGTATGAACACGCGGCAGACGGTGTACCCCGCATCCGATTCGATGGCGTAGTCGTCGATGCGGCGCCATTTCATGCCGCCCCCGTCAGGAAGGGTTCGCGGTCGATGAAGGGCGCGATGCGGTTCATCCAGCCGGATGCGTTCGCGGCCTGGTCGGGCGTGTTGGTGATGATGGCGCCATAGAAGCGCACGCGCTGCGAGAGAGTGCGCACGTATAGCGCGCGGGCGTTGGCGGTATTGATGGCATTGAGGCTGATCGGCCCGAGGATGCCGTCGACCTTCACGCCGACGCTGCGCTGCACCCACTGCACTGCGCGGCCCGGACCATGCTGAACCCCCGAATCGACCAGCAGATCCCGCAGATCGTCGCTATCGATGTGCTCGAACTCGGGATCGTCGATGTAGGCCTTGAGGTAGATCGCGAACGCTTCGTCGCGCGTCAGCGCCTCGACGTCGGCCGGCGTGACGGGCTGGCCGCGATACTTCGCCAGCGTGGCCTGGGTGATGCCGTACTTGGTCGGGCCGCCCAGATCGCTGACGCGATCGGTGTACGTATCACCCTCGCGCGTGAGGATGTTGCCGATGAGGGTTTGCACCCACGGATCGGAGGCGACGGGACTGGAGGCGGCGACGGAATCCATGGCGCCATGCTAGGGCGCGACCACGGGGTAAAGGAGGCGGAACCGGTTCCGGCGTCCTTGGGTCTAGAGCGATAACAGGCTACCTAGGCACCACAATACATGCAAGTTCAGCTATTCTGAAAATGTGATTACGTAGCACGCTAAAGGAGGAAACACTGTGGCAATCACCGCAAGCTATGACACCTTGTTGAATCAAGCTTCCATGACAGCAGATACGTATTTTCGGGCAGCGATACGGTGCATAGATGAGCAATTTGAATCAGGTTATGCAAGTAAACACCCAGAACTGATTGCGGCATTTATGCGGGCATGTTCAAGCGACTACAACAATGCAGCATTCATTGTCGCCATTCAAGAAGCATCGAGGGAAATAGCAGACGCTCTCGAGAGAGAATGATCCTGCACTGCACCTCTCAAAAATTCAGAATAAATCCCCCTGCGCATCCTCGATATCGCCGCGCGCCTCAAGGCGCCGGCGCAGCTTGCGGATGCCGCGCTCGGTGTAGGCATGACGCCTGGCCACGCGCGCGACGGAATCATGTTCCAGCTCGGCGGCGATCTGGCGCTCGCGAGCTGCACGTATGGCGCTAGCGCAGCGGGGCACGTCGATCTCTTCGCCATCGTAGTGCGCCACGAGCGCCCGCAGCGCGTCCAAACCGATCAGCGGTACGAGCCAGTGATCCTCGCGCGCGTTGCGCGGCACGCAGAGTCGGATGCCGCCGCGCTCCTGCACGATGGCCAGCGCCGCGTCGATGCCGATCAGCTCGACGAGTTCCTGCACTGACTTCGGCAGTTCCTGGAGGCGAGCGTCCATGGTCATCCTCTCGGGATGATGCCCAGCACATCCCGCGGCTGCGGGAATTTTCCGCCCTGGGCGATCTCTGAAAAGGCCGACCGAATCCGCGCGGCTCCGGTATAGCGGGACTCCGGGTTCCATTCACGCTTGGGCGCCAGGTACTCGATCCAGCGCTGCGCGGTGACTTCGACCAGGTCAAGCGCCGGCGTACCTTCCAGGCCGCTCGTCCAGAGCACCGAAAGGCCGTCCAGGATCGCGCGCGCCAGCCATGTCGGGACGCCTTCAGGCGGTGCGATCCGGCTCAATGCATCAGCCGCTTGCGCGGCCTTCGAACGTGGTTTGTCGGGGCTTTGAGGCGCCACTGCAGCCGGCGCGTGGCGCACGTTTTCGAGCACGCTGATCAGGTAGCGATGATTGGCGAGCGGCTTCCAATTTTCGGCCTGGCGCCGCGCGCGCAATGACTCGACGGTTTCGATCATGGCTGCGCCTAGACGCGGCACGTCCGCGGTCAGCGCCATGGCCTCGTGGGCGAGCTGCAGCGCACGCGACCAGCGCAACGCCTGGCGTCGTGGCTTGAACAGTCCGAGATAGGCCACCAGCGCCGGCGAGATCGAAGTCTGGCCCATCAAGGCGAACAGCTCGCGAGCGGCACCGTCCTCCGTGTGCGCTTCCAGCGGCGTCGGCGTCTGGCAGTGCGGGCAGATGATGATCATCAATCGACAAACCTCATTTGACCGGCATGAAGCTCCAGTTCAAGAGGCGTGGCTACCAGCTCCTTCTCCGGATCAAAACTGCAGCAGCCAATCGCGTCATCCATGTCGTAATGGTCTTTAGAGCAAACCGGGCATAACCAACATTCGTGGATCTCTGGCGCGCAGCATTCTCTGGCTTCATCTTCAACCTCATACAGCGCTCCACAATCGCCGCATTGGAATCGCAGATATTTGTCAGAAAGATCCATCACGTCACCTCCATATCCCGATCGATGTTGGTTTCAGTAAGCACGGTCAGCCCTAGATCACACGCCAGGCGATGCTCGATCAGTGCGCCGCGGGAATTCTGCCAACCGTTGAGCATGAGGATGTGATCGCAACGAATCAGCTGGGCGATCGCCAGGCGCATCCAGCCGGTCCAGGTGCCGCAAGGCGGTGGATTGCTGGCATTCTCGGCCGGGTTTTCGACGTGATAGCCATGGGCACGCAACTCATCAGCCATGCGATGGAACGCGGGATAGTTGTTGTCCGGTAGGCCCGTCATAGGGCCGGCGATGTAGATTTTCATCAGCGCGCCTTCCTGCGACGCTGGTCGATGGCCAGCGCGGCGATGATTTTTTGCAGCTGATCGCCGTTACAGAACGCGACGGCATCGATTTGGCACACGCGCTTGGCGATGGCATCCGCATAACCCCACGGGCGCCCGGCATCGGCCAGCAGCGCCTCGATCTTGCCGATCTGCGCCTCGCGTGAGATATGTGGGTTAGGACGCCGTGCGTTCTTGTCCTTGAACCCTATCGATCGCAGATGCTCGAGCACGCGACCGATCCCGGTGGGCGTCAGCGCCTTCGCGCTGGTGACGCCTGCGATGCGCTGGAGCATCGCGCGGTAGGTTTCCTCGTCCATGCCGAGCTGCTGCCGGGCGATGTGGATCTTGGCGAGCTGGGCGTTGCGACGCCGGTCGACTCGCTTGGCTTTGGGTTTCGACTTGGTCGCTGCGGCTTCCAGTCGGCGCGCTTGCTCGTCCAGGTCATCCGCCTGGCGCATGTCTTTGTCGTAGGCGTCCAGGCTGTCTGCGCGCTGAGCGCTGGCGCGAAGGTTATGGGCCTGCTCGCGGAGGCCGGCGGCTGTTTCAGCCATCACTGTACCTCCCGGTAATACCAGACACGCTTGTCCTGACGGCAGACGATGTTGCGGCCGTTGGCACGCAGCTCGGCGATCGTCGCGCTCACGGCCATCACCTGGGCGCGCGCCACGATCTCCAGTGTGCTGTGTTCCTGGCCATCGGCCAGCACCTGAGCCACACGCTGCAGGCGCGGGCTGTTTTCGATACGAGCTGCGTGCATGGCCATGTCAGCCTCCTCGGTGCAACCAGGAGTTGCGCTCGCGTGCATCCTGGCAGACGACGCAGATCGTGTAGCCGGCACGCACGCGGGCCTCGGGGATCGGCTCGCCGCATGCCGGGCATCTGAGGTCGTCGCTCGACAGGGCCACGTCGGCGCTCAAGGGCTCCGGCGGACGTTCGCGCTCGGCGATGCGGTGTTCGGTTTCGACCTCAGTGACCTGCCTGGCGGCGTCGAGCCAGTCGGTTTCTCGTTGCATTTCTCGCATCAGCGGATCTCCTCTGCGTTGGCGCGCAACGCACCGACGAGTGCGATGTCGTTCGAGTACTCGGTCTGTGCCTTTGTGCTGTCCCACACGTCGCCGTCGCAGAACACGACCCGAAAATCCTCGGCATTCGTTTCGATGACGCCAGCGGCCTGTTTCGCCAGCCTGGAAAGCGCTCTGTTTTGCTCAAGGAGCCGCTCGACCTGCCTGGCATCGTGCGATGTGGCATCGCCGGTTTCGATCCTGTGTATGAGTTGCTGCCAGTCCATCACGCGCCCTCCTGTTCATCGGCCATGGCGTCGCCCATGAGCATGTCGATCAGCTTGTCCAGCTCGCCGGCGGTATCCTTGATGACCACCTCTTCGGAGCCGTCCGTGACGGTGATGCCGAGCTTCTTGAGTCGCTTGGCGTCGAGCTGCTGGATGGCGTCCTTGACGACGCTTTCCTTGCTGCGCACGTAGGTGTCGGCCTGATCGCAGAACTCCTGCTTGATGCGCTCGATGACCTTGGCCTCATCGGTCCAGGTGATCTTGCCTTTGCCCTTCATCCAGCCGAACCGAATGCCATGCGCGGTACGCGTGCGGCGGCGCTTCCAGAGGTCGGCGGATGACTGTTTGACGGCCGCGCGCAGCGCGTCCTGGGCATCGTTGAGGGCACACACACGCTCGCGCATCGGGGCAAGGAAGGTGCGCCGGATCTCGGAGATCCGAGATTCCAGATCGGTGACCACTTCACCGAGCGCGTTGCGAGCGTTGCGCACGTCTTCGGCCAGCAGCTCCAGCTGCTGCATGTCGTTGGGTTGTTGGTCAGTCTGCATGGGTTTTCTCCCAGGACTCGCGCGCATCGATCGCTGCGTCGGTGGCTGCGATCAGGGCGCTCAGGGTCACGTCGTCGAGCTGCTCGACGTACTGGCGCAGCAGGGCGCGGGATTCGCGCTCCTGGGCACGCAGGCGCTCGGCGAAGGCGATATCCGCAGCCGAGGGGTTTTTGCTCGCCGTGATGGTTGGGGACGGTGATGGGCTGCGCGGCGCGGCCTCATGTGTCTTGCCGTCGTTGAGGGCATAGAGCTGCTTGCGGCCTTTCCATCCGCAAGAGACCACCTTGCCGGCAGCGCGCAGACGGGTGATCACATTCGTCGCTTGCTTGCTGGTCAGCCCGAGCATGCGCACCAGGTCGTCGTTGGTGCGAGGCTCATCCATGATCGTGAGCGCCTGGTCGGTAAATGATGGCGGCGGTGCAGTAGATCCTTCGCTGGCACGAACAACTGGTTCATCTGCAGATGAACCAGTTGCTTCAGGCTGGGACTCGACACGCTCGTAGGCGCCGTCCTCGTCGCGCCTAATCAGGCCATTTTCAGACAGCTCTCTAAGCGCCTTTGTGCATTGCGCTTCATCAATGAATAGCTCGGACAGACCGAAAAAGGCCTGGCGCGTAGCGCCTGGATTTCCTTCAAGGCAGTGCAGCAATTCCTGTTTTAGTTCATCCATCTCAAGATCCTCCACGGTGATGGCGATCGGCCGTGCGGTGACCGCGCCAGGCATGACTGCGGCACGGCTCGACCAGGCGATCGTTGCGAAGTACTGCATCGGGACCGCCCAGCTCGTCGGTCAGCTCGTCCAGACGTTCGCGCACGCGCAGCTGCGGCGGCAGCAGCGGTTCGTAATCGGCCGAGCCGAGCGTTTGCCGATCGATCAGATGCAGCCGTTCGCGGGCGGCCAGGTGCGATTCCGGGTCGATCAGGAAGGTTTCGAAGGTGAGGCCGGTGGCCTCGTGCAAGCCGCTGGCGACGAACACGTTTCCCCAGCGTTCGATGTAGGCGTCGGGATAGCTCATGCATCACCTCGTGGAGTGCGGTCGTCCTGCAGCAGCGGGGCGACGATGTCGGGCGCGTCAATCTCGATGACGGGTTCGCCGGCGCGCAGCCGGATCTTGCTACCGTCGTACAGCGGGATGACGCAGGGGACGCCGCGCTGGGCGTTGGCGTACTCGCGCGGCCACGTGTGAGCGATGAGCTGGCGCAGCTCTGGGGCGGCGCGCCATTCGGATTGGCAGGCATTCATGACTTTTTCCCCTCGGTGTTGTTCGCGCAGGTCGGGCAAGTGCGGAAGAGCTGCACGCGCATGGGGTTGGTGGGCGCATAGGGCGAGCGCTGGTATTCGATGCAGCGCTGGCGCGGCATTTCGCCGATGACGGGGCAACTGACGGTGGCGCCCATCAAAGCGCCTTCGACGGCCGCTTGAACGCGGGTCAAATCACCTTTGTAGAGGCCGTTGAGCACCTGGCTGATAACGCTCGTCGAGTAGTCGATCTCGGTGCTGACGGCGCGCTGCCCGCGATCTGCGCAGGCTTCGCGCAGGACTTCGATCCAGTCAGTCATCGCGCGCCTCCTTGGGGCGCTGATCGACGCCTCCAGTGACGACCTCGTGCTTGTTCGGGTCGTAGGTGGTGCCGTTGCTCTGCAGGCGTGGCGCGATCGGGCCGGTGTCGCGGATGAGTCGATAAACCGCATGGCCACCGCGTCGGCCGCTGTCGCGCGGCTTGACGACGTACAGGTACGACGCGGCGAGCAGCCCGCGCACGTAGCGCATGACGTTCGTTTCGCTCGCCTCGGCCGTGGCCATGAGCGTCGGGATCGTGAACGAGCGCAGGATGCGCATGGACTGCCAGATGCGGTCGCGGGCGCGCGGCTTGCGCTTGTAGACGCGGGTGTGTGCTCCTGGTGGGCGCATCAGACACCTCCCAGGGCCGGCATGCCCAGGAAGAAGTCGCGGCCCTTCGGCCAGTCGGCCACGCCGATCCGGTCCATGCCGCGCTGACGCGCGTAGCCCTCGACCTGCGACAGGCCGACGACCAGGCGTCTGGCCTCGGCGCCGCTGTTGCGGGTGCTGGCGGCGCGGTAGATGACCTGCAGCAGATCGTCTTCGACCTCGACCTCGATCAGGCTGTCGCGCAGCAGGATCGCGTCCTCGACGTCCAGGCCCTCGAACTCGACCCACTGCGACAGGCGTCCGGTGAACTGCGGGTTGCTGCGGATGCGGCGCTCGATGCCGTGCATGCCGATGAGAATCACGGGGGTCATGCTCATGTCGTGCAGATCGCGCAGCGAGTCGGTCAGGCGCTTGCTCTGTACCACGTAGTCGGCCTCATCGATGAAGACGGGCCGGTTGGTTTCGGCGAGGCGCTGGATGATGCGTTCCAGCATCCCCGCGAGGGTCATGCCATGCAGCTCGATATCGAGTTCGCGGGCGATCGCTTCGAGCATGGTCTTGGGCGACCACAGCGCGAGCGCGCGGACATAAACGCCGTTGACCTGGTTGACCAGCCACGTGCAGGCCGTGGTCTTGCCGTAGCCGGTCGGCGCATGGACGAGACCCATGCCCGGCATGCCCGGTGTGCGCTGCAGCAGCGCATTCGCGGCATTGCTGAGCCGGCTGATATTCTTGACGGGTACGATCTGGTGTTTCATGCTTTTGCCTCCAATCTCCAAAACTTATGCCCGGTTGCCGCCGGGCTCTTTTTTGGCCTGCCGGGGCGGGAAATTCGCCTCGGTCAGGCCAAAACTCTCGAAGAGATCGCTCATCGCCTGGTGCTGCGGACTGCGGCGATAGATGGCGAGCCCTTCACGATCCGTTGTGCTGACGTCGTCGCCGGCATCGATCCGCGCCTCGATGCGCAGCCAGTGGGCATGGATGCGGCGGTCGTCCGTCTCGCGATAGATCTCGCTCTCGCGCATCAGCTCGACGACCTGCGCCTGCGTGCGCTGCAGCTCGGCCACGTCTTCGCGCTGCACCGGCTCCGGCTGAGCCGGGATCTCGGGACGCAGCACCTGGTCGAGCGTCACGCCACGCTGGTGCTCCAGCTCGATGTGGGTGACCTTCTGGCCGGTTTTGGCCTCGATCTTCTGAGCCAGGCGCGTGACCTGAGCCTGCTCGCGCTTGGCGCGGGCATCGGCCAGGAAGCTGTCGGGCATGTAGGGCGTCGCATTGCCGTCTTTCTCGGCGACCGCCAGCAAGCGGCCCTCCAGGTCGTGAACCCACACCCGCGAGTCGTCGCGGACGTCGTAGCCGACCTGGACCTGCGTGCCGGCGTCGTAGGCGCCGAGCGCCAGGGCGAAGTAGCGGCGATTCCAGAGGCGCACCTCGCCGCGCTGGACGGTGCGAAGTGTGCGCGGGCGCAGGGTGTGGTCGAGCATTTCCGGGTCGAGGGTTTCGGGCGTCCAGCCCTGGTCGGTCGCGTGCTGCCAGAGATCGGCCGGCGACAGCCCGTGCAGACTGCTGTGAATGCGCGCGTTGTACTCGGCGACGGTGCGCTCGATCTCGGCGACGAAACGGTCCCAGGTGATGAGGGCGGCGCTGTGGCCTTTGCCCTGCAGATCCGCGCGCGTCAGCTTGTGGATCTTGGTCGAGGCTTCCGGGTCCATGTCGGCGCCGATATAGGTCGGCAACCGCTTGGCGAGATCCACATAGATGCGATGCACGCGCTCGATGGCACCGCGTGCCTGTGAGCGATAGGGCAGCGATGTGGTGAACACCACGCCCAGCTGCTCGAGCACGCCGGCGACGGCCTCGTTGTCGTAGCCTTTGCCGTTGTCGACATACAGCACGGCGGGGATGCCGCTGTCCTTTACGCCATAACGCAGGGCGTCGAGGACGGCCACGGCGCTCTCCGCCAGCTCGACCGACCAGCCGACGATGCGGCGCGTGCGAATGTCCAGGTATGTGGTGATCTCGGGACGGAAAGCCTTCCCGGTGTAGAAGGGATGTTGCACTTCGGCGTCGAAGGTATGGCCGTCGGCCGTCCAGACATCGTTCGGCAGCAGATCCTCGAATTTGCGGCGCTTGAACGGCAGTTTCTTGATGATCTCGCGCGGCCCCATGCGGCCTTTCTCGCGGGCATCGACGGACAGCTTGCTCAGGAATCTGCGCACCTGGTGGATGCTCGGCACCTCATCGGCTGCAGCAGCTGCAACGAACTGCCGGTAGGCATCCTCGACGCTGGGCTTGGTCGGGCGCTGGTAGAATTTCAGGAATGCAGGCGCCCAGGGTGGAACCGCCATGTCTTTCTGGCGCCGACCGGGCACGAGACCAGCCTCGCCGAACGTCTGATGCTGGCCATACCAGCGCAGCAGGGTGCGGGCGCTGATGCGGTGGCCGTCCTTCTGGTGATCGTTGGCGACGCGGGCGACCTCGATCAGATCCTGCGCGGCGCGGTGGCTCAACAGATCGGCCAAGCCTCTGCAGGCGCTGGTCAGGCTGTTGTAGGTCTGCTCGGACAGCGAGCGTTCGATCAGGCGGATGAGGCGCACACGCGCCTGAGCGATTCCGCGCTGCTCGTCGGTGATTGCAGCAGTGCGTTTGACGGCGATCGCGGTCGTTTTCTGATTCGGTTCGGCGGTGCTATCGCGGGCGACGAGCTGCATGCGCGCTGCCGGCGGCAGTGAGGCGATCGCGTATTCCTTGCCGCCGCCTCGGCCTTCACGTTTGCGCGTCTTCCAACCTTCTGATCTGGCGCGCGTGTTGATGCCCTGAACCGTGCCAGGGAGGCCAGCAAGTCCGCGCAACTCCGCCGCGCTGTACCAGCTGTCTGTCATTCGTCGTCGTCCTCGAACAGCGCCAGTTCGGGCTGCGCCGAGCGCTCAACGTTTTCGCGATGCCAGGCGAGCTTGCTGAGCAGCTCGGTCAGGGCATCGGATGTATCCTCGGGCGATGCTTCGCCGCGGTAGAACTTCATCAGTAGCGACATGGCTTCGGCCGAAGCCAGCTGCAGGTCGCCGACTTCCTGCTCGGTCGAGCCTTTGCCGCGCGGGATATCGATCAGGAGCTTGTTGGAACCAGCGGCGATGTATTGCGTCAGATAAGTCGCGCGGCCTTGCGGATCGCAGGCGTACTCGAAGGGGCGGATACGGTCGGACGGCATCGAACCTTTCGCCATCCATTTGTAGATCGCCCATTCGGATGTGCCCATCAGCTCGGCGACGCGCGCGACGGATCGGTTGTGATGCGCGATGGCGAAGTCGAGGCATAGCCGGATCGCTGCCGGCTGGCTCTTGGCGCGGACTCGTTTCCAGTTCAGCGCCTTCATTGGAAACGCCTCGTAGGGAGGGCATCCAAAAAGAAGCGCTGCCTGCTCTGGTTGAGCGAAACAGCGCGCGATAGGCTGACGACATTGATGTGGAGGTGAACGAACATGCCCTGTCTCCTGAACTCGTCGCTTATGCCGCCTTCGATTGGCGTGCGTTATGATTCGGGTAACGGCTTGGCCATATCTGAGCCGGCTGCTTGCCGATCGCATCGGCGATCAGCCGCTCGGCTTTGGGCCAGCGTTTATGGAGCGCTTCCTTGAGAGAGGTGGGTGCGTAACCGTGATGTGTTGAAAGCCTTCTCAGGCTCCAGCCAGCCTTTCGCAGGGCAGCCACCACATCTGCAGGGTGCCAGTCCAATTGGGCTGCTTTTTTTGACCGCTTGGAAGTGCTCATGGGCTTAAAGATAGCCCTATTAGGCTTTATGAGCAAGCACAAATAGCTCTTTCAAGTTTAGTAAACGACCTTATAGGGCGTTTTTTCTCTTATTACAAAGAGATACGTGCCATGAAAGACGTCAAGAAACTTGAAAGTCTACTTTCAAGTTACGGAATAGAGCTTGAAAATAGCTTTTCTGCGCGAATGAACTTCTGCGCGGAATTGGTAGGCAACCCATCTGCGTTAGCTAAGGCTGCCGGGATTGCCCAAAGCACTATCCGGCCTTACTTCAGTGGGCGAGAGCCGGGCAGGCCGCACCTCATAGCGATCGCTGAGGCCGCAGGCGTTTCAGTTGAATGGCTGGCCACTGGGAAAGGGTCCGTTGAGGGCTATGTGAAAGGGATGCCTGACTCTACATTTACTGTTAGAGAGGATGTCCCTAGTTATTCAGAATCAGGAGATTTCGCTCTTGTGCCGCTTTATGATGTTCGGGCAGCGGCAGGGCATGGCTCAATGGTTGAGCTAGAAAAAGTCGTTGATTATTTGGCATTTAAGCGAACTTGGCTGCACCGAGAACTTGGCGCTTCGGCATCGGATTTGTATCTTATCTATGTGTCCGGCGAGTCGATGGAGCCAACGCTTAGAGCCGGCGACGTGATCCTCATAGATCGTCGCGCTGCAGCCGATGTGCCCCACGATGGCATCTATGTAATGCGCATGGATAGTTCGCTGCTCGTGAAACGCTTACAGCGCCTTCCTGGGCGCCGCGTGAAGGTGTCGAGCGATAACCAGGCTTATCAGCCATTCGAGCTGGCGCTTGATAATGGTGCAGATGATCTGGCCATCATCGGGCGTGTCGTTTGGACCGGGCGCCGAGTGTGACAAACAACCCGCAAAACGGCCCCGTTTGATGGCGCGCCGTGCAAAATCCCTTTTCCGGCCCCGCGCCGTCAAACGAGCCTAAAATATGCCTCAAACCCGCGCCAATCCTTGTTTGTCCCGCTTCATCGCGGTTCTTCCCTAATCCTTTGTGTGCGCCAAACATCCCACAAGGTCACACGTGCGCGACGACCGGGCCCGCATGAACCCTTGCGTGCACAGACCGGCAACCAGCCCCCAGAAGGCCGCTCCGACTCCGAACAGCGTCAGTCCCGATGCGGTGACCAGAAAGGTCACCAGGGCCGCCTCTCGATCGCGATCGTCGCCGAGCGCAACATGAAGACCGTGACCGAGCGTGCCAAGCAGGGCGAAACCCGCGAGCGCGTACACGAAGGCGTGCGGCAGGGCGGCAAACAGCCCCGCGATGGTCGCCCCGAACAGGCCCGCGATGATGTAGAAAATACCGCCTGAGACGGTCGCCAGATAGCGCCTGCCTCGGTCGCTACCGGCTTCCTCGCCCACGCAGATGGCGGCAGTGATGGCCGACAGATTGAATGCGAAGCCGCCGAACGGCGCCAGCAGCAACGTGGCCAGACCAGTCACGGTCAGCAGCGGCGATATCGGCGTCTGATAGGCGTTGGCGCGCAATACGGCGAACCCGGGCAGATTCTGCGAGGTCATGGTCACCACGAACAGCGGAATGCCCACGCTCACGAGCACGGGGATCGAGAAGCTCGGCCACACGAAATGCGGCCGCGCCAGTGCGAGATGCAGCGCGCCGGGGTGCAGCTGCCCGCCGATCGCGACGCCGAGCAGGCCGACGCAGAGGACCAACGGGATGGCATAGCGGGGAAACCAGCGCCTGCCGACGAGATAGGTGAAAAACATCCCGGCGACCAGGGCGACATCCTGATGCAGCGCGGAAAAGGCCTGCAGGCCGAACTGTAGCAATATGCCCGCGAGCAGGGCCGCGGCGAGGGCGCGGGGAATGTGCCGGATCAAGCGCTCGAACAGGCCGCTGGCGCCGACCAGCACCACCAGCAGCGCACTGAACAGGAAGGCGCCGGTCGCCGCCCCAAGGTTGAGGCCGTCGAGCCCCGTGACCAACAGCGCCGCACCTGGCGTCGACCATGCGGTGAACACCGGCTCGCGGTAGTACAGCGAAAGCCCGATGCTGGTGCCCCCCATGCCCAGACCCAGCGCCAGAATCCAGGAGCCGACCTCAGCCGGATTCGCCCCGGCCGCCTGCGCCGCCTGGATGACGATGACCACCGAGCTGGCGAATCCGACCATGACGGCGACAAACCCGGCGCTGACATGTGAAAGCTCGGGTAGCAAGCGTCGGATCTGTCTGGACATGACGGCAACCTCGCAGGATGATGTGCGTTATGACGCATAGCAATTTCAGCCTAACATTGTGCGTTATCACGCACAACATGGATTGCGACGAGGGCGACGGCGCATGAATCAAGCCATGTCGGATGACGGCGGGCACGCGGCGCACGAAGCGATCGCCGGACGACTCAGGAACCTGCGCCGGAAACGTGGCTGGAGCCTGGACCGGACGGCTGCCGCGACCGGAGTCAGCAAGGCCATGCTGGGTCAGATCGAGCGCGGGGAATCGAGCCCGACGCTGGCGACGCTTTGGAAAATCGCAACCGGTTTCGGGCTTTCGATATCGAGTCTGATCGCTCCGTCCGAACGTATACCCGGCACCGATATCGGTCGCCAGGGAGCGCTGCCCGTCTGGTCGGACGGGCAGCTGCAGATCAAAACCCTGTTCCCATTCGATGCCGCTTTGGGGTTCGAATGGTTCGAGCTGACCTTGCCACCGGCCGCCACGCATCTCTCTGAGGCGCACGAGAGCGGCGTGCTCGAACATGTGCTGGTGCTAGCAGGCACATTGTCCTTGCTGATCGACGACCGCTGGGTGGCACTGTCGACAGGGGATACGGCGCGCTTTGCCGGCGACGCGGCGCATGGCTACCGCAATACCGCGGAGATGCCCGCCGTGTTCCATAATCTCATCCATTACGCGCCGGGCACGCATCATGATGGTTGAGGTCGGCCGAACTTGCCGCAGTGCGTACGGAACGGGCGGCATGCGTGAGCGACTTGCCTGCGCGGTCGGACAAACTGTCGCCACGCGAACTGGCTATGCTATGAGGCAGCTCCGGCTACGAAAACAGGGAGGGCCCCGCTAATCGCTTCCGACCGCAGTGCTGTCCACGCGCAGGCCGCCGCCTCCAGACGGGCGGCCCTGCTGTCGGCCGCACGGCGCTTAGCCCTAATACTGGCCGCGCTGACAGCCGCCGTCATCCTGCTGGCCTGGGAATTACCCGCGCTGGCCGTCCTGCTGTGCGTGGCCGGCATCGCCCTGGCGCGGCGCCATCGCCGCCACGCGGCGCTGGCCGGCATGCTGGTGGTCGCGCTCACGCTGTTCGCCCTGCTCGGCCACGCCAGCGGGCAGCCGCTGTGGGTGAACACCGTCTTGATGTCACACAATGCAGACGGCGTGCCCGGCCCGATGTCGATCCAGTCGGCGCTGTTCTTTCTGATCATGGGGCTGGCGCTGAGCCTGCAGGGGCAAACGCTGCGCGCCGCCAGCCGTATCGTCGACGCATGCGTGGGCATACTGCTGATCATGGCGCTGACGATTCTGGCCGGCTATCTGTTCAATGCCAGCGCGTTTTTCGGACAGTCTGCGGCCATCCGCACATCGCCGCAGACCTTGTTATGCATGACCCTGCTGGTGTTTTCGCTGTTCGAACGTCGAACACGCAATGGCATCTACGCAGTGCTGGTGGCCCCCGGCATCGGCAGTCAGTTCGCGCGGATGGCCTTGCCTTTCGTGCTCGTCGTGCCCTTGTTGATCATCACCGCCGGCACCTATCTGACGGCAAGCGGCTGGCAGTCCGATGCCTACTCGACGGCAACCATGGCAGTGGTGCTGGCGGCGGCATTGATGGTCTTCGTGATGCTCGCCGCGGCGAAGATCAACCAAACGGCCGCGACGCTGACGGATACCGAAAGCCAGCTGCGCCTGTTGCTGGATTCCGCCGGCGAGGGCATTTACGGACTGGATCGCGAAGGCCGGACAAGCTTCGTCAATCCGGCCACCTGCGACATGCTCGGCTTCACCGCCGAAGAACTGCTCTGCCAGCCGTTTCACGAGTTGGTACATCATCACCGGAGCGACGGCTCCTCTTATCCGCTGGCAGAATGTCCCATGTCCAAGGCGCTCGAGGACGGCCAAGTACATCGCGTCGGCAACGAGATGTTCTGGCGCAAGGATGGCAGCAGCTTCCCGGTCGATTACGTGACCACACCGATACGCAAGGAAGGCGTCCTGATGGGAGCCGTGGTGATTTTCAACGACGTGACCGAGCGCGTGCGCAACGAACGCATGAAGGACGAATTCGTGGCCGTGGTCAGCCACGAGCTGCGCACGCCGCTGACCTCCATCAAGGGCGCGCTGGGACTGCTGGCGAGCGGCCGCCTGGGTACGCTCACGCAGGACGGCAAGGACATGGCGAACATCGCCTACGACAATACCCAGCGCCTCGAACTGCTGGTCAATGATTTGCTCGACATCAACAAGATCCAGCTCGCCGAGACGCAGTTTCAAATGCACGCGGTCGACCTGCATGCCTTGATCGTCAAGGCCCTGGATGCCAACCGGCCGTATGCCGAAAAATTCGCGGTCGAATTCGCTTGGCTGCCCGCGACCGAGGACGGGATTTACGTGCGCGGCGACGAACACCGCCTGATCCAGGTGATGAGCAACCTGCTGTCGAATGCGGTCAAATACTCGCCGCGGGGCAGCCGGGTAAACGTCTCGACGCAATGCGTGGATCATACGGTACGGGTCAGCGTGCGCGATCATGGCCCCGGCGTGCCGCTCGGCTATCGGCCGCACATCTTCGAAAAATTCTCGCAGGCGGACAGTTCAGAAACCCGCGCGCGGGGCGGCACCGGGCTCGGGCTGGCGATCTCCAAGGCGATCGTGGAAAAACACGGCGGAAACATCGGATTCGAGAGCACCCCGGGGCAGGGCGCCACCTTTCACTTCGACCTGCCGCTGTCCGACGTCACGCGCAAAACGGCCTGACGTCCGGCACCGGCCTGGATACACGCGACCCGGAGCCTGGATGTTCGGTACACACGATCTTGCACTATTCATGCTTGCCGGCCTGCTGCTGAACGCCACGCCCGGGCCGGACACGCTGTACATCAGCGGCCGCAGCCTGCAACAGGGCTGGCGTGCCGGCGCAATGGCGTCTCTCGGCGTCGGCGCCGGCTGCCTGATACACACGACAGCCGCGGCCATCGGCCTGTCCGCGCTGATCGCCGCGTCCGCGACCGCCTTCACCGCGATCAAGATCCTCGGCGCCGCCTATCTCATCTACATGGGCATCGACCTGATGCATGCGCCGGCGCCGAGCGGCACCGAGCGCGGTCGGCCAGCCGTACCGGCGGGGCTGTGGCGGGCGTTCGCCCACGGTTGTCTGACCAATGCGCTCAACCCCAAGGTCGCTCTGTTTTTCCTGGCGTTTCTGCCTCAGTTCGTGACGCCGGGCGCGCCGAACAAGGCCTTGGCCTTCCTGTTCCTCGGCCTGTTGTTCAACCTGACCGGCACGCTGTGGAATCTCGGCGTGGCCATCACCGTCGCGCGATTGGGGTCTGGCTGGCAGCGACATCGCCTCCGAATCTGGCTTAGCCGTCTTCTCGGTGGCCTGCTGGTACTGGTCGGCGTGCGCCTGATTTTCGTGGTTCCGCGCTGAGCCTGGCTGATGTCGGCGGTCGCTGTGCTACCATCGCGCGCCATGTCCATCGCTACCGTGCACGTCGCGGCTACCGCCGCGCGGGAACCGCGTGTCTGAATCCACTCCGCCGCCGCTGGCGCCGCGCTACTGGGCCGGCTGGCTGCTCGTCGGGCTGATCCAGCTCGGCCACTGGCTGCTGCCGAGGCGCCTGCGCCGCGCCGCCGGACGCGCCCTGGGAGGACTTGCCTGGCATTTCAACCGCACCCCGCGCCGCGTGGCATTGACCAACCTGGAGCGCTGCCGGCCCGATCTGGATACGGCTGCGCGCGAGGCCTTGCTGCGCGAGCATTTCCGGCTGATGGGGCAGGGGGTTTGGGATTACCCGCTCGCCTGGTTCGGCGGCCGTCGCCGCCTGGCGCGCGAAGTGGCGATCGAGGGCCTCGATCATCTCAAGCGCGCACGTGCAGCCGGGCGTCCGGTCATTCTGATGGTCGCGCACACCGCCGCACTCGACATCGCGCCGCCGCGGCTGGCGATGGAGGTGCCGATGGCCGGCCCCTACAACCCCTTCGGCAACGTCCTGGCCGACTGGCTGATCAACCACGGCCGCAGCCGTTTCGGCAACACCCCGATCTCCCGGGAATCCGGCTTGCGCGGGTTGTTGCGCGCACTGCGCGACGGCGGCGTGCTGTATTACCTGGCGGACGAGGATTACGGTGCGGAACGCTCGGTGTTCGTGCCGCTGTTCGGACAGATCAAGGCGACACTGCCGATCATCGGCCGCCTGGCCGGTGCCAGCGGCGCGGTGGTGCTGCCGACGATGACCGTCTACGATGCGGAGATGGCGCGCTATCGCGTGATTCTCGACCCGCCGCTGGCGGACTTTCCCAGCGGCGACGCCGCCCTGGACGCACGGCGCATGAACGAGGCGCTGGAGTCGCAGATCACGCGCTATCCGGCCCACTACCTCTGGACGCTGAAGCTGTTCCGCACCCGCCCGCCGGGGGAGGCCGGCTGGTATTGAACGACGAGGCTACTCGCGCCGCAGAATGCGGTCGACGAGGGTGTTGAACCAACGATTGCTGCGAAAACTCGAACGGATGTCTTCCTGGCGATATTCGCTGCGGATCCAGGCTTCGAGGCTGATGCCGCTGACCCGTCGCGCGGCCTCGTAGCGCTCGAAGAAGTGATCGAGCAGACCGGTACGGGCATGGCGATAATGCCAGTAAGGCCACAGCCGAAGCTGATGCGTACGGTCCAGCGGCACGCCTTCCATCCAATGCAGATACAGCGTCGCCATGAAACCCGCGCGGTCGGCCCCGGACATGCAGTGGAACAGCGCGGGATACTCGATCTCGGCGAGCAGTCGCTTGACCTCCAGCAGCGCTTCCGGGCGGTGCGTGTCGCGCGAGAACAGGCGCACATCCACATGCCTGACGCCCTCGCGTGCGCACAGCTCGCGTTCGAGGGCCAACGTCGGCGTATCGATGGGCCCGCGCAGATTGACCACCGTGCGCAGGCCGTCGCGGCGGATGCGCCTGACCAGCGTCCAGGGCGGCAGCTGCCCCGAACGGAAGGCGCGCTGGCCGACGCGATGATAATTGGTGGTGAGCAGGATGCGTACCCAGCCGTGTTCGTGGATCAGCGCGTGCCAGTATGCCCACAGGCGCTGACGCGGGCTGAGCGTTGTGGGTTGCGGGTCCGGCATGATTCTGCGGTGCTTGGTCGGCCGCCTAGTTTACGTGAACTCGCCCCCGGGCGGGCCCGATTTATCGGACAACGAGGCGATGTGCGGATGAAATGGGAAATTCTCGACAAGGTCCAGTGTTTCAAGGGCTTCTACGAACTGGTGCGATACCGTGTGCGTCACGCCCTGTTCGCCGGCGGCATGGGGCAACCGATCACCCGTGAGCTGATGATCCGCGGGCAGGCGGCCGCGGTACTGCCCTACGATCCGGTGTCCGACCGGGTCTTGCTGGTCGAACAGTTCCGTATTGGCGCCATCGATTCGCCGCACGGCCCGTGGCTGGTGGAAATCGTAGCCGGGCTGGTCGAGCCAGGCGAACAGCCGGAAGCGGTGGCCCGCCGCGAAGCCCTGGAGGAGGCTGGCTGCACGCTGCGCGAAATCGAGCCCATCTGCGAGTACTACTCCAGCCCCGGGGGCAGCACGGAACGGGTCAGTCTGTTTGCCGCACGCATGGACAGCGACGGCCTGGGCGGCATCCATGGACTGGCCGAGGAGGGCGAGGATATCCGGGCCTTCCTGATGTCGGCCGACGAGGCGATCGATCAGATGCGGCGCGGGTTGATCGACAATGCGATGAGCATCATCGCCTTGCAGTGGCTGGCGCTCAATCGCGAGCGCTTGCGCGCGCAGTGGCGCTAGTGGGTGTTTGAGGCCGGATCGCTGTCTTCCCGCTGGGCGCGGAAGGCGACCTGATTCGCGGTGTTGATGTTATGCAGGATGTAGGTCTTGATGTTGCCGAGAAATTCATCCATCTCGGCATCCTTGCCGAGGTTGCTGTCGATGGTCGCCACCACCTCGCCCAGGGTCTTGCTCAGATGGTCGGCCCGCGCCATTTCGCGTGCCGCGTAGCGGGCGAGGCGTTCCTCGCGCTCGGCGGTGCCTGCGGCATTGCGGGTGTGATTCTCGATAATCGTCTGCCAACGGGGCTTGGCGCTGCTCATGCGGCATAATCCTTGAGACTGAAAATCGGCAAGCCGCAGTGTAGCAGGCAACGACGTATGCCGTCGGCGCCCAGGCCGCCGGTCGTCACCCATATGCGACACCTCGGCGTATAATCCAGCCGCGCGCGGCAGCGCCCATCACACGAGCGGAAGACGGCACGACGCCGTCCACAGGAGACCCAGCATGAGCCTGACAGATCTGGAGGCGAGCTATCGGGAGATACTCGCGACCACCGGCGAACCGCTCGAACGCGACGGATTGCGCGACACCCCGCTACGCGCCGCCAAGGCCTTCGAATTCCTGACCCGCGGATACCGCCAGACCCTCGACGAGGTCGTCAACGGCGCCCTGTTCGACTCAGACATGGACGAGATGGTGGTGGTGCGCGACGTCGAGCTGTACTCGCTGTGCGAGCATCACGTGCTGCCGTTCATCGGCAAGGCCCATGTCGCCTACCTGCCGCAAGGCAAGGTGCTCGGCCTGTCCAAGATCGCGCGCATCGTAGACATGTTCGCGCGCCGGCTGCAGATCCAGGAAGGGCTGACCCGGCAGATTGCCGAAGCCGTACAGGAGGTCACCGGGGCCACCGGCGTCGGCGTGGTGGTCGAGGCGCGCCACCTGTGCATGATGATGCGCGGCGTGGAGAAACAGAACTCCAGCATGACCACCTCGGTGATGCTCGGACAGTTCCGCAGCAACCCCGACACCCGCGCCGAATTCCTGCGCCTGATCCGCGGCTGATCGCGAGTCCTCCGCGCGAGCCGGCGATGACACGTCCCCGTGTCGGCATCAGTAGTTGCCTGCTCGGTCATGCGGTACGCCATGACGGCGGCCACAAGCGCGATCCTTATCTTTGCGAGGTGTTGGCCTCGGTATTCGAGTGGGTGCCGCTGTGTCCGGAGACGGCCATCGGCCTGGGCACCCCGCGGCCACCCATACATCTGCGCCGATTCGGCGAACGCATACGCGTGGTCGCGGTCGATGACCCGGCGCTCGACGTCACCGATGAACTGGCCGCAGAGGCCGCGCGCAGCCTTAAGACGGAGGCCCCGCTGGCCGGTTATGTACTCAAGCAGGCGTCCCCGAGCTG
This sequence comes from Acidihalobacter prosperus, assembly GCF_000754095.2. Lineage (NCBI taxonomy): Bacteria > Pseudomonadati > Pseudomonadota > Gammaproteobacteria > Chromatiales > Ectothiorhodospiraceae > Acidihalobacter > Acidihalobacter prosperus. The sequence goes on from NZ_JQSG02000001.1 coordinate 558,076, forward strand.
CGGCTTGCACGACGTCCGCGTGCACGACCGCGCAGGCGCCAAGCCGATACGCGAGGGCCGGGGCGGATTCGCCGCAGCCCTCTCGCGACTCGCCCCCCTGCTGCCGCTTGCCGAGGAAACTCAACTGCACGATCCGCGCCTGCGCCAGCACTTCATCTGGCGCACGCTGGCCTATCATCGCTGGCTGCAACTGGCGGACGCCGGCATGCAACCACGCGATCTCGTCGATTTCCATACCCGGCACAAATACCTGCTGATGGCGCACGCTCAGAACGCCTACCGGCACCTGGGTCGATTGGTTTCCCAGGCGGGAAGCACGGATTCTTTTGATGATTTATCAGAAAATTACATTGAATATTTCATGTCGGCCATGAAGACTCCCGCGAGTCCAGGCGAGCATGCGAACGCCCTGCAGCACATGGCGGGCTACTTCAGCGACCGCATCGATGCCGCCGATCGCGCCGAGCTGACCGAAACCATCGAGGCCTGCCGCCACGGACAGCTTCCGCTGGCCGTGGCCGTCGCCCTCCTGCGCCATCACCTGAGGCGCCACCCCCAGGCACATCTGGAACGACAGCTCTACCTCGACCCGATCGCCCTGGTATAAGTGCTGCCCTTGAAGCTGCGGGGTCGCGCGGAGTCTCTGAAGCGCGGTCGGCACGCCCGCGCGTCAATGCCGCCCCTCTGGACAGCGGCAATCAGGCGCCGGAAGAACAGACCGCCGTGCGCGCTTCACGCAGCTTGCGGCGGTCCGAATAGCCGATGTAGAGCGCCAGCGTGCCGACCACGACGGCGCCACCGACGAACATGGCGGCGGTAGGCTTTTGCCCCGTACCCAGCCAGACCCAGGCAGGGCCGAGCACCGTTTCGACGAGCATGACCAGGCTGACGTTGGCGGTCGCCGTATATCGCGTGGCCATGGAAAGCAGGAAAAATGAAACCGGCAGGATGAGCACACCGGTGACGATAACGGCCCATAGGTGGCCATGCCATGCGGCGGCGGGACCGACCATGCCAAACGAGATAGCACCGGCAAGTAGCGCGCCGCCGCCGTTGGCGAGCAGTATCGGTACCGCCGGATTGCGCCGCAGCGAGACGAAGTTGAGCGCGACGCACAAGGCCACGGCCAGTCCGGCGACGGCACCGATCAGTGCCTCGCGTCCACCCAGCACCGCCTCCGGCGCGTCGCCGAGCACGGCGATGCCGATCCCGCCCATGACCATCACCATGGCCAGCCATGTGGACGCGTGCGTGTCCTCGCCCATCAGCAGGAAGGCAAGGATCGCGGAAAACACGGGCACGGTGGCAACGCCGAACAGGACGATCGGGATCGGCGCCTCGGCGATGCCGAAGCTGAACAGAATGGCGCCGGCGAACTGGCACAGCACCACGGTCAGGCCGCCGCTCGAGAAGAGTCCGCGCATGTCGCTGCGCCAGTCGCGTCGCCGAAAGACGAACCAGGCGGCGATGAATACGAAACCCATCAGCATTCCGCGCCAGGCGACCATTTCCAGCGCACCCATTCCGGACCAGCGCATGAACAAGGTGTCGGGCGTAAGGACCAGTGCGCCGCAGAGGGCGATGAGGAGACCGAAGCTCGGATGACGTGTCATGCGGAAAGGTTGCCGTGCCGTTGCCGATCAGGCTGCGCAGCGTACCTGTTCGGCCGCGGGATCGCCACCCGACCGGTCCAGGCATGGACGGCCGACACCGAGCGGCTGCACGGTCTTCAGTGCAGTGGCGGCGGGCGCAGGCCGGCAATGGGCCAGCGCGTCACCTTGCCGCTGTGCGTGTCGACCGCGACCAGGCGGTTGGCATTGGTATCGGCCACGATCAGCTCGTGCGGCCCGAGTACCGCGAGGCCGCCGGGCTGTGCGAGGCCGGTGGCCAGCGTGGTCACGGTCTGCGTCTGGAGATCCAGACGGCGGATGGCGTCGTTGAAGGTGTCGGCGATGTACAAACTGCCATTCGCATACGCAAGCCCCTGATCATGCTGCAGCAGGGCGCTGGACGCGGGGCCGTTGCGGAGGCCGAAATCGAACAGGCCGCGACCGATCAAGGTGCGCACATGCAGATCCGCCAGCTGCACGGCACGCACGGCGGACGACTCGGGGTCGGCCACGTACAGCCGGCCGCCGTGGTAGGCGAGGCCACTGCTCTGCGCGAAGCTTGCCTGTGCCGCCGGGCCGTCGGCGATACCTTCGGCACCGCTGCCCGCGACCGGGCCGATGCGCTGCGTGCGCAGGTCGAGTTTCCACACCTGGTGGTCACCCGCCATCGCGATATACAACTCGTCGCCAATCCGCTCCAGCCCCCAGGGCGAATTGAGCGGCACGCTGCGCGCCCGGTGGATACCCACGACGCCGTATTCCTGGCGGCCGTCGCCCGCCACGGTGGTGACAGCGAAGGTCTTCAGATCGATCCGGCGGATCAGCTGGTTGCCGGTGTCGGCGACATAGAGGGCGTTGTCGTCGAATGCGAGTCCCTGTGGGCTATCGAAACTGGTCCGAGCGGCCGGGCCGTCAACCGCCCCCGCCTTGCCATTACCGACGACCCGGACAACTTTGCCAGCACGGTCGAACAAGACGATGCGATTGTGCCCGGTGTCCGAAACCGCGACATATTGCGCGTCCACGGCGACCTTGCCCGGCTGCAGCAGCGGCGTATCCGGTACCGGCAGGGGCTTGAGCGGCAACGATTGGGCGGTGTTCAGGCTGCCGTCGCGGCGGGCCTCCGCCAGGGCCTGCAACACGGCCTTGCGAATATGGGCGTACTGGCCCTCGCCAATGAATTTGTTGATGACCTTGCCGTCCGGCCCCAGCAGCACGAAGGTGGGCCAGGCGAATACGCCGTACTGGCGCCACAGTCGCATCTGCTTATCGGTGACCACGGGATGGTCCAGATGATAGCGGCGGATGAAACCGTCAATGGCGTCCACACCTTGCGAGGCCTTGAATTTGGGCGAATTGACGCCGATCACGAGCAGGCTGCCGCCAAATTCGCGTTGCAGCCTTGCCGTGCCGGGCAAGGTGTGGATGCAGTTGATGCAGCCCGGCGTAAAGAAATCCAGCAACACCAAACGCCCCTTGAGGTCGGCGGCGGTCAGCGGCCGGCTGACGTTGAACCAGGGCGCGCCCGCGGGAAATTCGGGGCCGGCAGCATTCGCCGGCCGGATGGCGAGCAGAGCCGCCAGCACGGCGAGCGTGGCCGCCATCCACAAGACCGCGGACGAACGGCGTGCGTGGCGACGGACGGCAATTGAGTGTATCGGTGCGATTTCGGTCATGGCGCGTTGTGCGGCTTGTTCGAGTGGGGACGGTTCGGGCTGCCGCACCACCAGCGTCGCAACAGCGCATCGACCGACAGTGCGCCGGGGCCATGCAGCAGCGTTGCCAACAGCATGATGCCCCAGATCTTGTGATCGACGAATCCGGTCGCCCAGAGCGCGGGGTAGGAAATCACGGCCACTATGTTATAGACGAACAGGAAGCCGGCCGTGAAACGCGTGAAAAGACCGAGCGCGAGCAGCACCGGGAAACCGAGTTCGATGCCGGTGGCGAGGTAGGCTGCCACTTCGGGTGGCAGCAGCGGGACGTGGTACTCGTACCGGAAGAGGTAGAGGGTCGAATACATGCTTTGAATCTTGACCATGCCCGCGCGCCAGAACACCTCGGCGACCCAGAGCCTGATCAGCAGATCGGCCAGCGGGGCCGCCTTGTCGAGCCACTGCGCGATGCGCGCGTAGGCTGCGGTGGACTTGTCGAGGATCATGAGGATTCTCCCGCGTCGGGTGCGACGAAGAGGCCGAGTTCGAGCAGCGCGGGCAGGCGTTCGGCGAGGTCGAACCCGGGATGAGCCGCAAGCGTTGCCGCCAGGGCGTCGGACAGGCTCGATCCGGCTGCAAGACCGCTCAGCCAATGGTGATCGGGCGGGTCCAGCGCGAGTACGTAGACCTCGTCCTCCGGCCGCGCGACCAGCAGATGCGCCGGTGGCAATGTATCGAGATCGAGAGTGCCCTGCCGTCGTTCCGGGTCGAGGGCAAAGCCCCAGATTTCCGCCACCGGGTAAGGTGAATGCAGAAGCCGCGCCGCGGGGATCAGCGACAGCTCCGGCTCGCGGGCGGCGGCGATCCGTGCTAGACCGGCCGGGTCCAGCGCGCGTGCCTCGGCGGCATGGAAACAGCAATGCCAGGCCCATTCGAGTCTCGCGACATCCGGCAGATACGGCAGGCCGGCCGCCGCATCGAAGCGGGCGATGAAATCGGCCAGCTCGGCGCCGAAATCGCGCAAATCGCCGCTGCGGGAAGGGTGGTGCTCGCGGTAATGCGCTGCCAGCGCGGCGAAGAAGTCTTCGCCGACCAGTTGCTGCACCGCGGGATAGATGCCGGCCAGCGCCTCTGTCTGGGTGATCGCGGTATTGTTGCGGTAGACGGCAAGGCGCCGTGCCGGGTCGAGCACGCCGTCGCGCAGGCCGACCGAGCCCGCGCGCGTGGGGTCGGTGAGTGCGGCGGCAAAGGCCGCCTGGCATTCAGCCAACTTGGGCATGGCGCACCTCCGAAAGGTGGCGTTCGGCGACCGCCGCTTCGGCCTCAAGCACCGCCAGCGGCGGCAAATCGGCGTCCCATTCGATGAGCGTGGGGCGCGGCCCCAGCCGTTCGAGGGTCTCGCGATATAGCTGCCAGACTGCCTCGCACACGGGCTGGTCGTGGGTATCGATGAGTATGACCTGGCCGTCGTCAAGCATGCGCCGGGTATGGCCGGCAAGGTGGATTTCGCCCACGCGCGCGGCATCGACCGCGTTCACGAAATCGAGCGCCGAATAACCGTGGTTGCAGGCGTTGACGTAGAGATTGTTGACGTCGAGCAGAATGCCGCAGTCGGCGCGCTCGGCAACCGCGTTGACGAATGCCCACTCGCTCAGTCGCGAATCCTCGAATTCGAGATAGCTGGAGACGTTTTCGACCAAAATCCGGCGCCCCAGCGCATCCTGCAGCTGGCGGACGCGAGCGGCGACGTGATCGACGGCTTCCTCGGTGTAGGGCAGGGGCAACAGATCGTTAAAATGCTGACCGGCATGGGCGTTCCAGCACAGGTGTTCGGAAATCAGCGCCGGCTGCACGAGCCGGACGAGGCGCCGCAACCGCTCGAGATGATCGTCATCCAGCGGCGCGGCATTGCCGAGACCGAGCCCGACGCCATGCAGACTGATCGGATAGCGCTCGGCCAGCACCCGCAGATTGCGCAGCGGGCGTCCGCCGGGGCCGAAGTAGTTTTCGCTATGGGCTTCCAGCCAGGCGGCCTGCGTGCCCGCCTCGACGATTTCGCGTTCGTATTCGGCGCGCAGACCAACCCCGGCCTTCGCCGGGATCGGAGCGCCTGCGTTGGACGAGGGCGCGTTCATGCGGCGCGGCTCAGGAGCCGCTCTCCTTGTGCAGCCGGGCCTGCTTCATGTGCAGCATCCGCTCGGTCTGCATGCGTTTTTCCGGTGACATCTCCATCAGTTTGTGATGAAACGCCTGCTCGCGTTTGAGGGCGACCTTGCTGGGGTGCGTGGTGCCGCCGGCGATCATGCCGCAAACGCCCTGGGGCACGAGAATGAAGGCATTCGGATCGCGGGCATTCGGATCGGTGCCCGCGCAGGAGCCGGTGGCGGTCTTGCAGTCATTGCGGTGGGCCGCGTTGACGCCGAAGCATTTGACCATCTTCGGGCCGCTGGCGGCAAAGGCGGTATTGAAGGTGGTCAGTGCGGCGGATGCGAACACGGCGGCAACGGCCATTTTCAATACCTGTTTGTGATGCGTGCTCATGGAAGCTCCTCAAGCGGCGATGAATGGATGTCGCCGCGTGGCCGGTCCAGGCTGGGGCAGGCCACGCCGTCGACATACGCTTAGTCGCCGCCCGGGCGGTGTTCTTACAGAAAGCTGTCGAGGGCAGGGCCCCCGCGGCGGGTCTGGGGACGCGCCGGGCTGCGCCTCAGTCCAGCTCGCTCAGATAGTAGTGATGGGCGGTGCTGCAACGGCTGATGCGCAGTTCGACCGGGTGTTTGCTGATATTGAAGGCTACCCGATGGATCTCCAGCAACGGCGAACCGACGGGCAGGCCGAGCAGTCCCGCTTCGCTCTCGCCCGCGGCCACCGCGCGCAGGCGCTCGCGCGCACGCACCACGGTCACGCCGTAACGCGCCTCGTACATGTCGTAGAGCGTATTGGTGACCTCGCCGTCCTTGCCGCACTGCAGGTCGGGGAACAGCTCGCCGGGGACCGTGATGCGCTCGTATATGACCGGCCGCTCGCGGAGATGGCGGACCCGGATGATGCGCGTCACCGGCGCGCCGACCTTTAGCTCAAGCGCGTCCCGCTCGTCACGATCCGCCTTGCCGGCGAGACATTCCAGGGTACGGCTTTCGGGCAGCTGCCGCTCGCCGTTCTCCCCGACCAGCAGGAAGAACTGGAACAGCGAGCGTGCGGCGCTGTGCTTGGCGGCGAAGGTGCCCTTGCCTTGGCGCCGGTCGACCAGCCGCTCGGCCTCCATTTCGTTCAAGGCCTTGCGCAAGGTGCCCTGGCTAACGCCGTATTCCTGGGCCAGTGCGGTTTCGCTGGGCAAGGCCTGCCCGGGCGGCCACTCGCCGGCGGCGAGGCGTTCCGTGAGCAGAGCCTTGATCTGGCTGTAAAGAGGGCGGAAGTCCGGTCCGCTGGCTTGTCCCATCGGGGTTCCTGTGTGTTCTCCAACACTTGCATATCAACCGGCAGCGGCATGCTGCTGTCGGCATTTATGCGTGTCCGACCGCTCGTCGTCTCCGCGCAGTTTACGCCTTGACGGTACGAATATCACCGACTAGTCTGAATTATGTCTTATATAGGACATACTACATAAGACTTAAAACGGAGATCGGCAACGACAAGAGGAGCAGGCATGGCAACCCACTTTCTGGTGCACAACAAGGCCGACCGGGTCGGCGTGGTCGTGGTGGAGGGCGTCAAGGCCGGCCAGCCGCTGACCGGCTGGCTGCTCGAAAACGACACGACCTTGAACATCGAAGCCAAGGATGACATCCCGCTTGGACACAAAATCGCACTGGTGGACGTGAACGAGCACGACACCATCATCGAATACGAGCACGACATCGGTCGGGCCGTCGCGCGCATCGGCAAGGGGCATCACGTACACGTGCACAACATCAAGACGAAACGGTGGTAACGATGGCAAATTCCGATCTGAGCTTTATGGGTTACCGGCGTGAAAATGGCCGAGTCGGCGTCCGCAACCATGTCGTCATCCTGCCGTTGGATGATCTTTCCAACGCCGCCTGCGAGGCCGTGGCGAACAACATCAAGGGCACGATGGCGCTGCCGCACCCCTACGGACGGCTGCAGTTCGGCGCGGATCTGGAGCTACATTTCCGCACCCTGATCGGCACCGGCTCCAATCCCAACGTGGCGGCGGTGGTGGTGATCGGCATCGAGCCGGGCTGGACCCAGCGCGTGGTCGAGGGCATCCGACTGACCGGCAAGCCGGTCGAGGGTTTCGCCATCGAGGAGCATGGCGACATCAACACCATTGCGCGCGCCTCGCGCACGGCCAAGGAGATGGTGCAATGGGCGACGGAAAAACAGCGCGAGCGCTGCGGCATCGACGAGCTGTGGATATCGATGAAATGCGGCGAGTCGGACACCACCTCCGGCCTCGCCTCGAACCCGACCATGGGCAATCTGGTCGACAAGCTGGTACCGCTCGGCGCCAACATCTGTTTCGGCGAAACATCGGAGCTGACCGGCGCGGAGGAGGTCTGCGCGGCACGCGCGGTCGATGACGAGGTCAGACGCAAATTCCTCAAGACCTGGAACGACTACAACGACTTCATCAATCGCCACAAGACCGACGATCTGTCCGAATCGCAACCGACCAAGGGCAACATCGCTGGCGGTCTCTCCACCATCGAGGAAAAGGCCTTCGGCAATCTGGCCAAGATCGGCAAGAACACACCGTTCATCGACGTGCTGGAGCCCGCCGAGACGCCCGCCAAGGGACCTGGCCTGTACTTCATGGACACCTCGTCGGCGGCGGCCGAATGCATCACCCTGCAGTGCGCCGCGGGCTACGTGGTGCATCTGTTCACTACGGGTCAGGGCAACATCATCGGCAATCCGGTCGAGCCCGTTATCAAGCTCAGCGCCAATCCGCGCACGGTGCGCACCATGTCCGAACATATCGATCTCGACGTTTCCGGCATCCTGCGCCGTGAAATGAATTTGGATCAGGCCGGCGACGCCTTGATCGAGACGATGCTGCGCACCTGCAACGGGCGGTCGACCTCGGCCGAAGCCCTGGGTCATCGCGAGTTCGTGCTCACCAAGCTGTATCGGAGCGCCTGAAGCGAACGGCGCGGCAGGGGGCGGAGCCATGGCTGAAACGGACATGCTGGAGGTATCGATCTGGCGCGGCAACGAAGCCGGCGACTTCGTCGGCTATCGCGTGCCTCGGCACGACAATCAGACGGTGCTGGACGTGGTCACTCACGTTCAGCGCCACATCGATCCGAGCCTATCCTACCGCTTCGCCTGCCGAGTCGGCGTTTGCGGCTCCTGTGCGATGAGCGTCAACGGCGTACCGCGATGGACCTGTCGCACCCACGTCCGCCGCGTGGCGTCTGATCTTCGTCTGCGCATCGCGCCGTTGCGCAACCTGCCGGTGATCAAGGATCTGGCCGTGGACATGCGGCCTTTTTTCGTCAAGTGGCGGCGGGCACGGGGCTACTTCATCTCCACCGCCACGCGCGAGGACGCCTTTGCGCGCGTGCGCCCGGATTCGCCGCGGCGGCGTCAGGCCGATCAAGGCATCGAGTGCATCAACTGCGCGGTCTGTTATGCCGCCTGCGACGTGGTGGCGTGGAAACCCGATTATCTCGGGCCCGCCGCCCTCAACCGCGCCTGGACCTTGGTAAACGACGAACGCGATGAACATCGCGATCTGCATCTGCACGCCGTGGCGGCCGAAGGCGGCTGTCTGAGCTGCCACAGTCAGCAGGGCTGCCTGAAACATTGCCCGATGGGCCTGAACCCTGCTGCCGGCATTGCCGGACTCAAGCGCGCGGTGTCGGGTGCATTGCTGCGAGGCGAGTTGTGAAGACGCGCATCGACGCCTGGCTGTGGCTCGCGCAGCGTATCAGCGCAGGCCTGCTGGCGATCACCGTCACCATCCATCTGGCCACCCTGATCTACGTGGCCAACGAGACCTTCTCGGCGGCTGATGTCCTGGCGCGCACGCGCGGCAGCCTGGCCTGGCTGGCCGTGTACGGGATTTTCGTCACCGCCGCGGCCGTGCACGTGCCGATCGGGCTGCGCGACATACTCATCGAATGGACGTCGATCCGCCGCGACGGCGTCAACGTCATCGCATGGACATTCGCCTGTCTGCTGGCCGTCCTCGGATGGCGTGCGGTCTGGAACCTGTTCGCATGAGCGCCGGCACCCGATTGCGCCGGCACGCAAGCTACCGGGCGTTCATCGTGCACCGACTGTCAGGCCTGCTGCTTGGTGTGTTCCTACCCATTCATCTCTGGGTGCTGGCCAGCGTCGTCGCGTCCACGGCAGGCGGGCATGCGCCGGACTGGGCGAGCAATCCCTGGGTCCGCTTCGGCGAGGGCGGGTTGGCCCTGCTGCTGTCGATGCATTTGGCCGGCGGGCTTCGCCTGCTGGCGATCGAGTTTCTGCCCTGGCGCGATTGGCAGAAAACCGCGATTTCCGTGGCGGTGGGCGCGTCCGTGCTGGTCGCCCTGAGCTATCTCCTGAGGGCATTTTGAGCGTCGCGGACGTTTGATCCGCAAACGACTACGGTTACAGATGAAGAGAGTGCGATAGCACCGACCCTACTACCAGAAGGAGGAGTTGCGATGCAAAAGCATGGGAAGGAGAAGCACATGCGTGCCGTCAGGCTGGGGGCGGCGTTTTTGGCCGGTGCCATCGCGCTGGGCCTGAGCGGCGCATCCGGGGCAGAAACCGTCCGTTTCGCGCAGCAGTATGGCGTCGGCTACCTGCCGCTGATGGTCATGCGCCACAACCATCTGATCCAGAAATACGCCGCGCAGTCGGGCATTCACGACGTCAAGATCACCTGGTCGACCTTCGGCGGCGGCGCGGCCATGAACGCGGCGCTGCTGTCAGGCAATCTGGATTTCGCCTCCGGCGGCGTGGGCCCGCTGCTCAAGATCTGGGACAAGACCCAGGGCATCTACGACGTGCACGGCGTGGCCGCGCTCAACAGTCTGCCGAACCTGCTCAACACCACCAATCCGAACGTCCACAGCATCGCCGATTTCACCGACAAGGACCGCATCGCCCTGCCGGCGGTCAAGGTATCGATCCAGGCAATCACGCTGCAGATGGCCGCGGCTAAGGAATGGGGCGACAAGCATTACGACAAGCTCGACCATCTCACCGTCTCGATGAAGCATCCCGACGCCATGGCCGCGCTGCTCAGCGGCGGCGGCCAGATCGACGCGCATTTCACCTCGCCGCCTTATTCGGTCGAGGAATTGGCCGACCCGAAGGTGCACACCGTGCTGAGTTCGTATCAGGTGCTCGGCGGCAAGTCGACCTTCAATACCCTGTGGGCCTCGGCGAAATACCGCAAGGAGCATCCGAAGATGTTCGACGCGGTGTTCAAGGCGCTACAGGCGGCGGACCGGTTCATCAAGGCACATCCGGAGGAGGCCGCGCAAATCTACATCGAAGAGGCGCATTCCAAGCTGCCGAAAAAACTCATCGTTTCGATCATCACCAACCCCGAAAACGAATTCACCACCACGCCGAAAAACATCATGAAGTACGCCGACTTCATGTACAAAACCGGCTCCATCAAACATCTGCCCAAATCCTGGAAGGACGTGTTCTTCAAAAACGTCTGGAACGAGCCGGGCAGCTGATCCTCGGCCGTTTCGATCGAATGCCGTCGGCCGCCAAGCGACCGGCGGCACGACCCGCTAACCGAATGACGAGGGACGTATGGAAACCATGCTGGACAGGAGTGGCGATCGTGGCGGCATCGGCGGTGCGGCAATCCCGCAACCGCTGCTCAACGTGTGCGACACCACACTGCAGTACAAGACCAAGCGGCAGATCGTGACCGCCACCTACGAAGTGGACTTCCAGGTGTTCCCGGCCGACCGCTTCGTGCTGCTCGGGCCATCGGGCTGCGGCAAATCCACCTTGCTCAAGGCCGTCGGCGGCTTTCTGTCGCCCGTTTCCGGGCGCATCGAAATCAACGGCGTCGCGGTCGATCGGCCGGGACCCGACCGCATGATGGTCTTCCAGGAATTCGATCAGCTGCTGCCCTGGAAAACAGTGATCGAGAATATCGAGTTTCCGATGGTCACCAGCCACAAATACACCCCTGAGGAGGCCCGCGAACGCGCGGAAACCTTCCTCGAGAAGGTCAATCTGTCCAAATTCCGCGACGCCTATCCGCATACGCTTTCCGGCGGCATGAAACAGCGCGTCGCCATCGCGCGGGGCATGGCGATGGGGCCGGCCATCCTGTTGATGGACGAACCCTTCGCGGCGCTGGACGCGCTCACGCGCCTGAAAATGCAGCAGGAGCTGCTGCAGCTCTGGGACGAACTGCACTTCACGGTGCTGTTCGTCACCCATTCGATCCAGGAGGCCATCATCCTGGGCACGCGCATCCTGGTCCTGTCGCCGCATCCCGGCCAGGTGCGGGCGGAAATCAATGCGCATGAGTACTCGCACGAAAATCAGACTTGCGACGGATTCAAGGCGCTGCAGCAGCGCATCCACGACATGCTGTTCGCCGAAAGCGCGCACATCGCCGGCATCCGGCCGCAGAAGGGGCTGGCGCATGACGCATAAACCGGTCACCGATACGCCGCCTGTGCGCGAGGAATTCGAGCGCGAACCGCAGTCGCTGGGCGAAATCGGCGAGATTTCGCGCTCGCTGTCGTGGTGGCAGCGGGTCAAGGACATCACCATTGTGCGCCGTCTGTTCATCCTCGTGCTGCTGGCCGCGATCTGGCAGGGCTACACGATGTGGCTGCACAACCCGCTGCTGTTCCCGACCTTCAGCGCCACCATCGAGGCCTTCTGGCAGGCACTGGTATCCGGCCCGTTGCTGCTGCGCGCGTGGAATTCGGTCGCCACCCTGCTGATGGGGTACGGCCTCGGCGTGTTCATTGCGCTGATACTGACGACCACGGCCGTGCTCACGCGTTTCGGCGAGGATCTGCTGAGCACGCTGACGGCAATGCTCAGCCCGCTGCCCGCGATCGCTCTGCTGCCACTGGCGCTGATCTGGTTCGGACTGGGGCAAGGCAGCATCGTGTTCGTGCTGGTGCACGCGGTGCTCTGGGCCGTGGCCGTGAACATGCTGAGCGGCTTCGTGTCGGTGAGCGAAACCCTGCGCATGGCCGGCAAGAACTACGGCCTGCGCGGCTGGCGCTATGTGATCCGGCTGCTGATCCCGGCCGCGTTTCCGTCGATCCTGTCGGGCCTGAAGATTGGCTGGATGTTCGCCTGGCGCACCGAAATCGCAGCCGAACTGGTGTTCGGCGCCACGTCCAGCTCCGGCGGCATCGGCTGGTACATCTTCGAGAACCAGAACGAGCTGCAGACCGCGGCGGTGTTCGCCGGCCTGCTGACCGTGATTCTGATCGGCCTGCTGGTCGAGGGCATCGTGTTCAGGACCATCGAGGTGCATACGGTCCGCAAGTGGGGCATGCAGCGATGAACCTGTATCCGGCGGCCGTCGAGGAAATGGCGCGGGCGCTGTACATCCGCGCGCTCAAGCAGCTGCCGGACGACGTCAAGCAGGGCATCGAGCGCCTGCGCGCGGAAGAGGGTCACGCCGGCGCGCGGCGCGTGCTCGACACCATGATCCACAACATCGAGGTCGCGGAGGACACCCGCAATCTGCTCTGCCAGGACACCGGACTGCCGATCTACAACGTCCTGATCGGACGCGACGTGGTGTTCGACGGCGTGGACATCAAGGACGCCATCACCACCGGCTGCCGGCGCGCGACCCACGAGCATCCGCTGCGGTCGTCGGTGGTGCACCCGCTCACCCGACTCAACGACCACACCAGCACCGGCCGCCGAGTGCCGGTGATCCATTTCGACTTTGACGACGCGCCCGAACGGGTGCGCATCGAGATGATCCCCAAGGGCAGCGGCTCGGAGAACGGTTCCTGGCTGCGCATGTGCCTGCCGGCCGAGGGCGTGGATGCGATCAAGACCTTCGTGATCGACCGCGTGCTGGAAGCGGGCGGCAAGGTATGTCCGCCGACCATCGTCGGTGTCGGCATCGGCGGCACCTCGGACCTGTGCATGCATCTGGCCAAGGTCGCGGCGACGCGGCCGCTGGGCAGTACGTGCGCGGACGAGGAGGGCGCCCGCCTCGAACAGGCACTCGGTGCGGCGGTGAACGCGCTGGGTATTGGTCCGCAGGGCCTTGGCGGGGATGCCACCGCCTTTGCCGTGCACGTCGAAACGGCCGCCACGCACATCACGCTCAATCCGGTCGCGGTCAACATCCAGTGTCACTCGGCGCGACGCGCCTCCGCGACCCTGACCCCCGACGGCATTGCATTCGGATTCTGAGGAGCAGCGATATGGCCCATTTCGAGCTGAACACGCCGGTGCCCGAGGCGCAAATCAGGGCGCTGCGGCTGTGCGACACGATCTCCCTGAGCGGCAGCCTGTTCGGCATCCGCGACGCCACGCAGATCCATCTGTTCGATCGTGGTCGGGAAACCCGGTTCGACCTCGCCGGCCATGCCGTCATACATACCGCGCCCAACGTGCGCCGCGTGCCGCGTTGTCCCGAATACCCCGCTGGCTACGCGCCGGTCTGCATCGGCACCACCACCAGCGCGCGCATGGAACGATTCACGCGCCCACTGCTCGGTCAATACGGCGTACGCATGATCATCGGCAAGGGTGGCCTGCTGCGAGATTCGCTACAGGCCTTCGCCGAACTGGGCGGCGTCTACCTCGCCATCGTCGGCGGCACCGCCGCGCTGGAAACCACCTGGATCGAGGCGATCGAGGATGTCGATCTGGACGATCTCAATCCCGAAAGCCTGTGGCGATTCCGCGTACGCGACTTCGGTCCGCTGATGGTGGCCATGGACAGTCACGGCGGCAGCCTTTACGACCAGGTGCGCGACGACGCGGCGGCACGGCGCGAGGCCGCGCTGGCCACGATGGGAGTTCACACTTGAGGCGCGTGCGCACCGATGTGCTGATTCTGGGCAGCGGCGGAGCCGGTCTGTTCGCGGCCTTGCATGTACATCGCGGCGCCCCCGGCGCGCGCATCGCGGTCGCCGTCAAGGGGCTGCTCGGCAAATGCGGCTGCACGCGCATGGTGCAGGGCGGCTACAACGCGGCCCTCGCGGAGGGCGACTCCGTGTCGCGTCACTTCATGGATACGATCGAGGGCGGCAAGTGGCTCAACGACCAGGATCTGGCCTGGGCACTGGTCGCGCAGGCGCCAATCCGCCTGCGCGAGCTTGAAAACGAAATCGGCTGTTTTTTCGATCGCAATCCGGACGGCACCCTGCATCAGAAGGCCTTTGCGGGCCAGACTTTCGACCGCACGGTGCACAAGGGCGACCTGACCGGCATCGAGATCATGAATCGCCTCTCGGAGCAGGTCTGGGCGCGCGACATCGAGCGACTGGAAGAGCATCGCGCGCTGGCCTTGATCCCCGATGCCCAGGGCGACGGCATTGCCGGCGTGCTGCTCACCGACATGCGCAGCGGCGAATTCGTTTTCGTGCAGGCGCGGGCGGTGCTGCTGGCCACCGGCGGCGGCCCGACGATGTACAAATACCACACTCCCTCGGGCGACAAGAGCTGCGACGGCATGGCCATGGCCCTGCGCCTCGGGCTGCCGCTGCGCGACATGGAAATGGTGCAGTTCCATCCTACCGGACTGCTCGCCGGCCCCGGCACGCGGATGACGGGCACCGTGCTCGAAGAAGGGCTGCGCGGCGCGGGCGGCCTCCTGCTCGGCGGCGACGGCGAGCGCTTCATGCAGCGTTACGACCTGCGCGGCGAGCGTGCGACCCGCGACATCGTCAGCCGCGCGATCTATCAGGAAATCCGCAACGGCAACACCAGCCCCAACGGCGGCGTGTATCTCAGCATGGGGCACCTGGGACCGGAACAGGTGCGCCACCAGTTCCGCGGCATGGTCAAGCGCTGCACCGACTGCGGATTCGATCTGGCGGCCGGACGGGTCGAGGTCATCCCCACCGCGCACTATATGATGGGCGGCGTGGAATTCGCGGTCGACTGCACCACCGAGGTCGGCGGGCTGTTCGCGGCAGGCGAGGATACCGGCGGCGTGCATGGCGCCAACCGCCTCGGCGGCAACGGCGTGGCCAATGCGACCGTGTTCGGCGGGCTGGCCGGCGACAGCATCGCGCGCTACCTGACCACGCCCGATGCGCAGTGGCGTGCTCCCGACGAAGCGCGCCTGCGGCAGGAAAACGAGGCGGCGCGCATGCCGCTGACCTTGCCGCCGGGTGACCTCGAATCGATCCGTGAAGCGCTGTTCGAAACCATGTGGGCCGATGCCGGCATCCTGCGCCATGCCGACGGCCTTTACCGCGCACTCGATCATCTCAACGCCCTCGACAGACAACTGGCGCACACCGGCGTCGCCGGCGGCGAACCGGCCTTCAATCTGGCCTGGCATGACTGGCTCAACCTGCGCAACCTGCTGCTCGTCAGCCGCGCCATCGCCACCTCCGCGCTGGCGCGGGAAAACTCCCGCGGCGCGCATTTTCGCGAGGATTTCCCCGGGCCGGGCAGCTGGGAGCACTCGCAGTTCAACCGCATTCGCCTGCACGAAGGTGGTGGCCTGAGGGTGACCTCGGTGCCGGTCGTATTTTCGCGCGTGCAGCCTGGGCACGAACTGATCGATGAGGCCGCGGCGGCGGACGCACCGGCAGCGAAATGAGCGATATCGTAATCAGCGAATTCATGGAGGAGGGCGCGGTCGAATCGTTGCGTGCGCATCGCACGGTGTGCTACGACCCCTCCCTTGCGGACGACCCGGCGCGCCTGACACGCTGTCTGCGCGAGGCCCGCGCGCTGATAGTCCGCAACCGCACGCAGGTCGATGCCGAACTGCTGGCGGCCGCACCGCAGCTGTGCGTGGTCGGGCGCCTCGGTGTGGGGTTGGACAATATCGACACCGCGCATTGCCGGCTGCGCAGCATCGAGGTGTTGCCTGCGACCGGCGCCAACAACGTCGCCGTGGCCGAATACGTGATCGCGGCCATGTTGCTGCTGGTGCGCGGCAGCTTCGCCATGACTGCCGAGGTCGAGGCCGGTCGCTGGCCGCGCGGCGCGGCGATCGGCGGGGAAGTCAGCGGCCGCGTGCTCGGCCTGGTGGGATTCGGCGGCATCGCCCGCGAAGTCGCAACCCGGGCGCAGGCTCTGGGGCTCTCCCTGCTCGCCCACGACCCCGCACTGGCGACCGACGCGGTGCTGTGGCGCCGCCACAACGTGCAGCCGGTCGATTCGATCGAGGCGTTGCTCGCCGGCAGCGATATCGTCAGCCTGCATGTCCCCTTGAACGCGCAGACACGTCACCTGATCGGGAGCACCGAGCTGGCGCGGATGCGCACCGGCGCATGCCTGATCAATGCCGCGCGCGGCGGCGTGGTCGACGATGCGGCCCTGAGCCTGGCCCTGCGCGAGGGTCGTCTCGCCGCTGCCGCCCTGGATGTATTCGAGGTCGAGCCGCTGCCGGCCGGTTCGCTGTTCGAGGGGCTGGACAACGTCCTGTTGACGCCGCATATCGCCGGCGTCACCCATGAATCCAATACCCGCGTCAGCCGTATGATCGCGGATGCGGTCAGCCAACGTCTGGAGGAATATCCCGCATGACGCGCCTTGCCCATGAAGACCTGATCGACCTGGTCGCACGCGCCCTGATCAATGCCGGCACCCGCGAAGATAATGCCCGCTGCGTGGCCGCCGCGCTGGTGGCCGCCGATCTCGACGGGCTATCGTCGCACGGCGTCTCGCGTCTGCCGAGCTATGCCGATCAGGCCGCGAGCGGCAAGGTGGACGGGCACGCGCGTCCCACGATCGAGTCGCCGGCCACCGCCGCGTTGTGCGTGGATGCCCGCTGCGGATTCGCGTTTCCGGCCATTGCCGCCGGTCTCGAAGCCGCGCTGGCGCGCGTGCGCGAGACCGGCGTGGTCGCGCTCGCGGTGCGCAATTCGCACCATTTCGGCGTCGCCGGACACCCAGTCGAGCATGCCGCGCAACGCGGCATCGCCGCACTGGCCTTCGGCAACTCGCCGGCGGGCATCGCCCCCTGGGGCGGATCGAAGGCCATCTTCGGCACCAACCCCATCGCCTTCGCCACGCCGCGTGTGGGGCAGGAACCCCTGGTCGTCGATCTATCCATGAGCAAGGTGGCGCGTGGCAAGGTCATGGTGGCGCGCGATCGCAACCAGCCGATCCCGGACGATTGGGCGCTCGATGCCCAAGGACGCCCCACCACCGACCCGCGCGCGGTGCTCGAAGGCGGCACCATGCTGCCGATGGGCGACGCCAAGGGCGCGGCGCTGACCCTGGTGGTCGAAATTCTGGCCGCCGGCCTGACCGGCTCGCGTTTCGGCTTCGAGGCCAGCTCGTTCTTCACCGCGGACGGGGATCCGCCGAGGGTAGGGCAGCTGTTCATACTGCTCGATCCCGTGCGACTCGGCGGCGAATCCTATCCTCAGCGTCTGGAACGGCTTATCGAAGCCATCGTATCGCAGCCGGGTACCCGGCTGCCCGGCGAACGAAGGCTGAGCGCGCGCGCCCGGCATCGCGCGGAAGGCATCGAACTGCCCGACGCGCTTTACGATGAAATCCGCCGGCGTGCGGGGCAGGCGTGAACCGCAGCCCGTGCCGGGTCCCGCTCGCCAAAAACCGTGCCTCGAGTCAGGCCTGAATGGACGCGACCGCATGGCTGGTCGCGTCCATTGCGCTGGTGCTGTTCTGCGGCGGATTCATCAAGGGCGCCATCGGTATCGGCATGCCGGTATTCGTGGTTTCGGTACTGGGCGGCTTTCTGACGCCGCATCTGGTGATCGCCATTCTGCTCGTGCCCATCGTGGTTTCAAACCTCTGGCAATGCCTGAGCAGCGTCCATCTGCGCTGGGCGCTGGCACGTTTCTGGCCGCTTATACTCGCCTTCGGTCTCGGCACCTGGGCCGGCACACGGCTGCTGGTCAGCGTGCCGACGGAGGGGCTGTTCGTGCTGCTGGGCTGCGTGGTGCTGGGGTTCTGCCTGACCTCGTGGCTCAACCCGCACCTGCATCTGCCGCCGCGCCTGGAAGGCGGCGCCGGCCCGCTCGTGGGCCTGTTCGCAGGTGTGCTCAATGGCGTGTCGCTGATCAACGGCCCCCCGCTGATCCTGTATCTGGTCGCGCTGCGGCTCGAACGCGAGCATTTCATTGGCGCCTACGGCCTGATCGCACTGTGCGGTTCGGTCCCGCTGAGCGCTTCACTGATCGGGCTCGGCGTGGTCACTCTGCCGCAGCTGTGGTGGTCGACCCTGGCACTGATCCCCGTCATGCTGGGCCTTGCACTCGGCCAGTATTTGCGCCGGCGTATCGATCAGGCCCGCTTCCGCCGCCTGCTGCTCGTCGCACTGGCCCTGTTGGGCGCCAACCTGCTGAGGCGGGGCGTGATGGGCTGACGGCGCGTCGGGCAGGCGGACATTTCAGTCCGAACAGCGCAGGCACTGGATATCGTAACGCTCGATCCAGGCCTTGAGCGCATTCTCGGCAGTCGCGCCCGTATGCAGCGCCGAGAGTGCGATCTCGGCGCCCTCCGTCGGTTGCAGGCGCGCGACCCAGGCATCGCGATAGGGATCGATATTGATCAGATGGCCGTCCTCGAGCACCTCCTCGTTGCGCTCGATCACGGTCGCCTCGAAGGGGATCGGCACGCCGCCGGCCCATTTGCCGCTTTCGAGCGTCGCCACATGCCGTCCTGCGGCGATTCGGGTGCCGGGCTTCTTGATGCGCGCACGGAGGATGCGACCGGCGAAGGTTTGCGCAGGATCGGTAATGCCCACAGTGAGGCTGCCGTCAGCCTCCACTCGCACCCATACGTAATCGAGATCGTAGTACAGATCCTCCGGCAGTTCGCAGCCACGGTAGGTGCTCATCTGCCGTCCTCCAGCGCGTGCGCCGCCTGCAGCCCGACGGCCGCCAGCGACGCGGTCGGTTCGAAGCAGGGAAACACGTCCTTCTCTTCGCTTTGATGGTGATCGGCAATGATCCGCAGCAGGGTTTCCAGCGTCTCCTGTGCCAATTCCGAGTCGCGCTCGGCCAAAGCGTCCGACAACTCGTCGAAAAACACCGGCAGCTCGAGATGTCGCTTGCGCAGAAAGGCGAGGGTGCGCAACCCTTCCCCGTCGGCCTGCGCCTCGAACGCCGGATAGACCAAACGTTCTTCCACGTCTATGTGATGCGCGAGATGCGCCTTCTGGCGTTCGACGGTTGCCGCCGCCAGATCCCATTCGCCGCGCGACACGTGCAGGCCGACCTCCCTTAGGCGCTGCTCCATCTCGCGATGCTCGCCCAGAAATGCACGATCGAAGTGTGTCATATGCCTAAAATCCTCCTGTTGTTGCCTGACACAAGCAGACAACAGCGCGCCCTTTGGCGCCTTGACGTGGATCAAGGCGGCATCCCGGACCAAGGTCCGATAATCACCCACAGGTCAAAGACTTATCTGCATGGATTCAACGGGAGCCTGCCATGAACATGAAAGTCCAATTATTGGTTTCACAATGGTGCCCAAGCTGCCCACAGGCCGAACGTGTCTGGGAACAGGTCGCAACGGCGCACGAGGACATCGATTACGCAGTGCTCGACGTGGCCGTCAGGCCAGGGCGAGACATCGTCGCCAACCTGATGATCCGCAGCATCCCCGCCACGGTGATCGACGGTAAGCTATACGGCGTCGGCGTACCCAGCGTGGCCGATGCCGACGCCTACCTGGCGAAAGCGCGAAACACGCGCGAAGGGGTGGCTGGCTAGCGCCCCCAACGCTCACGCGCTTGAGAAAACACGGGATGTTATGTTTATAACTATCTATTTTTTCTAAGCATTTTTGCTACTTGCCAGGTTAGCTTGCGCATGTCACCCGCTTGACCGGCGCATGATGCCAACGTCAGAATTCGGCATGCCGCCGGCCGCAAAGGATCAATGGTGGAATCCCAGATCGCGTTGCTGCGCGGCATCAATGTCGGCGGCAAAAACAACCTGTCCATGAACGAACTGGTCGGGTACTTCCATGAGAAAGGCTGCCACAACGTCCAAACGTACATCCAAAGCGGCAATGTCGTTTTCGAGCATGACAAAACCTGGGGAGCATCGGAAGCAGCGGAGATCGCCCAGGCCATTGCTGCCAGCAAGGGATTCTCGCCGCACATCCTGATCCTGAGCGCGTACGACTGGTTGCGGGTGATCGACGACAATCCGTTCCCAACGGACGATGGCAAGGCATTGCATTGCTTCTTTCTCGATTCGACGCCGGAGCAGCCAAATCTTGCACGCCTCGACAAGCTGAAAACGGCAGCAGAGTCGTATCGGCTCGCGGGACAGGTGTTCTATCTTTTCGCACCAGACGGAATAGGTCGCTCAAAACTCGCGGCTGCCGTCGAATCGGCGCTCGGCATCCCGGTCACGGCCAGAAACTTCAATACGGTGCAAAAACTGGCAACCATGCTCCACGAGGCATGAACGGACACACAGCATCGCTGCCGTCAACGCCCACCCACGACCGATATTTAACATAATATCCATTATGCGAATCAACATGCAGACCTCCACGTGCCGGTGGATGCCCGCGACCTAGCAGTCCATGTATACGTAACACATGGACTTAGTCCCACGGGTGGGACTTCCCATGCTGATTGACTGGGTGAGTGCTCGTCTTGATTTGAGCGCTTTCGCGAGCAAGCGACGTGGCTATGAATTGATCGCAATCACGGTGGCATGCGGCACAGCGTTGGCGCTGTTTCACCACGCCGATCCGAATCTGGTGATTCTGATGGCGACGGTGGCTGGAGCAACCGTAGCGCTGATGATTTCGTTTTCCAGAATACGGAGAGATGAGATATGAACAAAGCGTTCATCGTCACAGTGATACTCAGTACGCTTGCCACTTTCTGATCGGGATCGCTACCCGCAGCCTGTTTCTCACCGTCCTGGCAGGTCTAGCGGTGTTTATGGCCATGCAGGGATTCTTGGCTAAACAAGACGCAAGTCTAATGAACTGGCCGCGGTGCCGGCAATTAGCCGGCCGGTTTAGTCATCATGACGCCCGCTACGACGGTACGGGTGCGCCAGATAGACGCCCATGATGTCGAGCTGCGAAGTGAAAAAGTCCAGTTCTTCGAGCGCCAGCCGCACATTGCGGTCGTCAGGGTGGCCGTCGACTTCCGCATAGAACTGCGTGGCCGTGAACGAGCCGTCGACCATGTAGCTTTCCAGCTTGGTCATGTTCACACCGTTCGTCGCGAACCCACCCATCGCCTTGTAGAGCGCGGCCGGCGTATTGCGCACGCGAAAGAGAAACGCGGTGACGAAATCCTGCTCGGCGGACATCCGCTCGGCATGCAGAAGCGTCTTGCCCATCACCACAAAGCGCGTGGTGTTGTGTGCGTGATCCTCGATATTCTGCGCGAGGATGTTCAGCCCGTAGACCTCGGCCGCCATCATCGGGGCGATTGCGGCAATGTCATGGCGCCCGGATTCCGATACTTCGCGGGCGGCGCCGGCCGTATCGACGGCCGTCACGGCCAGGATGTCGTGCCGGCGCAGGAAGATGCGGCACTGTCCCAGTGCCATGGTATGCGAGTGGGCTTCGCGGACGTCGTCGAGTGTGACGCCGGGTCTGGCCATCAAGTGAAACCGGATTGGCTGAAAATGTTCGGCCTGCATCCGCAGGCTGGATTCTGGCAGCAGGTGATGGATGTCCGCGACACGCCCGGCAATGGAATTTTCGACCGGGAGCATCGCGAGTTCGGCGTGACCACTCCGCACGGCCGCGAATACATCCTCGAAGGTTCTGCACGACAGCGGTTCATGATCCGGGCGTGCCTTGCAACATGCGATATGGGAGTTCGAGCCAGGCTCCCCCTGGTAGGCGATTTTGGCGGTCATGGGCCTTGTCGGGATCTAGTTCGCATTAAGGGGCAGCCAGATACATATCCTAAAGTTCGTGCGTTTGTCTATCCATGCCGCCGCACAGGGCCGGGCCATGCGCGCCCTTGTGCTTTTGCATCGCCTGCGCCATTGGGAAGCGCTCAACGATCCTCACGTGCGGCCTTCCACGCTTCGGTGCGGCGCTTGATGTAGCGGCGACAGGCACGGGCCGAACGCAGTGACGGACGCGGTTCGCGGCCGCCCTCCCCGTCCGGCACGTCGAGACCGGAGACCAGTTCGGCCAGCACCTGCTCCAGATGCGAGGGCTGGCGGGCGGCGGGATGCTTGCCCGAGGTCTGCGGCGCGGCGATGCCCGCCAGCGGGTCGTCGGTGCGCGGCGTGTCGAGGGAGAGGACGCCGCCGATGTGCGGTGCGGCGGCATCGCGGCGCGTCAGCGGCGGCAGCCCCCAGCGCCGTTCGAGCGTGCTGAGGATCGAGGTGTGGTCGAGCGGTGTCCCCTCTTCCGACGCTCGGAATACGGTACCGGCGGGGATCAACGGCGAGACCAGCACCGTGGGCACACGCAGGCCGAAGCGGGTGAAATCGAAGCCGTATTCGCCGATGCTGTCATCGGGCGCGACTGCGTGGGTAGGCGGGGCAACGTGATCGTAACAGCCGCCGTGCTCGTCATAGGTGATGATCAGCAGGGTGCGTGCCCATGCTGGCCCGCTGCGCAGGGCGCGATAGACGTCGAGCATGAGCTGTTCGCCGCGGGCCACGTCGTAATTGGGGTGCTGGCTGTTGCCGTCCGCCCCCCAGCTGGGTTCGAGGAAGCTGTAGGCCGGCAGGTTGCCGGCCCGGGCCGCGGCCTTGAAGTCGCGAAAGCGCCCGAAATGCTGTTCGCTGGCACGGGTCACGTCGGCGAAGGTGTAGCGCGTCAGCGGTTCGGCGTCGTAGCCGTAGATCGACCAGTCGATGCCAGCCTGTTCCAACCGCCCGAAGATGCTGGGGCAGGTGAAATGCTTGGTGTCGTCGTTCATGTGCCCCTGCGAAGTGGCGGCACTCGCGAAGGCGCGGTTGGGCAGGGTTTCCGTTGGCACCGAGCTGAACCAGCGGTCGCAGACCGCGTAACCGCGCGCCAATCCCGAAAGCACCGGCAGCATGGCGGGCGTGTACATGCCCATGATGTCTTCTGGCTGGGTGCCCGGCAGGATCGAGCGTCGGGCGCGTTGTTCCCAGTCCAGGGTGTAGGCGAAGTCGGCCACGAAGCCCTGGTTGGTGGCGTCGGGCGGTGTTGGTGCATGGATACTGCCGAACAGCTGGGCGTTGGTGGCGGCATAGCCTTCGCCGGGGTCGGCGCCGGGCATGAAATAGGCATGATCGCGTTGCGGGTCGATAGGAAAAACGGGCACGCTGCGCCCCTGTGCGTCGGGGTTGGCTTCCTGTCCGGTCAGGCCGTCAAACGGGTGCCCGATGGGCGAGCGGTTGCCGCTGTCGGCGTAGAGATAGCCGAGCATGTGATCGAAGGAGCGGTTTTCCAGCATCAGGACGACGACGTGGTCGATGCGCGCCAGCGGGTCGTCCGCGGCGAGCGCGGGCCTAGCCGCGGGCCTGGGTACGACGCCCGATGCCGGCGGTTTGGCCAGTCCGTCGGCCAACAACTGGCCGCGCGGCACGCCGAGGCCCGCACATGGGCTCCAGCCGTTGTTCGCGCGATAGCCGATGTCGCTGCCGGCGGGCATGTTGTTGCCCTGGGTGATCGGCCGCAGCCATTGCGGCGACTGATACAGCTGCGGCAGGAAGAAACCGAGCGGGCGGCCGCCGCGGGCGTTGATCAGGGCGGTCAGTCCCGCCCACAGCGGCGCGACCGCACTGGTGCCGCCGACGGTGGTCATCTGTCCTTGCACCACCACGAGATAGCCGGTCGACGGTGCGGCGTCGGCAGCGATGTCCGGCACGCCGCGACCGCTGCGTCCGGTGCTGACATTGGGCGGCATGGCGAGCCCCTTCTGGAACGACGGTACGCCGAATATCTCGCTGATGCCGCCTCCGGTACCGCGCTGGCCGTCGTTCCACACCACCTCGTCGACGATGGCGCCATTGCGCACGCTGATCGCGGTGCCGCCGCAGCCGGCGGCCCAGGGGCTTGAGGCCGGAAAGTCGACATGCGCGCGGCCGTCGTTGATGCCGTCGGTGGCGAGGTTGTCGCCGGCGGCCACGAATACGGATACGCCAAGCCGTGCGGCGTCGGCGAGCGCATGATTCATGGCCTGCAAGGCCTGGTGTGTCCAGGTGCTTTCAGGGCTGCCCCAACTGATGGAGAGCACGGACGGCGCGTTGCCGCGATCATGAGCGGCGGCGCCGATCGCATCGACGAAACCGGCGTCGGTGTTGGGCGCGAAATAGACGGCGATACGCGCGCCGGGCGCCGCACCTCCGGCAACCTGGATGTCGAGCGCCACTTCTCCGTCGGCCCCCTGGTTCGGATTCGGCTGGTTGATCGCGCCGTCGACCGAGACCGCGGTCACCTGCGGCGGATTGAGCCCCATCGTCTGGAAGGCGGTTTGCGTATCCGTATCGAGGTAGCCGCCGCCGAGTTCGATCAGCCCGATGCACTGTCCGGCGCCGGTGGTGTCGGTCGGGAAGTCGTACAATCGGGCGACCTGGTTGGGCAGATGCCCCGGCATGGCGGCCGCATCGAGCAACGGGACCACATGCCGCGGCTCGGCGATCGGCCGGGTGTCGAGGCCGAGTACCGCTTCCGCCACGGCGGCCACGTCCTCTGGCACATGCAGCGTGCCGCTACGCCCACGGAACAGCCGCCGGCCATCGTGGTAATGATCGAGCCGGGTGCGGAACGCGGCTTCCATGCGCTCGGCGGGTGCCGACAACCGTACCCGTCGCCGCCCAGGCTCCACGGCGACGACACTCAACCCGGTTTCATGGGCAAAGGCGAGCACGCATTCCAACTCGGCGCGGTAGATATGCGTGCGGCGCTGATCCATGTCCTGGCGCGCTTCGGGCGCAGCCGCTGCCGCCTCGTCAGGGTGCGGCTTGAGATAGATGCTGATCTCGACGATCTCGTCTGCGGGAACGTGGGCGATGCGCCTTGCGGCGGGTTCGGGCTTGTGGCTGCCGGACAGTTCGACGTAGGGACGGATGGCCATCGGGTGCCTCCCAGGGCGGTGGGTGCGGCCCGCGGGGTGCGGGCCGTCGCTTTCCTGGAGTCATGCTAGGGATTTTCGATGGCGGGGCAATGTGTCGCCTGTCAGCGTCAGCACAGCCCGCCAAATGGGGCGGCAACACCTCGCATGCGCTTGACCTAAAAGGAGTTTTAGATAAGCCAAGCCAATCCTTCCGGATTGAAAATGCCCATCGGCCCGGGTCTTCCGCGCGTGCGACTCGCGACCCGGAAGGCACACCCAGGCTGTTCAGGCACTGGCAGTGGTCGGCCCGTGATTTGGATGCCCATGCTCAAAACAGCGGCCCGTTGCCCCCATTTTGGCCGCCATTGGCGCCATTGCCGTTGTTGCCAGGTGGATTGTGCAGCGGCGAGTTGCCGAACTGTTGCAGGAAGCTGTTGCCGCCGTTGCCGTTGCCGCTGGCGCTCGGCGTGGTTGCGTTCGCCGGCATTTCGATGCTGGTGCCCGGCCCGAACAGCGGAATCTCGGGCGCGCTGGCCGGAGGCAGGAATCCGGAAAGAAAATCGAAGGTCTCGCCGCCGTCCGACTCCAGCGTACCGGTCTTGGGATTGATGCTCGCCTGGGTGATGTCCTGGGGGCGAAAGAAGGGGTAGCTGCCCTCGTCCGCCAGTGCGGTCTTCATGTAATGGATCCAGATCGGTAGTGCCTCGCGGGCACCGGCCGCCCAATGGCCCATGGGCTGGTTGTTGTCGAAACCGACCCAGGTCGAGGCGATGTAATGCCGTCCGTAGCCCACGAACCAAGCATTTTTCTCGTCGTTGGTGGTACCCGTCTTGCCGGCGAGGAAATGACCCAACGGCTTGGCCGCGATACCGGTGCCGTCCTGGATGACGCGCTGCAGCATGCGGGTCATGAGATAGGCAACGCCCGGCGTGATCGCGGGCTTGGCGGGCGGCTGGGTCACGCAGAGGGCGCAGTTCTTGAGCGGCAGCGTATCGCCATCGGCCTTGACGACCTTGGTGATCAGGTAGGGCTTGACCAGGAAGCCGCCGTTGGAGAAAACGGCGTAGGCGCGCGTCATCTGTAGCGGCGTAACGTCGGCGGCGCCGAGCACCAGCGAGGGTACGGGCGGCAACTGCGATTTCTTGAAGCCGAACTGTTTGGCGTAGTCGATGGCGTATGGGATGCCGACGTGCATCAGGATGCGCACACTGGGCACGTTGATCGAGTCGGCCAGATCCTTCCACAGCGGGATCGGCGTGTTGGAGAAGGTTTTTTCGTAGTTGGTCGGCTTGTAGTAAGTACCGTTGGGCAATTTGATCTTGAGCGGCGTGTCCGCGATCAGCGAGACCGGCGTCAGGTAGTTCGATTTGCCGTGCGCCAGCAGCTCGGGACCATCCAGGGCGGCGGCATAGACGAAGGGCTTGAACGACGAGCCGGGCTGGCGATAGGCGTACAGCGCGCGGTCGAAATGGCTGAGTGAGTAGCTGAAGCCGCCGGCCAGCGACACGATGGCCCCGGTGGCGTTGTCCATACCCACCAGCGCGCCCTGCACTTTCGGAATCTGCGTCAGCTGCCAGCCGGCCGCGCCGGGAGCCGGCGTCTTCCACACGGCGGTGCGCCAGTCCTCTCCGTTCGCGGGCCAGCCCGGGTCGACGTAATGGCGCAGCCAGACGACATCGCCGCGCTTGAGCAAGCGCCCCATGTCGACGGGATGCTGTTCGCCATTGCTGCCGGGCGTGCCGGCGGTCCAGGCGACGGCACGCTGGCCGAGGGTGACGGTTTCCTGCCCTTCCAGCGACACCTGGGCATGAGCATGATCGGCGGACAGCACCAGTCCCCAGCGCAGGTTCGCGGGATCCTGTGGCGGTAGCAACTTCGGCCTCACGCCGTTGAGCGCCTGCTCGATCTGCGCTTTGTCGAGATGCCCCACCGGCCCCCGGTAATGCTTGGGATCGAGGCTGTCGAGACCCATCGAGTAGTTCTCGAGGCCGATGGCCACGGATTCGTTGGCCGCCGTCTGCAATCGCGGGACGATGGTCGTGTAGACCTGCAGTCCACTGCGGTAGGTCATGTCCGCGCCGTACTGCGACACCAGCCAGCGTTCGATCCACTGGGTTGCGTAGCGGGCAATGTTGCGCCCTTCGTTGTGATATTGGGCGCTCAATGGCGCGGCTTCGGCCTCACGCGCCTGCTGCGCGGTGATGTAACCGTGCGCAAGCATGCGTCCGATCACGTAGTTCCTGCGCGAGCGCGCATCCTTGGGATTGGCCAGCGGATTGAAGTATTCCGGCGCCGCCGGCAGGCCCGCCAACATCGCCATCTGCGGCAGCGTCAACTCGTCAACCGGTTTGCCGTAATAGATCTGCGCCGCCGCGCCGACACCGTAGGCGCCATTGCCAAGATAGATCTTGTTCAGGTACAGATCGAGGATGTCGCGATGACTGAAATGGCGGGCCAGCTTGTAGGCCAACAGGATTTCGCGCACCTTGCGGGTGATGGTCTTTTTCGGCGAAAGATAGAAATTGCGCGCAACCTGCTCGGGGATCGTGCTCGCACCCTGCACCGGCGCGAAGTGAATCAGGTCGATCCAGGCGGCACGCAGGATGCCGGGGAAACTGACCGGGTAGTAGAGCGGGTTGTTGCTCCAGAAATGGCCGTTCTCGGCCGAGACGAAGGCATTGCGCAGCTGTTCCGGGATCTGCTGCGACTGCAGGGTGTCGCGCAGCCGGGGGCCGTCGACGGACAGTAGCTGGCCGTTGGCGGCGTAGATGCGCAGAGGCGTGGCGGGCTTCCAGTGTTTGAGTTCCGCCACCGAGGGCAGTGTCTGCCACAGGTAGGTCAGCCAGGAGCCGACACCCAGGCCGCCGACCACGACGACCAGCAACACCACCTGCCCCGTGATACGCCAAAAACGGCCTTCCTCGCGCGTACCGCGGTTTTGATCGCGTCTCATGCCTCCCTGCCCTTCCGCCTCGACTTGCGCGTGGATCATCACGCGAACCGATTGGACCCGATAAACGCCGCGGGGTTCACTCCGGCCGCATGCGGGACACGCGCCGCGACGAAGGTCCCCAATCAGGGCAACCGCACCTGTTTTTCGCGTCTATGATTAGTGCTCCCGAGCACGGCATCCATTCGGGACCACCAAGACGGAGGACAAAACCATGAAAAAAATCAAGGTATTGGCGTCGTTTATGCTGTTTGCGTTCGGATTGATGTCCGCCGGCACCAGTGCAGCGGCAGGCAACGCCCGCGAGGAGATCGACAAAGCGCTGATGCATGCGGATTTTCTGATCAAGGCCGATAGCCTGAACCACATGCACATGCATATGCATCACATACTCAATTGCATGGTGGGAGAACACGGCAAGGGTTACGATGCGCATGCCATGAACCCCTGCAAGGGGCTTGGCAACGGCGCAATCAACGACGAAACCTCGGCTTCCAAACGCAAGCTGCTCGATCAGGTCGAACGGCTTGCCAGCGTCGGGGTGACCATCGACGACGCCGCGGCGGCACATGATGTGGCGCTCGCCATGCACAGCCTGCTCAAAAAGGCCGCGCATTAGGTCTTGACGCTGGTCGCGGCGGGCACCGGGTCACGCCTGCCGCGACCAGCCCCGCGCAAATACACCATATAATCAAATAATTACTAATATATTTTAAGGTTATTTATCATTTGCGTCGCGTTGCGCCAGCAGTGCTGCCACCAGCGCGAGATCCTCCGGAGTATCGACGCCGTGCCCCGGCACCTCCAGCGCTTCGGCCACGTGAATGCGCGCGCCATGCCAAAGCACGCGCAATTGCTCGAGCTTTTCGATGTGTTCGAGCTCGCAAGCGGGCAACGCCACGTAGCGACGCAGATAACCGGCCCGGTAGGCGTACATGCCGACATGACGCCAGCCGATCGGCGCCTCCCGTGCCTCGGCGCCGATCACGTCCCGCTCCCATGGAATCGGCGCGCGACTGAAATAAAGCGCGTATCCGGCGACGTCGCGCACAACCTTGACGGTGTGCGGATCGTTGAGTTGCGCGGCGGAATGGATCGGCGCGCACAGCGTCGAGACGCTCGCCTCCGGGAAGGCGATCAGGTCTTCGGCCACCTGACGGATTGCCGAGGACGGCGTCAGCGGTTCGTCGCCCTGGAGATTGACCACGATTTCGTCGTCGGGCCAGCCCTGCAGGGCCACCACCTCGGCCAGCCGCTCGCTGCCGGAGCGGTGGGAGGCCGAGGTCATGACGACCGATGCGCCAAAGCCCGTGCAGGCCTCGGCAATGCGTGCGTCGTCGGTGGCGATCAGAATTTCCGCCGCGCCCGACGCGCGCGCGCAATCGTAGACATGCGCGATCAGCGGCCGGCCCGCCAGAGGCAGCAGCGGTTTGCCAGGCAGCCGCGTGGAGGCGTGGCGCGCGGGAATGACGACTCGAAAGCTCATGGGCGTGACCCTGGCGGCGCAAGGTCGGGAGGACAGGCCGATGACGTCACAGCGCTTCCACTTCCTCCTGTGTCAACGGGCGCGCCTCGTCCTCCAGCATGACCGGGATGCCATCGCGAATGGGATAGGCCAGCCGCGCGGAACGCGAAATCAGCTCCTGATGTTTCTTGTCGTAGATGAGCGGCCCCTTGGTGACCGGGCAGACGAGGATGTCGAGCAATTTCTTGTCCATCAGACACTCCTGAGGCGTTCGCTTAGGGCATCGACGAACTCCGGATCCGGCACGGCGTCAACCGGTACGGCCCAAGCCCGCTTCGATGCGAATGTGCGGCATTTTACGGCATCCTTCTCGGTCATGAGTATCGGCCGTGTGTCTCCGAAATCGAGATCGGAGGGGGCAATCCGGTGATGATCCGGCAAGGGATGGCGAATGATGTTCAGACCGGCGCCCTCAAGCGCGGAGAAAAAACGCTGCGGGTTGCCGATGCCGGCCAGCGCATGCACGGTTTGCCCGCGAAATGCCGCCAGCGCGCGCGTTTCATCGGATGATGGATCGATGCGCCTGGCATCGCCCAGCTTCAGCATCATCGCGTATTCGCCTGCCTGGGCGGCGCCGTCGCTGACCACCACCCAGTCGACCGTTTGGAGTCGGTCTTCGGGTTCCCGCAAGGGCCCAGCCGGCAGGCAGCGGCCATTGCCGAGGCGCCGGCGGCCGTCGAGCATGGCGATTTCGATATCGCGCGCGAGAGCATAGTGCTGCAGGCCGTCGTCGCTGACCACCACATCGCATGCGTCGCCGGAGAGCAGCATGCGCACGGCCTTCGCGCGTGCGCGCCCGACAACCACTGGTACATTCGTACGCGTGGCGATCAATAGCGGTTCGTCTCCGACCTCTCCGGGATCGTCAGTGTTCATGACCCGGTGAGGATCGTGGCGGCCGGCCCGCCCGCCATAGCCCCGGCTGACCACGCCCGCCCGCAGGCCTTGCGCCCGTAGCCACTCGACCAGCCAGATCACCATCGGCGTCTTGCCGGTGCCGCCAACCGTGATATTGCCCACCACGATCACCGGCACAGGCCAGCGCGGCGGCGGTGCTTCAAGCGCGCGCTGTCGACGTTGGCGAGCCACGCCGGCATAGAGGCGCGACAGCGGCAACATGAGGCGGGAGACAAGGCCGTCCGAGTGCCAAAAAGCCTCAATATATTGCTGTAAGGCCATGTTTTACCAGTCGAATACACGCTGAAGAAAATCATCCATCACGCCTTGCACCCGCCTGCGCTCGTCCCAAAAATAACGCCGTCCAAGATCGCCGCGACGGCGGGCCGCAAGCGTTTCCGTCTTCAGCGTTCGCCAGTCCGCCCATACGTCATCGGGCCGCGAAGGCGCATCGTCCAGAAACGGCAGTGTCGGACGCATCCGGCGGGTGGCCGCGCCGAGCGCGAGTGCGCAGCCGCCGGCCAACGCCTGCCAGAGCGTGGCACGAACCTGAGTATCGAGATAGCCCGCCGTCGCGGCGCTGGCGACGGCGGCGAACCAGCGCGAATCGTCGACCCAGACGACGCGCCCGGGCGGCAGCGGGCTGCGGTCCCAGTCGCCGATCGTCAGGTCGGCCTGCCGCCGGGCCGGCGCATCGGGCTGGCCCGAGACGAACAGAATCCCGTCATCGACGAAGCCAGACTGGCGCCAGTGCGCAATGGCGTCCGCATGCGTCTTGCCGCTGTCGTCGTGCCACCACCAAAGGTGCAGCCCGTCATGGCCAGCGGCCGCCAGGCTGCGCAGGGTCGTGTCGGCCTGCGCCTCCACGAACAGCGCCATTGGGTCGGCGGGTTCCGCCAGTGGCGTGGCGTGGTCGTCCGCCCTCCACGCGTTCGCCTGATCGGCATCATTGGGATAAGCAGCCTCCACCGCCAGCGGCGCGGGGCCGGTGTTGAAGGCGATCACGTGGGTGCCGGCGGCGCAAGCCGCGCGCAACAGGTTCGGGTGCGGCTGCGTATCGACCAGCACCAATCCGAAAGGCTTGAGGCGCGTCATCACCCGCCGGACGGCGGCGGGCCGGTCGCTCGGGCCGTAGCCGAGGCCGATCTTGCGCAGCCCGCGTACGCGCGGTTCGATGATTTCGGGGTAATCGTGCTCGAATGTCAGTGCGAGCCGGATATCCAGGCGGCGCTCACGCAGAGCACCCAGCAGCTCGCAGGCCAGATGTACGGATTCGGGGCTGCCGCCGGCCTTGATCCACACCACCCTGCCCTCGCCGCGCGGCGGTCGCAGATAACCGAGCCTGGCGGCCGCCGCTGCCTGCCGACCGGCTCGCCGGTCGCGCCAGTTCGCGCGCAGCACCGGCCACCAGGCGCCGCCATAGCCCTGCGCGTCAACCGGCGGCATCCTGCCCCGCCTCAGTCGGATCGGACACGGGTTCGTCGCGGAACTGCATGCGATGTAGCCGGGCATACACGCCGTCGCGTGCGATCAGCTCCCGATGGTTGCCGATTTCGACGATCTCGCCCTGGTGCATGACCACGATGCGGTCCGCGCTCTCGATGGTCGACAGCCGATGGGCGATCACGAGCGTGGTCCGCCCCCTGACCAACACCTCCAGGGCCGCCTGAATGTGTCGTTCGGATTCGGTATCGAGCGCGGAAGTCGCTTCGTCGAGGATCAGGATGGGCGCGTCCTTGAGCAGCGCCCGAGCGATGGCGAGCCGCTGGCGCTGGCCGCCGGAAAGCAGCACGCCATTCTCCCCGACCAGGGTGTCGAGGCCGCTTGGCAACTGCTCGATGAATTCCCAAGCATGTGCGGCCCGCGCGGCCTCGATGATCCGTTCGCGCGAGGCGCCGCCTTGTGCGCCATAGGCGATATTGGCGGCGATGGTGTCATTGAACAGCGTGACCTGCTGGCCCACGTAGGTGATCTGCTGGCGCAGGCTGTCGAGCACCAATTCGCCGATGGGGATGCCGTCGAGCAGTATTTCGCCTTGTTCGAGTTCGTAAAAACGCGGCAGCAGATTGACCAGGGTGCTCTTGCCGCTGCCCGAACGACCGACCAGCGCCACGGTTTCGCCCGGGGCGATGTGCAGGTCGATGCCCTTGAGCACATCGCCCTTGTGCGCATCGTAGCGGAAGCTGACGTTACGGTATTCGATGCGGCCTGCTGCCCGCTCGAGCCGACGCGTGCCGCTATCCCGCTCGGGCGGCATGTCGATCAGCTCGAATATGGTCTCCCCGGCGGCGATGCCCTTTTGCAGCGTCGGATTGATCTGGGCGAGGCGGCGTAACGGCTCCATCAGCATCAGCACTGCGGTCACGAAGGACACGAAGCTGCCCACGTTCATCGATTCGAGCAGGGTACCCGAGGTGGCGAGATAGATGATGAAGGCGATGCCGATCGAGGCGATGAACTCCATTACCGGCAGACTCGCCGCCTGGGCCGCAGTGGAGCGCAGCTGCAGCCAGCGGCTGCGATGGTTGACCTCGCCGAAACGGCGGGTCTCGTAATCGATGCCGCCGAACAGTTTGACCACGCGGTGGCCTTCGATCATTTCCTCGGAAACATGGGTCACCTCGCCCACCACATCCTGAATGCCGTGACTCAAACGCCTGAATACGCCCGAAACCGACTTTACGATCAGCGCGATCACCGGTATCAGCACCAAAAACACCAGGCTCAGCTGCCAACTGAGATATACCACCCAGATCATCAGGCCGATGGCGGTAATGCTGTCGCGCACCAGGATGGTGAAGCTGCTGGTCGAGGCGCCGGCCACCTGTTCCACGTTATAGGTGAGCTTGGCCAGCAGCTCTCCGGACGAGGCGTTGTCGAAAAAGGTCACGGGCATGTGCAACAGGCGATCGAACATGCGTTCGCGCAGATCCATGACCACTCGCGTACCCACGAAGGCCATGAAGTAGGCTGACACGTAACTTGCCACGCCACGCACGAAATACAGTCCGACCAATGCCAGCGGAATCCATGTGATCGCATGCATGTCGCGTTCGACGAAACCGCCGTTGAGCAAGGGTTTCATCAGCGCGGCCATGGCCGGTTGCGTGGCGGCCGTGAGTGTCATGCCCACGATGGCAAGCAACAGATAGGGCCAGTGCTGCAACGATTCGCGCAGCAGGCGTCGATAGACCCCGATACCGGAGACTGGCTGCGACTTGCCTGCCATTTCAGCGGCCGCTGGGCGCGGTTTTGTCGGTGGCGATCGACAGGCGGGAAAGACCGAGCTGGCCGGCGACGTCCATCGCCGTGACCACGGCCTGATAGGGGGTCTTGACGTCGGCGCGGATCACCAGGGGCATTTTGTCGCCGTCCGCGCCCTTGGCCTGCTGTAGGGCCCGGAACAACGTATCGAAACGCGAATTCACCAGTTCGCGGCCGTTCAGATAATAGTGGCCGCGCGCGTCTATCGAGAGTACCAGCGGGCTTTGTTTGGCCACGGTCGCCGCGCTTTCGGCTTTGGGCAGCTGGATCTTGAGCTCGGACTGGCGGCTGAAGGTCGTGGTGACCATGAAGAAGATCAGCAGGGTCAGCACCGTATCGACCATCGGCGTCATGTCGATGCCCGAGCCCTCCCCGTGGCGGCTGGCGCGCGCGTGGCGGCTGAAATTCATGTGCCGGTTCTCGACTTGCGCACCGTCGCCGTGGTGGTCGAGAGGGTGCGCAGGCTGTCCACGAGCTGGATGGACTGGTCCTCCATCTCGACGGTGAGCGCGTCCACGTAGCCGCGGAAATAACGGTAGAAAATGTGCGCGGGAATCGCCACCAGCAGACCGGCCGCCGTGGTGATCAGGGCCTTGGCGATGCCTCCCGCCAAAATGTGCGGATTGCCCACGCCGACCGAGGTGATCACGCCGAAGACCTGGATCATGCCGAACACGGTGCCCAGCAGCCCCATCAGCGGCGAGATCGTGGCGATGGTACCCAGCGTATTGAGGAAGCGTTCGAGTTCGTGCACCACCTGGCGGCCGGTCTCCTCAATGCGTTCCTTGATCAGCTCGTGCGGCTGACGGCGGTTGGCAAGTCCGACGGCGAGAATGCGCCCCAGCGGCGAGCCGGCAGCGATGGCCTGGATACGGTCGGCGGCCAGATCGCCGCGGCGCAGTTCCTCGACCACGGTGTCGAGCAGGCCGCCCGGCATGATGCGCGCCCGTCTCAGCGACCAGAAGCGCTCCAGAATGATCGCGAGCGCGAGAATGGATGCGCCGATGATCGGCGCCATGACCCAACCGCCCGCCTTGACGATCTCGAACACGTGTCGATGCCCCGTAATGTGATGCTGTTCGCAAACGATGCCGAATCATACACGTTAGCGCCAAACGAGGTTAAGCGCGCCGGTCCGTCAATGACCGCCGAACAGCCAGGAAAGCCCCCCATACAAGCCGAGACACGAGGTCAGGACGATCGTGATGGCCACCAGCCAGGCGTAGCCTCCACGCAGCCGGTGC
The DNA here is from genome assembly GCF_000754095.2 of Acidihalobacter prosperus. Taxonomy (NCBI): domain Bacteria; kingdom Pseudomonadati; phylum Pseudomonadota; class Gammaproteobacteria; order Chromatiales; family Ectothiorhodospiraceae; genus Acidihalobacter; species Acidihalobacter prosperus. The sequence continues at coordinate 593,287 of NZ_JQSG02000001.1, forward strand.
TCCGGTGGCAACGCATGCCGACCGAGCAAAAACAGAAAGCCGAGCACCAGCGGCAGCAGTAGGGCATTCATGACCTCGACCGCCACGCTCAGCGCGACCAGATCGTGGGCGAGGCCGACCACCACCGCACCGACCGCGACCACCAGCGAATATACCGCATAGAACCAGGGCGCCCGCTGCGGGCTGTCCTGCAGCGAGCGGCGATAACCCGCCACCTCGCCGAGTCCCCAGGCGGCGGCGAGCGAGACCACGATCGCCGCGACCATGCCGGCGCCGAGAATGCCGATCGAAAATATCAGGCGACCGGCGCCGGCCCCCAGGTAGGGCGTCATCGCATCCGCGATCTCCTCCACCGTATCCAGCGGCGGGCCGCCTGGGTGCGTACCCAGGGTGGCTGCTGCCGCAATCAACACGGCGGCCATCACCAGCTGCGTCACCACGGCGCCCACAGCGGTATCGAGACGCGCATAACGCAGGGCCTGCGGCCGCAGGCCTTTGTCGGCGATCGCCGACTGCTGATAGAAAACCATCCAAGGCATGATGACCGCGCCGATGTTCGCGGCCACCAGATATAGATAACCCGTGTCGTTGAGCGGGATATGGCGGATACCCGCCAAGGCCGATTCGGCATCCGGGTGAGCCCGAGCGGCCACCCAGAAAAACGCGAGCTCGAAGCCCCCCATCAGCATGGCGACGCGCTCCACCCGGCGATAGCTGCCGGTCCAGACCACCAGGATCAGAAATCCCGCGGCAAGGCTCAGGCTGACACTGCCGGGCACGCCATACAGGCGGCCGACGCTGGCGACCCCGGAAAACTCGGTCAGCAAGGCACCCACGCAAGCGACCACCAGGGTGGATACGGACAGCCAGGCCCAACCCTGGCCGAAGGTCTCCCGGATCAGCTCGCCATGACCCTTGCCGGTGATCAACCCCAGCCGTACCGTCAATTCCTGCACCACGTACAGGATCGGAATCAGCAGCAGCTGCAGCGGCAGCAGATGGTAGCCCCACTGAGCGCCGCTCTGCGCGGCGGTGATGATACTGCCGACATCGGTATCCGCGAGCATGACCACCAAGCCCGGCCCGAACACCATCATGGCCAATCGCCAGCGCCCCGGCGTACGTGTCGGCTCGACGCGCGCCGTCAGGCTTGCGCCATCGGTCGGTTTATTCATGCGCCCTCGTACTGTAGATGTTAATCATTATTGTTAGCGTTATTGAACATCCCGAACCCAATAGGTTCAATCCGATTTTGAGCGCCAGCGGGCTCCGCGGCCGAATATTGCCAAAAACGCCGATGGCTATGACGATACGCCTTCACCTCGATGCCCGCCTGCGCGTCGGCAATGAAATCGACCCGGATCGCGCCGGCGCTGGCCGTATCGTAAACAGCGACGCCGCGCGCGCGGTAGCGCTGCAGCACGGCCGCGCGCGGGAATCCGAAACGGTTGCCGAAACCACTGCTGATCAGGGCGATACGCGGCCCGACCGCATCGATGAGTCCGCTGCTGGAAGACGTCAGGCTGCCGTGGTGCGGCACCAGCATCAGGTCGCTCGCCAGTATGCGGCGTCCGCGATTGACCAGCCGCCGCTCGCCGCCGCGTTCGATATCCGCGATCAAGAGCGCGCTGCCGCCGGGCCCGGAAACCTTGAGCACGCAGCTGCGGTTGTTGCGCGAGCCGGTCTCTCCGGGCGCAGGATATAAAAACATGAAGTCGATCCCGTCCCAATGCCAGCTCTGGCCTGCCCGACAGGCGTTCGGTCCGACGGCGTCGATACGCATATGCACGGGCAAGGCCGCCGCCAGCGAGGCCGCGCCGCCGCGGTGGTCCATGTCCGGATGCGAAACGATCAGGCGATCGATATGCGTCACGCCCTGGGTGCGCAGATACGGCGCCACAATGGCTTCCCCTGCGTCGAAACCCGACCGATAGCGCGGCCCGGCATCGAAAACCAGCACATGGCGCGCGGTCTGGACCGTGGCGGCAAGGCCTTGCCCCACATCGAGCAGGGTCAGCCGCCAGTCTCCGGGTCTTGGCGTGTCGCCCGCCGGCACGAAGACCGGCGCCACCAGGATCAGCCCCACCCAGCGCGCCGGCCACGCACGCGGCGCGAGCACGATCAATACCCCCGCGAGGGCGACCGGCAACACCCAGATATCGCTCAGCCCCAATCGCAAATGAGCCCACGGCAATTCCGCCAGCCAGTCCAGCAGTGGCCACAGGGCATTCAGCAACCCGGATGCAAGACGCAGAACCGCCGCGCCGCCGGCGGGCCACACACTCAGCAGCAACGTGCCGGACAGAGACAACGGCACCACCAGCAGCCCCACCCAAGGCACCGCGATCAGATTGGCCAACGGTGCGACCGGCGCGGCGCGTTGAAACAGCGCGATACTCAAGGGCAGCAATCCGAGGGTCAGAGCCCATTGCACGCGCAGCCAGTGGGTCCAGGTGCCGCCGCGGCGCGGACGTTCGCGGCCGATCAGCGCATAGAGGATGAAGGCGACTGCCGAGAACGAAAGCCAGAATCCTGCATTGTGCACGGCGAACGGATCGAGCAGCAGCACACCCACCAAAGCAAGCGCCAGGGCGTGAGAGGGCCTCAAGTGCCGCTTGAGCATGATACCGCCTAAGGCAACGGCCAGCATGACCAGAGCGCGCTGCGTGGGGATCGACAGGCCGGCCATCAGGGCATATAGGGCCGCCGCGACCAGCGCCATGCCGGCGGCGGCCTGCGGTGCGCTCAACCTCAAGGCGAGCGCGGGCACAAAGGCCCAGAATCGCCGCACCAGGGCGAAGACCAGCCCAGCGATGAGGCCAATGTGCAACCCGGAAATGGCGATCAGGTGATTTGTGCCGGTCTCAAGCAGGACGCGCCAGCGATCCTCCGGAATGCCACTGCGCATGCCCAGCACCAACGCGGAAATCACGCCCGCGTTGGGTGTGCCTTCTAGCGCGGCATGCAACCTGCGATCGAGCGTCTGGCGCCATCGGTCCACCAGGCTGACCGGGTCGGATGCCTGCCCCAGGCGCCTTGCCTTCCCGCCCTCGCGCACATAGCCGGTCGCGCGTATCCCGCGCGAGAACAGCCAACCCTCGTAGTCGAATCCACCGGGATTGAGATGGCCGTGTGCGGGCTTTAGACGCGCCGTCAGACGCCAGCGTTCGCCCGGACGCAGATCGGGGCGGCGACCGTACCAACCCAGGCGGACGCGGGCGGGAGGCTGCGTGAGCAGGCGGTCTCCCAAACGGGCCGCCTCCACGGCAAATTCGAACCGGGTCGAATGGTCTTGACGCTCAGGCACGCCACGTACCACGCCGGTCAACACCACATCGCGATGCATGTCATCAGCGGACCAGCGCTGATCGAGCAAGGCATCGGCCCGCGTCAACGCCCAAGCGAAGCCGAGGACAAACCAGCAGGCGAACGCCAGCGCGGACGGACAACGGCGGCGCACTCGCCAGAAAACCGCCAGCAACAGTGCGACAGGCAACCACACGAACATCGATGGCAACGTCGGCAGGGCACCCAGGGCCAGAATGCCGAGCAGGAAGGCCAGCGCGCCCGTCAGGCTCATACCCCTGCCCTGCGGCGTATCCGCACTGTCATGGAAATGTGCAGGCGGGCGCCCGAAAAACGCGGCATAATCATTCGAATTTCCAGCCCGTCAGATTCGATCAGGTCGCGCACGATGGCCAAACGCATCATCCAACGCCTGTTTCCCAACCGTCATGCCGTCAAGGAACACAAGGCCTTGCGGTTTCTCGGCAATTGGCTGCACGACCCGAGTCTGTGGCATCTCAACCGGCGCTCGGTGGCCGGTGCGTTCGCGGTCGGCCTGTTCATGGCCTTCGTCCCCTTCCCCGCCCAGATGGTCGGCGCCGCGCTGCTGGCGGTCGCCTTTCGCGTCAATCTCGCGATCTCCGTCGCCCTGGTCTGGCTGACCAACCCCGTGACCATCCCCCCGATGTTTTATTTCGCCTACCTGGTCGGCAACTGGCTGCTTGGTGCGCCGGCCCATCATCCGGCCAATTTTCATTTGACGGCGGCCTGGTTCCAGGACGAGTTTAGCCGTATCTGGCGCCCCCTGCTCCTGGGCAGTTTCGTGGTCGGCAGCAGTCTTTCGGTATTGGGGTATTTCGGGATACGCCTATTCTGGCGGATGCACGTGGTGCGTCGCTGGCAGCAGCGTATGCGCCGTCACCGGGCGGAACACAAATCCTGAACGGCGCGCGCGCGCTCAGCCACCGCCGATCAGCACGCCGTCATCCAGCCTGAGCACGCGGTCCATGCGGCGCGTCAGCAGGGCGTCGTGGGTCACGATGACCAGGGCGGTTCCCAGTTCCTGGTTCAGCCTGAGCAGCAACTGATAGATCTGGTCGGCGTTCTTGCGATCCAGATTGCCGGTCGGCTCGTCCGCCAACACGGCCTTGGGCTCGGTGATCACGGCACGCGCGATGGCCACGCGTTGCCGCTCGCCGCCCGATAATTCAGCCGGTTTGTGCTTGATGCGCCCGAGCAAGCCGACGCGCTCCAGCAACATGCGGGCCCGCTGCGTGGCCTGCGCGGGATGTGCGCCGCGTATCAACAACGGCATGGCCACGTTTTCAAGCGCCGTGAACTCGGGCAGAAGATGGTGGAACTGATACACGAAGCCCAGGGCTTCGTTGCGCAGACGACCGCGCAGGTTGTCCGCCAGCCGCCCCATGTCGCGCCCACAGACGCTCACCTCGCCCTGGCTCGGCGTTTCCAGCCCGCCCAGCAGATGGAGGAGCGTACTCTTGCCGCTGCCGGAACTGCCGACTATGGCGAGCTTTTCACCCGGCATCACCGTGAGATCGATATTGCGCAGCACCTCGACCTGCAGGCCGTTGTCGCGGAAGGTTTTCCGCAAGCTGCGGCATTGCAGGACCGGCTCGCCGGTTTGCAGGTCGCTCAACACCTGAAACCGCCCCCTTCAGTCATAGCGCAAGGCCTCGGCCGGCTGGGTGCGCGCCGCGCGCCAGGCCGGATAGATCGTGGCCAGAATCGACAGCACGAAGGCAATGACGCCAATGTGCAGCACGTCTCGCCATTCCAGATGCGAGGGCAGCTGGCTGATGTAGTACACCTTCGGCGACAGAAACTGGACGTGAAAAAGTTTTTCGATCGCCGGCACGATGGTCTCGACGTTGAGAGAAAGCATGACACCGCCGAGAATACCGATCAGCACGCCGATGAAACCGATGATCGTCCCCTGGATCATGAAGATGCGCATCACGCGGCCGGGCGACAAACCCAGCGTGCGCAAAATGGCGATGTCCGACTGCTTGTCCGTCACCACCATGACCAGCGTGGAAACGATGTTGAACACACCGACCGCCACGATCAGGAACAGGATCACGAACATCACGGTCTTTTCGGTCTTGACGGCATGGAAGAAGTTGGCGTTTTCCTGAGTCCAGTCGCTCACCCAGTACTTGGAGCCGAGCTGCCGGCTCAGCGAAGCCGCGACCTGAGGCGCCGCCATCACGTGCTGGAGCTTCAGCCGCAGCCCGGTTACGCCGTTCAGACGGAACAGCCGCGACGCATCCTGCATGTCGATGAAGGCCATGCTCCGATCGTATTGATACATGCCCACCGAAAACACACCGACGACGGTAAAACGCCGGAAACGCGGCAGGATGCCTGCCGGCGTGACCGTGGTATCGGGCGTGATCACGGTGACATGGTCGCCCGGCCCAACGCCCAGGTAGGCCGCAAGATCGCGTCCCAGAACGATGCCGAACTGGCCCGGCTTGAGCGCGCTCAGGTGTCCCGATACCATGTGGCTGCCGACATCGGACACCTGCCCCTGCTGTGCGGGCACGATGCCCTGCAGCAGCACACCGCTGACCGCGCGCCCGGCTGTGACCATCGCCTCTCCCTGCACGTAAGGCGCGACCCCGGTCACGCCGGGCGCGCCGGCAACGCGCTTTTCGAGAGACGCCCAATCCCGCAGCCCACCCTCGAACGGCGAGATGGTGACGTCGGAAGCCATGCCGAGAATGCGCTGCTGCAATTCGCGCTCGAAGCCGTTCATGACCGACAGCACCGTGATCAGCGCGGTCACGCCGAGCGCGATACCGAGCATGGAGATCAGGGTAATGAAGGAAATGAAATGGTTGCGGCGCTTGGCGCGGGTATAGCGCAGCCCGACAAAGAGTTCGAGGGGATGAAACATGGCGGGATTAAACCACACCCGGACACGACAGTGGAACGGCTCCATGACTTCTCGCCATGCGAGGGCCGATGCTATAGTGCGGTCTATCGATCATGCTGGAGTTCGCCATGATGTCCCGCACGTTGTTGGTGCTGAGCCTGATGCTTGCCGGCGGTTACGCCGCACCGGCCATGGCCGAGGTGCTGATCATGCCCAACGGTCGCCCGGAAGCCGCGCGGCTGCCTGAACAACCTCACCGCGGCATGACGATGCGGCAGGTGCTTAAGCGATTCGGTCAGCCGATGGAGCGGCTGGCGCCGGTGGACCATCCGCCGATTACCCGCTGGGTCTATGCCCACTACACGGTTTATTTCGAGGATCATTACGTGATTCATACCGTGGTACACCCCGGCGCCCACCTGACGCCCTGAACGAAACGGCTTCCCGAGTCCACCGACCCCAAGCATCATCCATGTCCATACCTAACACGAGGCGGCTACCCGCAGAATGGGCGCCGCAGGATGCCGTCA